>NZ_LMJZ01000004.1:0-145077 GCF_001421155.1 Sphingomonas sp. Leaf5 | reverse complement strand
GACGCGTCGGCACGCTTCTCGATGCCTTCTCCGCCGCAGAATGCCGCAACTACCTCGTTAACGCAGGATATGGGTCAGCTTGATGTCATCGGACTCTAGGGGCCCGGTGCGGCCGCGAGTGAATCGCGTTCGACCAGATGATGTTCGTGCGCGACGTTGGCTGGCACCTGTGCACCGCCCAGCTGGTCGAGCAACAGGGTGGTCGCGCTGACCGCCATGTCGAACACCGGCTGGCGCATCGTGGTGATCCGGGGCCAGGTGATGCGCGCGATTTCGGAATCGTCGAAACCGACGATCGACAGGTCGCCCGGCACATCGATCCCGGCCTCTCGCGCGGCCATCAGCGCACCGACCGCCATGTCGTCATTCTGCGCAAGGATCGCGGTCGGCCGGTCGGGCCGCGCGAGTAGCGTCTGCGCCGCCGCGAACCCGGAATCGAACGTGAACAGTCCATCGAGCACCAGATCGGGATCGATCGACTGGCCGGCGGCGGCGAATGCCTTGGCATAGCCCGCCATGCGCGCCTCGGCGGCGGCATGGGTCGGATCGCCCTTGATGATGCCGATCCGCCGGTGCCCCTGCTTCAGGACGAGTGCCGCGACCTCGCACGCTGCGACGACGTCGTCGACGACCACGCCGGGGGTCAGTTCGGGCCAGCGGGTCGGCGCGATCCGGGCAAAGGGCATGCCGATCGCGGTCAGTTCGTCGAGGATGCGGCGGCTGTCCGATGCCGGCGGGGCCAGCACCACGCCGTCGACCGCCGCCGATCGCAGCAGCCCGACGACCTCGTCGGCATGGTCGGTGACCGAACGGACCGGCAGCACCACCAGCCGATACCGTTCGCCGCGCAATCGATCCAGCACCCCCATCTGCAGGTCGACGACATAGCTGGGCGAGGGATTTTCATAGACCAGCCCGATCAGATGCGACCGTTGCCGCGCCAATCCCTGCGCCATGATGTTGGGATGATAGTCGAGCGTGCGAACCGCTTCGCGCACCCGGTCGCGCACCGCGTCGGTGACGTGCGGCTCGCCGTTCAGCACGCGCGATACGGTCTTGGTCGATACGGCGGCATGACGGGCGACGTCGACGATGGTGATGCGCCGCGGCGGGCGCGATCGAGGTGGCTGCATGACCGCATCACCGCCATGCCGCCGCGCCCGTGTCAATCGCAACATGACCGCATCGTCATCTGCTGCCCATCGTCCGGTCGGGTCGCGCCGTGCAGGGTCTGCGTAGAGGAGTCGCAGGATGCCGGTTCACGACGCACCTCGTTTCGCTATCGTCCGCGGCATGACGCTGCGCGGACTGGTCGCCTGCGCGGTGCTGATCGCCGGATGGCGCGGCGTCGCTGTGGATGGCGGGACCTTCGCCGCGGACGGCGCGACCCTTGCCCCACACAGCCTGCCCGATGGCTGGGTCGTTACCAGTCTGCGCACCGATGGCATGGCGGCGCGGTCGGGCTTGCGGGTCGGCGACGTCGTCGACGCCGTCGCGGGCCATGCGCCAGCCTCTGCCGACATGTGGAACCTCGCTGCCGGTCCCGTTCTCTTGCATGTCGCGGCAAGGGGTGACGTCGGTGCCCACTCGCTGATATTGCGACCGCCGGAGGTGGCGTCACGTGAAGATCCTGACCGTCGAGGACGATGAAGAGACCGCAGCCTATATCGGCAAGGGGCTGACCGAAGCGGGGTTCGTGGTCGATCGTGCCGCCAATGGGCGCGACGGATTATTCCACGCGATCGACGGCGGGTATGACTGTATCGTCATGGACCGGATGCTGCCGCAGATGGACGGGATGGCGACGATTGCGGCGATGCGCGCCGCCGGCGTGACGACGCCGGTGCTGATCCTGTCGGCGATGGGATCGCCCGACGACCGGGTGGCGGGGCTGACGCAGGGGGCCGACGATTATCTGACCAAACCGTTCGTCTTTGCCGAATTGCTGGCGCGGGTGCGGCTGCTGACCCGGCGGCAGCCGGCCGGTGCGCCGGCGGCCGAAACGATGCTGACCTGCGATGATCTGACGATGGACCTGCTGGCACGCCGGGTGCGGCGCGGCGCGCGGGTCATCGACCTGCAACCGCGGGAATTCCGGCTGCTCGAATATCTGCTGCGCCATGCCGGACAGGTGGTGACGCGGACCATGTTGCTGGAGGGCGTCTGGGACTATCACTTCGATCCGGGCAGCAACGTGACCGACGTGCATATCAGCCGTCTGCGCCGCAAGATCGACGATGGCGAGCCGCGTCGCCTGCTGCATACCGTGCGCGGGTCGGGCTATAAGCTGGGGGTCGAACCCTGAGGCTGCTCACCCGGTCGGCGACGCTGCGATTTGCCGCCTTGGTCTTTGCGCTGCAACTGGCCGGGGCGGCGGTGACGCTGCTGACGGTGCGGACGATCACCGAAACCCGCCTGACCGCCAGCGCCACGCAAGAAGCGCAACGGCTGCGCGCAACCCTGCTGGAGGCATGGGCGGCGCGGGGCGTGCCGGGCTTGCGGGCGGCGGTCGAATTGCGGCTCGACCGCAGCGACCGGCCTTTGTCGGTGGTGCTGGTGACGGCGCGCGACGGTACGCCGCTGGCCGGGAATGTCGCGGCGTGGCCGCCCAACGTGTCCCCCGGATCGCCCGCCACCATCGAACTGTTCCGCGTCCGTCGCGACCGGCCCGAATCGATGCGGGTGATCGGGACCGTCCTGCCTGACGGCACCCGGCTGCTGACCGGCCATGTGATCGAGGGCGAACGGGCCTTTGTCGGTGCCATGGAAATGGCGATGGTCGCCGCGATGATTGTCGCGCTCGCGCTCGCCGCCCTTGCCGGATGGGTCGCGGCGCGGATCATCGCCCGGCGGCTGTGGCGCACCGTCGATACCGTCGCGGCGGTCACCGCCGGCGATCTCGACCGGCGCGTCGCCTTGCCGGGCGGGCGCGACGCGTTCGACAAGCTCGGACAGTCGGTCAACGCCATGCTCGACCGGATCGCGATGCTGGTCGGCGAATTGAAGATGGCGACCGACGCCCTGGCCCACGACCTCCGATCGCCGCTGACGCGGCTGCGCGCGACGCTGGAACGGGCGTTGGCCGCCGCCGATACCGAAGACGGCCGGATCGCGGTGCTGCGCGCGATGGACGAGGGCGACCGGTTGCTCGGTATGCTCGACACCGCCCTGCGCATCACGCGTGCCGAGGCGGGGATCGGCCGCGATGCCTTTGTCGCGGTCGACCTGTCCGCGCTGCTGACGGACGTCGCCGACCTGTTCGAACCGCTGGCCGAGGACTGCGGGCTGGCGATCGTGGTCGACGCGCCCGAGCCGGTGACGGTTTCCGCCCACCGCGAGATGATTGGACAGGCGGTGGCAAACCTGATCGATAACGCACTGAAATACGGGCAGGGGACGATCCGCATATCGCTGACCAAAGGTGATCCGGTTGTGATCGCGGTCAGCGACGACGGTCCCGGTATTCCGCCTGACCGTCGCGCCGAAGCGTTGCAACGTTTCGGTCGACTGGATGCGGCGCGGGCTGAGAGTGGGGCGGGGCTGGGGCTGTCGCTGGTCGCAGCGGTCGCGCATTTGCATGGCGGTACGCTGGCGCTCGACGACAACGCCCCCGGCCTGATCGTGCGGATGACGATCGCGTAACGGCCGACGCCTTGTCCGCGCCGCATTTGGCAAGGACGTTCTTCAGGACGAAGGAGAACGCGATGCGGCTTGCGATGATGCTCGTGCAACTTGCCGCGGCACCACCGCCCGACATCGAACTCAAGCCCTCGTTACAGCAACACGATTGCGATCGTTGCTCCGTCGACGAGATCCTTGTCTGTGGACGAAGCGATGAATCGCGCTACCGTCTTAAACCGTTCGTGGACTCAGGTTTCGAGCAAGAACAGAAAGCCGAGACGACGTTGTTCGACACGGTGACGGGTGCAGCGGAACTTGAAAGCGCGGAGCTTGCTGGTGGCGTGACCAGCCAGCGGATGATGTTTCGCGTCAAACTGCCGTTCTGACCCGCCCACCGACGGCTCACGCCGCCGCCTGCACGCTCCCGGTCCGCTCCAGCTTGCCCCAACCGACCACGAACCCGCCGATCGCCGACGCGATCGCGCGCAGGACGACCCAGTACATGATCTGGCGATAGACCAGCCGCTGCGCGACCAGCAGATGTGCGGGATAGCGGGCCTTGCTCCCGTCCAGCCGATAGGCGACCCAGCCGCACGCCACGTCGATCGCGGTGAAGCACAGCCAGTAGAGTCCCATTTGCGACACGTCGCCGCTGGTCTGTGCCCAGCCATGCTGCGCCACCCGCACCGCCGTACCGACGATCGACAGCAGCAGCGCCAGATCGATCAGCGGAGAGACCGCAGCGAACGCGATCTGGAACAGCCATGCCTGCGGCAGGCCGATCCGCGCCAGTCCCGCGGGTTTGCCGGTGCGCAGGATCGCGCGGTGCTTCCACAGGCATTGCAGCGTCCCGAATGCCCAGCGATAGCGTTGTTTCGCCAATGCCTTGAACGTCTCCGGCGCCTCGGTCCACGCAACGGCATTGGGGTCGTAGGTGACGCGCCACCCGGCGCGCTGGATGGCGATGGTCAGGTCCTGATCCTCGGCCAGCGTATCTTCGGGATAGCCGCCGACCGCATCCAGCGCCGCGCGCCGCCATGCGCCGACCGCGCCCGGTACGACCGTCATCGCATCGAACCCGGCCAGCGCGCGACGCTCGAGGTTCTGCGCCGTGATATACTCGACCGCCTGCCAGCGCGTGACCAGATTGACCCGGTTGCCCACCCGCGCGTCACCTGCGACCGCACCCAGCGCCGGGTCCTCGAACCACCGCGCCAGCCGGGCGATCGTCGTCGTCTCGAACTGGGTATCGGCGTCGAGCGCGATGATTACCTCGCCCTCGGCCTGCAACAGCGCCCGGTTGAGCGCCGCTGCCTTGCCGCCATTGACCAGCGTCAGCAGCGTGACGCGCGGATCGTCGTCGAACCGGGCACGGACCACCGCGCTCGTCCCGTCCCTCGACCCGTCATCGGCAACGATGACGTGCAGGCCCGGATAGTCGCTGGCCAACACCCGCGCGACCGAATCGGCGATCACCCGCTCCTCGTTGTACGCCGGGATGATGACCGTGACGCTCGGCTGGAACACCGGCGGCGTCGGCCGTTCGCGCCGCGACTGGAACCATGCCAGCCCGGCCATCAGCACCGCCCGCGCCATGCCCAGCGCGATGGCGAGGTAGAACAGCCATGCCAGCAGCACCGAGATCGCGGCGATAACGATGAAGATCGCGACGTCGGTCCGCACCGCCGCCAGATCGCGCCCGGCCACCACCGGCATCGCAACGGCGCGCGGCACACCGACCAGCGCGGAGGTGGTGACGAAGTGATAGCCCTTGGCCCGCAGGATCGCGATGATCCGGGGCAGCGCCGCCACCGTCTGCGCCCGGTCGCCGCCGCCATCGTGCAGCAGCACGACGTTGCGCGAACTGTCGGCGCTGGCGTCCTCGACCTGCTCGACTACCTGTCGGACGATCGCACCGGTGCCCGGCCGTTGCCAGTCATTGGGATCGACGTGCAGCCCGACCACCGTATAGCCCAGATCCTGCGCCAGCAGCGCGGGCGCGATCTCGTCCATCGTCGTCGGCTCGGCATCCCCGAAATAGGGCGCGCGGAACAGCGTCGTCGACCGGCCCGTATACGCCTCGATCAGCCGCTGCGTGGCGTTCAGCTCCAGCGTCGTCGTCCGCTCGCCGGTCGTCGCCAGATTGGGATGGGTATAGCTGTGGTTCCCGATCTCGTCGCCGTCGCGCACGATCCGCTGCAACAGCCCGGGATGCTCGATCGCATTTTCCCCGACGACGAAGAAGGTCGCCGGGACATGCGCCGCCTCCAGCGCGTCGAGGATCGGCGGCGTCCACGTCGCGTCGGGTCCATCGTCGAAGGTCAGCGCGATCGCCTTCGGATCGGCGGCACCGGCGCGCTGCACGACATAGGGTGTTGGCAGTGCGGCATAGGCTTCGTTGGCGATCATGCCGTTGCGATCGAAGGTGACGCTGCGCTGTCCCGGCGTCGGCCGCGCGGTGATGCGCAGCACTTCGCCGCTCCCCTCGACATCGACGTTCAGCGCCGATTGCAGCTGCGTGATGCGCGGCACGCGGTCGGTGGTGCGATAGGCGGTCAGGTCGTTCCAGAACCCGGCATCCTCGCTGCCCAGCCGCCACATCGCGACCGCATCGATCCCCATCCGCCGCAGCGCCGCCATCTGGTTCCAGCTGGTCGCCGCATCCAGCATCCACACCTTGTGCTGGCTGCCACGTTCGTCCTGATAGGCGAAGCCGGCATTGCCGCTGGCGCGGTCGAACCCGACCGTCGCCGAGGAATCATGCGCGGCCAGCCACGCCTCCTCGATCGACAGCGCGTCGGCGCTGCCGTCATGCCAGTCATAGGCATAGCTGCCGAGCGCCACGACCAGCTTGTCGCGACCGACCTGCCGCAACGCGCTTTCGACCTGACCCACGAACCATGGCTGCGACGCGATCGGCCCCGCCGATCCGCTTTCCCAATGTTCGTCATAGGCCATCAGGATGACGCGGTCGGTGGCACGGGCAAGGTCGGCCAGCCGCCAGTCGGGATCGCCCGCCGGTGCCGTCACCGCCAGCACCGCGTCCTTGGGAAGCGCCGCGTTCAACTGCGCGAGAAACGCCGGATAGCGCGCAACGGCGGCGGCGGGCAGGCTTTCATAATCCATCACCAGCCCGGCGGCATGGCGCGCCTTCACGAACGCGACCAGCTGGTCGATCAATGCCTTGCGCGCCGTCGGATCGGCCAGCATCTGCGCCGCACCCGCGCCGTCCCAGTCGGAATCGGTCAAATTCTGCACCATCGGCAACAATTTCGGGGCATGGCGCGCTCCGGCGAGCACCTGCTCCAGCCGCGGATCGTCGATCGCGTGCAATTGTGTACCGACCACGCTGACATAGGCGGGCACGACCCAATCGAGCGTGGCGAGGTGCCGCTGCAACGACGCGATCCCGCCTGCCGTATCGGGGGAATAGAAACCGATCGTCAGCGGCGTGCCGCCGGTCTTGGGCGAGGTAGCGTGCGGCAACCACCGCCCATGCCGCCCCGTCGTATCGCTGCGCGGTGCGAACGCCTCGCCATGGCGCCGGGCAAAGGGCAGGGGAATGCCCAGCGTGCGCGGCGTCGCCACCAGCGTCGTTGCGAACGCCACCGCGGCGCCGATGACCACAAGGATCAGCAACGCCACGCTCCGCCGTGCCCACACACCGCGACGCCCGGTCGGATCGAAGAAAATCGGCTTGCTCACACGGTCGACCCTGGCTGCACCGGCCGTACGTTACGGCCATGCCCCGCCGCTTAGCGCCGCCGTTCGGGCGGGGCGGTGAGCATGGCATGAACTTTTGGTCACCTGTCGGATCGCGACGCTTCGCCGACCCGGAAGCCATCGCGGGCGATCGGCGTGGCAAGCGACAGACACTGGCGGTCGGATCAACTCCAAACGCGCGGCGCGACGGACAGACGATGGGCAGGAAAGGAAGCGCTGCCCATCCGGGCGGCTTCATCGCGACGCGCTGCGCGCGGAGGGTATCTGGCGGAGAGGGAGGGATTCGAACCCTCGGTACCCGTTAAGGCACGCCGCATTTCGAGTGCGGTACAATCGACCACTCTGCCACCTCTCCGCAGAGGTTTCTCGCTCCATGCCGCAGGTCAGCGCGGCACGGTGGTCAGCGAGGGAGGCCGGTTAGCCCAAGGATTCGCGACTTGCAAGCGCCTCCTTGCTGCAATCGCACATCGGACCTAGATTATTTCGCATGAAGGCCCCGTCCTCCCCCTCGCTCGACCGCGGCACGCCGTTGCCGCCGGTCGCCCATGCCCGTTTTTCGATCGGCGACGTCGTGCGCCACCGTCTGTTCGACTTTCGCGGGGTCGTCTTCGATATCGACCCGATCTTCGCCAACAGCGAGGAATGGTATCAGTCGATCCCCGCCGAAGCACGCCCGCGCAAGGACCAGCCCTTCTACCACCTGCTCGCCGAGAATGCCGAGGCAAGCTATGTCGCCTATGTCAGCCAGCAGAATCTGATCGCCGACGACAGCGAGGAGCCGGTCGACCATCCCGCGATCACCGGGTTGTTCGATGACTATGCCGATGGCCGCTACCGGTTGCGCCGCGAGCATCGCCACTGACCGACGATCAGTAGATGTCGCGGCGATAGCGTCCTTCGTCCAGCATCGCCTCGATCGCCGTCTCGCCGAGGATCGTCGCCAGCGCGGCATGGACCGCCGGTGCCATGCCTTGCACGCTGCCACAGACATAGATCGTCGCTCGGGCGGCAACCGCCTCGGCGATCGCCGGCGCGTCCGCCGCGACCGCGTCCTGCACATAGCGATGGCCGCCCGGATCGCGGGACCAGGTCGTGATCGACCGCGTCACTACGCCCCGGTCGGCCAGCGCCTGCCGCTCGACTGCGTGGAAATCGTCCTGTGCCGCCTGTCGCTCGCCCCAATAGAGCGAGACCGGCCCGCCACCCTGTACCGCGCGATGCCGCACATGGGCGAGCAGCCCGGCCAGCCCGGTGCCGTTGCCGATCAGCACCAGCGGCGTTGCCGCGTCGCGTGGCGGATGGAAGGCGGGGTTCGCCCGGACCCGCGCCGCGATCGTCCCGCCCAGCGGCGCGCCGTGGCACAGCCACCCCGATCCCAGCCCGTCATAGCCATCGGCGGCGGGACAGCGCCGCACGATCAATTCGACCCGGCCCGATGCCGCGATCGATGCGATCGAATATTCGCGGTGCCCGATCGGCTTGAGTGTCGCGACATCGGCATCCGCCGCGTCGGGAAGGATCCGCGTCATCAGCAACGCCCGCATCTCCGGCGTATCCGCGATCCCCGCTGCGTTCAGAAAGGCATCGACCCTGCGGGCATCCTGCTGCGGCACGACCTCGACGATATCGCCCGGCATCCAGTCGACGGTCGCGCCGATCGGTTCCAGCGCGACATGCCATGCCTCCCCGCCGCTGCTGCCCGGATTGAGCAGTCGCCGTTCGACCAGCCGCCATTCGCCCATCGCCGCCGGTGCCCAGTCGGGCTGATCGGTCCGCGCGCCCAGACCCGCCAGCTGCCGTTGCCAATGGCGCTGCGCATCGGCATCCTCGCCATCGGCCTCCACCGCATCGAACAGCCGGGTCGCGCCGCTGTCGTGCAGCCAGCGATCGACCCGGTGGCCGAACGCGCAGAACTCGGCATATTCGCGGTCGCCCAGCGCCATCACCGCATATTCGAGGTGCGACAGATCGGGGGCAGCGCGATCGAGCGCGCGCGCGAAACCACGCGAATTGTCCGGCGGTTCGCCTTCGCCATAAGTGCTCGCGATCACGAATAGCCGCTTCACCCGCGCCAGCGCCGCATCGTCGAGCGCGGCGATCGGCAGCGCGGCGGCGGCGGGCAGCGCCTCGGCGGTCAACCGGGCGAGCCGTTCGGCCGATCCGGTCTGGCTGGCATAGGCGACCAGCGTCGTCGCCTCCGCGACCGGCCGGTCGGGCGTATCGCCGACGACCGCCGCCAGCGCCGCCTTGCGCCGCCGTCGTGCGAAATAGAGCAGGAAGCCGGTGATGGTGAACAGCGGCATCGACAGGCTGGCGAGCAGGACCGCGATACGCCCGGCGACCCCGAAATAGGCACCACGATGCAGTTCATAGACGCTGGTGACGATATCCTCGCCGACGGTCCGCATGGCATAGGGCGTTGCCGACAGCACCGCGCCGCTGGTTCCGTCGATGGTGAGTTCGTCGGTGACCCGATCGTGCCGCGCGCCGGGCAGTTTCGCGCGGAACTGCACCTGGTTGTCGCGGACGCTGGCGACGATGCGGTCGTACCGGCGGCCTTCGGTCGCGCGTTCGAACCCCGACCATGCCAGCGAAAGGTCGGCCTTCGCGCCCTTGACCGGCTTGCGCTCGGCGACCTGCGCGACCAGCATCGCCTTCACCCCGTCGCGATACCAGTCATAGGACCACCATAGCCCGGTCAGCCCGCTGAGGAGGTAGAAGACCAGCACCCAGCCGCCGATTACGGCGTGGAGCGCACGGTAGAGGTTGCGCCCGGTCTTGCGCAGATCGAGCACGAACCAGTTGCGCCAGTCGAGCGGGCGTTTCGGCCAGCGCAGATACAGGCCGGAAAGCGCGAAATAGATCAACGCGATCGCCGAGAAACCGGTAATCTGCCGACCGATACCGTCGCCGTCGTCGGGCAGCGCCAGCCAACGGTGCAGGTCCTCCATCACCTCGAACACTGCGCTTCCCCGGAGCGCGCCGGCCAGCCGCCCGGTCGCCGGATCGATCCGTTCGACATGCCGCTCCTTCGATCCGGGCAGCGTATAGCCGACCAGCGTCGGTTCGCTCGACGTGGCGGGCACGGTCAGCCGGGTGATCGTCGCGCCGGGCCGCTGCACCACAAACCGCTCCGCCAGCATCGGCCCCGACAGCCGCGCACCGGCGGCAACCGGCTGGTCCCGGTTCAGCGCGGCGAGGATTTCCGGCTCGAAGCTGAGCGACGCGCCGGTCACGCCCATCACCGCCAGCACCAGCCCGGCGGTGATCCCGAGGAACCAGTGAAGCTGGAACAATACGGTGCGGATCATCGATGGTTCGCTCATCTGCGCTTGCTATTGATAATTGATCGCGATAGCGGCCGCGCAAGATGAGGTCAATTGTTGCGCGGGGGAAATGATGATGGTGTCGGAAACGCGGCGTTCGCGCTGGATGATCGGGGCGGCGCTCGCACTGGTGCCGCAGCCGGTGATCGCACAGGAAGCGGGACCGGAAGCGGCCACGACCGCCGCGCGACCGGTCGACGACGAGATCGTCATCACCGCCGCCCGCACCATCCTGCCGCCCAATGCGTTGCCGCTGACCATCGACCTGATCGACAAGCAGGCGCTCGACCAGCAGATCGCGCTGTCGGGCAGCATCACCGATGCCGTCGCCACGCTGACGCCCAGCTTTTCGCCGACACGCGGCAAATTATCGGGCGCGGGGGAGACGCTGCGCGGTCGTTCGCCGCTCTATGCGATCAATGGCATCCCGCAGACGACGCCGCTGCGCGATGGCAGCCGCGACGGCTTTACCATCGATGGCTTCTTCATCGATCGGGTCGAACTGATCTATGGTTCGAACGCGTTGCAGGGTGTCGGCGGCACCGGCGGCATCGTGAACCAGGTGACGGTCGGCGCACCGCGCGAAGAGGGCGTCAGCGGCCGGGCGCTGGTGCAGGCGACGACCGCCGACGACTTCGACAAGGACGGCTCTGGCGGCAAAGCGGCCGGGCTGGTCCAGTATAAGGCCGGGCGGTTCGACGCGACATTCGGGGCCAGTTACGAACGGCGTGGCGCATTCTACGACGCGCGCGACCGGCGGATCGGCGTCAACCTGACGCAGGGCGAAACGCAGGATTCGCGCGCGACCGATTTTTTCGCGCGGCTGGGGCTCGCGGTCGGCGCGACCGGGCGGCTCGACCTGATCGCCAATCGCTACGAACTGAACGGCGACGGCGATTATATCGCGATCGCCGGCAACCGTCGTACCGGCCTGCCGACCAGTGCGGTACGCGGGACGCCGCCCGGCAAGCCGGCCGCCAACCGGGCCGAGGCATTGTCGCTGTCCTATTCCGACAGCGACCTGTTCGGGGGCAATCTCGTCACCCAGTTCTTCTTCAACCGCACGCACGACACCTTTGGCGGGGAAGTGACCTTCACTCCGACCTTTCAGGACCCGGCACTGGCGCCGGTCGGGACGTTGTTCGACCAGTCGGAAAACCGCTCGCGCAAATTGGGAGCGAAGCTCAGCTACGAGCGCGCCGTGCCGGGTTTTGAGGCACTGGTCGCGACGATCGGCTTCGACGCCCTGATAGACCGGACCGAGCAGCGGTTGATCGCGACGAACCGCATCTGGGTCCCGCCCGCCGATTTTCGCAGCCTCGCTCCGTTTGCCCAAGCCAATCTGAAGCTGTTCGACGGGGTCGTCCGGCTGGCCGGCGGGGCGCGCTGGGAAAATGTGCGGGTCCGCATCGACGATTTCCGCACGCTTGCGTCGAACACCTATGACGGGCGCAACGTCGCGACGTATGGCGGGGTCGCGGTGACCGGCGGTAGCCCGAAATTCAGCGACCTGCTGTTTAACGGCGGGGCGATCTTCGAACCCGTCACCGGCGTTCGCGCCTATGCCAGCTATGCACAGGGCTTCACCATGGCCGATATCGGCCGCATCACCCGCGCTATCTCGACGCCCAATGTCCGCCTCGACGGCTTCCTCGATATCCAGCCGGTCGTATCGAACAACCGCGAGGTCGGCGTCGAGGTGAAGCGCGGGCCGCTCGACGCCAGCACCACCTATTTCTGGTCGTCGAGCGATCGCGGCCAGTTGCTGATCGCGCAGGGCAACGGCATTTTCGAGGTCCAGCGCCAGCGCGTCGAGATCGAGGGGTTGGAGGTCAGCCTCGCCGTACAGACCCCGCTACCAGGGCTGCGCGTCTCGACCGGCTATGCCCATATCCTCGGCCGCTATGACAGCGACCGCGCACCCGGCGACGGCGTGGTCGACACCGATCTCGACGGCACCAACATCTCGCCCGATCGGCTGAACCTTGCCGCCGATGTCGTGCACGGTCCGCTCACTGCGCGCGTCCAGACGCAATTCTACCTGTCGCGGACGTTCCGGGGAAAGGCGAACCCGAACCCCGACAATAATTTCGGCGGATATGACGTGACCGACGCGCAACTCCGGTATCAGACCAGGTTCGGCGGCGTGACGCTGAGCGCGCAGAACATCTTCGATCGCTTCTATATCGATTATAACAGCGATACCCGGCTTCCGACCGACAACTTCGCCTTCTTCGCAGGGCGCGGTCGGACGTTCACGCTGGGCTGGGACGTGCGTTTCTGAACTGGACAGACGGGCGGGGCAGGGGCTACCCGCCGCCCATGCCTGTCACTGCAACGATCATGAATTCGACCACCGGCCAGCCGATCCAGAAGATGACCTTCGGCCGCATGCCCAAGCCATGGGCATCGTTTAATCTCGAAACCGGCGAACTGGTCACCGCCGACCGCGTCGATGTCGGCAAGCCTGCGCCGGGCAAGGTCGTGGTGCCGGTATCGGTCTGGGTCACGCCCAAAAAATAACCCCTTCCGGCGTCGCCGGAAGGGGTCGGTCGCTTATCCGCAAACTTCGCGGCCGTTGCGGATCACGTAGCGGCAGGGGCCGCGATACTGGACCCCCATCGCGGCGGCTTCGCGCGATCCGCCATGGATGATCCGTTCGCCGCGATAGCCCGAACGATCGCGGCGACCGTCCCCGCGACGATCGTCCCATCGGCCGCGGTCGTTCCATGCGCGGCGATCGTCCCGACCGCGCCGGTCGTTCCAGCCACGACGATTGTCCCACTGACGGCGGTCGTCCCAGCGGCGGCGGTCCTGATCGCGGGCGCGTGGACCATCGTCATAGCGCTGCGCATGGTGGCGCGGGTGCGCGTCGGCCATGGCGGGCACGGCGGTCAGCCCGGCCAATGTCAGGCCGACCCCGGCAAAGATCTGCATCAACTTCATATCGGTTCCTCTCTGTCCCGGTTCTGCGCTGGAGCAGGTGAACCGGCGCTGGACGGTGTCGACAGGAAAGCGAAAGCCGATGCGGGCGGCCGGGTTCCCGACCGGTCAGTAGGTCGGTGTCCACATCTGGGCCGCGATCGCGTCGCGATCGGTTGCCGCCCCCTTGGCCGCGACGCCATCGCGGACGGCCTGCTCGGCCACGACCACGGCGATGTCGAGCGCCACGTCGCGAAGCCGCTCGATCGGCGGCAGCAACGTGTCTTCACCCCCCATCGCGCCCAGCGCTCGTGCGGCGGCCATGAACATCGTGTCAGTGATCTTCGTCGCGCCCGCCGCGATAGCACCCAGCCCGACGCCCGGAAAGATATAGACGTTGTTGACCTGGGTGACGCCGGCCACCCCGAACGGGCTGCCGGTGCCGATCAGCGCGCGACCGGCACTCCAGCGATGCAGGTCGTCGGGATGCGCCTCCGCCCGCGACACCGGGTTGGACAGTGGAAAGATCACCGGCTGCTCGATCGCCTGCGCCATGGTGCGGATCACCGCCTCGTTGAATGCCCCATGCTGGCCCGACGCACCGATCAGCACGGTCGGATGGACGTTGGCGACGGTATCGAACAGGTCGATCGTGCCGTGGGTCGTCCGCGTCCACGCCGCGACGTCGTCGGGATCGCGGGCCAGTTCGCGCTGTGCCGGCGACAGATCGTCCATGTCGGACAGGATCAACCCGTAGCGATCGACCGCCCAGAGGCGCTGCCGCACCTGCGCCTCGTCCAGCCCCTCTGCCTGCAGCGCCTGCAACAGCATGTCGGCGATGCCGCATCCGGCCGCCCCCGCCCCGAACAGCAGGATGCGCTGCTCGGTCAGCAGCGTGCCGGTCCGCTCGATCGCCGACAGCAGCGTGCCGACGGCGGTGGCGGCGGTCCCCTGGATATCGTCGTTGAAGCTCAACAGCCGGTCCCGATACCGCTCCAGCAGCTTGTAGGCGTTGTGCCCGGCGAAATCCTCCCATTGCAGCAGCACGCCGGGGAAGCGCTCGGCGACCGCGCTCACGAAATCCTCGACGAACGCGTCATATTCGGCCCCACGAATGCGCGGATTGCGCCAGCCGACATACAGCGGATCGTCGCGCCGTTCGGCATTGTCGGTGCCCACGTCGAGCAGGATCGGCAGCACTTCCGCCGGATGGATGCCGGCACAGGCGGTGTAGAGCGCCAGCTTCCCGATCGGGATGCCCATGCCGCCCGCGCCCTGATCGCCAAGGCCGAGGATGCGTTCGCCATCGCTCACCACGATCACCTTTACCCGGTCGAGCGCGGGGTCGGCGAGGATGTCGGCGATGCGGTGCCGGTTCGGCCATGACAGGAACAGCCCGCGCGGCCGCCGCCAGATCTCGCTGAACCGCTCGCATCCCTCGCCGACGGTCGGGGTATAGACCAGCGGCAGCATCGCGGGCAGGTCGCGCTGGACCAGCGCGTGGAACAGGATCTCGTTCGAATCCTGCAATTCGCGCAGGAAGGAATAGCGATGAAAATCGTCCGGCATCCCGGCCAGCGCCTTGCGCCGCCGCTCGATCTGGCTGTCGAGCGTGCCGACATGCGGGGGCAGCAGCCCGTGCAGCCCAAACTGCTCGCGCTCGGCCTCGGTAAAGGCCGTGCCCTTATTGGTCAGCGGATCGGCAAGCAGCGCGCGCGCTGCGGCATGAACGGCGGGGGACATCGGCAGGCCCTTCGGATCGGAATACAAAAAACGCCCCGGCGGAATCCGCCGGGGCGCGAGGTTGCTCCAGGGAACTAGAAGCGGAAGCTGACCCAGCCGGCCACGAAGTCGGAGCTTTTATAGTTCGCATCGGTCAGCGCCGGGCCGGCGATCAGATGCTCGTAGCGCGCCGTCAGGCTGACCCTCGGGCTGACCGTATAGATTGCCTGAAACCGGATCGTGTCGGCGATCTTGCGCGAATTGCCCAGCTGCGTGCCGGCAAACGCCTGTCCGTTGGCGCGGTATACCGCGTCGTTCAGGCTGTCGCGCCACGACAGCTGATACTCGCCGGCCAGCCGCAGTTTGGCAGTCGGCTGCAACTGCACGCTCGGCGCGAACGCGAACAGGTTGGTCGGCGTCGAATAGAGCTGATAGCTGTAGTAGATGTTGTTGCCGAACGGCGCGAGCGAGGTCTTCAACGTACCGTTGCCATAGGAACCGCCGCCGCTGGCGTAATCGAAGTGGAAGCCGACGCGCGGCGCGGTCTTCGATTTGCCGACCTTGTACATCTGCTGCATCAGGATCAGCCAGGCCGAGATCGGGCGGTTGTCGAACTCGCCTCCCTGGTAATTGACCGTCCAGTCGAGATTGATCGGGCCGGTGTCGCCATAGAGATGCAGGCCGTAGAACTTGCGGACTTCCTCTGCGGTCCGCCCGCCCCATACGGCAGCGCTGTTGCGAAGCCGCCAGACGAACGGATCGAAATACAGGTTCGATCCACCGAGGAACGTCTTGGGCAGCACGAACCCGGCAGTCGCGCCCGAGAAGCGGCGATTGTCGTCGACGATGTCGTCGCGCGTGCCGCCAACGCCCAGCCGGGTCGTCTTGAAATCGAACACGTCGCCGCGGATCGTGTCGCCCTTCGCCCACGCGCGAACGCCGTTATAGACGAAGAAGATCGTGTTGTTGTCGCGCGGCACGACCATCAGGTTCGGGCCGTCGGCAAACGTCTGCCGGCCATAGCGCACGCCGACATCGACGTTCGCCACCGTCGCCTTCAGGTCGACGAAGCTCTGCTGCACCACCAGGTCGTTGTGCAGCTGTCCGGCCTTCGCGCCCAGATTGCGGCCCGACATGCCGGCATGCGCCAGTTCGCCATACACGCGGACATGGTCGCCCAGATGCAGATCGGCACCGCCGACGACGCGGAAGATATCCTGCCGCTGCGCTTCGCGGTCCCGCAGGTTGGGATTGGTGGTCAGGTTGACGCGAGCCCGGAATTCGCCCGACAGTGTCAGATAGACGTCGTCGCCGGCGATCGGGATGTATTTCAGCTTGTCGAGGATGTCCTCGCGCTTCTTGGGATCGCGATATTTGCTCCAGTCCTCGGCCCAGCGCGACTGGTTGTAGCCCCCGGCGGTGATACCGTCGCCGACGCCGATGCTGGGATATTCCTGCGCGACCGGACGGGCGGTGCCCTTGTCCGCCACGGGGCCGGGGAAAACCGATGGCGAGTTCGCATTGCCGGTCGCCGCCTGCGCTTCGGTCGCGGGCGTGCCAGCGTCGGCTGCCGCCGCTTCGGCGGTGGCCGGAGCGCCGGCGACGAATTCGGCGGCATGACCGATCGTCGGGATCGTCAGGGCGGCCGTGGTGCAGCAGAGCCGCAGGAACTTGTTCATCGAAACTCTCTCCGGTGCCTCGCGGGGCAGTAGCCGGGAACCGGTGCGGGATTCTTCACCCTGCACCGGCTCTCCCCTGATCAATCATTCGGCGGCGATGGCGCCTTCGGGCATCTGGTCGACGCGCACGCTGCGACCGGCCAGTGCCTCGTCGAACTGGTGCTTGTCGAGCTTGCCTTCCCACTTTGCGACGACAACGGTTGCTACTGCGTTACCGATGAAGTTGGTCAGGCTGCGGCATTCGCTCATGAAGCGATCGACGCCGAGGATCAGCGCCATGCCGGCGACCGGCACGGTCGGTACGATCGACAGGGTGGCGGCCAGCGTGATGAAGCCCGCACCGGTGACGCCCGCCGCACCCTTCGACGACAGCATCGCGACGCTGAGGAGCAGCAGCTGCTGGCCGAGGGTCAGGTCGACGTTGCACGCCTGGGCGATGAACAGCGCCGCCAGCGTCATGTAGATGTTGGTGCCGTCGAGGTTGAACGAATAGCCGGTCGGGACGACGAGGCCGACGATCGACTTCGGGATGCCGGCGCGTTCCATCTTCTCGATGAGCGAGGGCAGGGCGCTTTCCGACGACGAGGTGCCGAGTACCAGCAGCAATTCGGCCTTCAGGTACGAGATCAGCTTGAAGATCGAGAAGCCGCAGAACTGCGCGACCGCCCCCAGCACGACCACGACGAACAGGAACGCGGTCAGGTAGAAGGTGCCGACGAGCGCGGCGAGGCTGAACAGCGTGCCGATGCCGTATTTGCCGATGGTGAACGCCATCGCGCCGAATGCGCCGATCGGTGCCGCCTTCATGACGATCGCGACGACCTTGAAGAAGGCGATCGAGATTTCGTTCAGACCGTCGAGGACGCGTTCGCCCTTGTCGCCGATCATGGCGAGGCCGATGCCGAACAGGATCGCGACGAACAGCGTCTGCAGGATGTTGCCTTCGGTCAGCGCCGAAATGAACGTGTCCGGGATGATCCCCAACAGGAACCCGGTGATCGTCGAATCATGCGCCTTTTCGGCATATTCGGTGATCTTCGTAGTATCGAGCGTCGACGGATCGATGTTCAGCCCGGCCCCCGGCTGGACGAGGTTGCCGACGATCAGCCCGATGATGAGCGCGAGGGTCGAGAAGAACAGGAAATAGGCGAAGGCCTTGCCGGCAACGCGGCCGACGCTGGCAAGGTCGCGCATCCCCGCGATGCCCGTGACGATCGTCAGGAAGATGACCGGCGCGATGATCATCTTGACCAGCTTGATGAAGCCGTCGCCGATCGGCTTCAGCGCTTCGCCGGTGGCCGGATAGAAATGGCCCAGCAGCACGCCGCAAACGATGGCGAGCAGCACCTGCGCGTACAGATGCTTGTACCACGGCTTCGCTGCCGGCGGGATCGGCGGGTGGGTGGAATGACCAGTGATTATCATGCGACGACCTTTCATCCTCTGATGCGCCCGCCCCTGCTCTTCCTGGCTATCGGCGCGACACGAACGGTTTAACGGACTGCAAGCCGGGTTGTCCTGTACGCAATCGTGTCAAATAAAGGTATATATTACAGATATATAGACGTTTCGAACGTTTCCGATTGCGTCAAATTTCGCCACGGAACTTCTCCGAAAGTGCAAATTGTTGCACAAATGGTTGCGTATTTGTACAGCGTCGGTCGATGCGAGGGGGACTGAGATCGACTTGGCTGCGCTGGGTGTTCGCGGCGGTGCTGCTGAGCATCCTCGTCGCCGTGGCCGTCGGCCGTGTGGCCGAACGCCGGGCACGCGCCGATCTGGTCGCGTCGATGGAGGCCGATGCCCGGTTGCGGCAGGTCCTGCTGGCCAGCGAGATCGCCCGGTTCCGCCTGTTGCCGCTCGCGCTGGCGGACGATCGCGACGTGGTCGCGGCGGTGCGCGGGGCGGACGGTGCGGCACGGTCGCTCGATCGCAAGCTCGCCGCCTTGGCAAGATCGACCGGGGCGTCGGTCATCTATGTCATCGGCCGGGGAAAATTCGCCATCGCCGCCAGCAACTGGGCCGATCCGCAAAGTTTCGTCGGCAACGACTATACGTTCCGCCGCTATTACAGCGACGCGATGCGGTACGGGTCGGGCACGCAGTTCGCGCTCGGGACGGTCAGCCATCGGCCCGGCCTGTATCTCAGCCGCCGTACCGCCGAGGGCGGCGTCGTCATCGTGAAACTCGAATTCGACCGGATCGAACAGGAATGGCGCGCCGCCGGCGGCATCACCTTCGTGACCGATCGCGCCGGGGTCGTGCTGATCTCCAGCCGGCCGAGTTGGCGTTTCGCCGCGACCCGGCCGATCGCACCCGCCGTCGCGGCGGCGTTGCGCGCCGATAGCGGAGCCGGGGCGCTGCGCACGGCCCCGTTCGCCATGATCGGTGACGCGATCCGGTTGAACGGCGACCGGCGGCGGTTGCAGCATGTCGCGACCGACGCCGATACCGCGGGCTGGCGCGTTCATCTGGCCATGCCGCTGCAACCCGCCGTCGGCGGCGTCGTGCGCGGCAGCGCGATTGCGGCCGCCATCGCCACCCTCGCGCTGATCGCGATTGCATGGGGTCTGCGCGAACGATCGCGTCGCCGGGCGTTGCGGACCAGCGAACTCGAGGCCGCCGTCGCCGATCGCACGCGCCTGCTGCGCGACGAGATGGAGGAACGCGCCGCCGCCGAAGCGCGCGCCGCCGATCTGCGTGACGGGCTGCGACAGGCCAATCGCCTCGCCGCGCTGGGGCAGATTACCGCCAGCGTCGCTCACGAAACCGCCCAGCCGATCGCCGCGATCCGCAATTACGTCGCGGCGGCGCGGCAGTTGCTGGCGCGGGGCGATTCGCGTCAGGTCGACGACAATCTCGGCGCCATCGCCCGGCTGACCGACCGGATCGGTCTGGTCACCGCCGAACTGCGCGGGTTCGCGCGCAAGGGCAGTGGCACGATCGGCCCGGTCCCGCTCGCCGATGTCGTCGACGGGGCACGACTGATCCTGAAGGAACGCCTGTCGGAAGTCGCGTTCACCATACCCGATATCCCCCCCGACCTTATGGTCGTCGCCGGTCGCGTGCGGCTGGAACAGGTGCTGGTCAATCTGTTGCAGAATGCGCTGGAGGCGCTCGACGGGCGTCCCGATCCCGCCATCGCGGTCGAGGTGCAGGTCGAACCGACGATCGTCGCGCTCGTCGTCGCGGATAACGGACCGGGCATCGACCCGGCGGTCGCCGAACGCATGTTCACGCCGTTCGTCACCAGCCGCCCGACCGGCCTCGGCCTGGGGCTGGTGATCGCGCAGGATATCATGACCGACCTTGGCGGCACGCTGCGGCTGATCCCGACCGGGCGCGGCGCACGGTTCGAAGCGACCTTGCGGCGGGTGCCATGACCGATACCGGAACGACGCAGGGGCGGGTGGCCCTTGTCGAGGACGACGCCGATCTGCGCGCCTCGACCATGCAGTTGCTGATGCTGGCGGGGTTCGACGTCGTCCCGTTCGTCGCCGCGCCGCCTGCCCTGCTGGCGATCGACGCCGATTTCGACGGCATCGTCGTCACCGACGTGCGGATGCCGCAAATGTCGGGGATCGAGCTGTTCCGCATCCTGCGCGAACGCGATCCGACGCTGCCGATCGTGCTGGTCACCGGTCATGCCGATGTCGAAATGGCGGTGGATGCGCTGAAGGCGGGGGCGTGGGATTTTCTGCCCAAGCCGTTCGATCCCGACGCGCTGATCGCCGCCGTCACCCGCGCGATCGCCGCCCGATCGCTGGCGCTCGACAATCGCCGGTTGCGGGCGCAGGCGGCGGGCGGGGAGCAGGTTGCGCTGATCGGCCGCTCCCCGGCAATCGTCCGCCTGCGCGAGATGATCCCGGTCCTGGCCGATACCGATATCGACCTGCTGATCGAGGGGGAGACCGGCACGGGCAAGGAATTGCTGGCGCGATCGATCCACCGCGCCGGCCGGCGCGCCCGCCATCGGTTCGTCGCCATCGCCTGCGCCGCGCTGCCCGGACAGGTGATCGAGGACGAACTGTTCGCGACGGTGGGCGACCGCGGCATCGTCGGTGCGCAGCGCGGCACGCTGTTTCTCGACGATATCGATCAGGCACCCCGTGCCTTGCAGGGGCGGCTGACGCAGGTGATCGAGGATCGGGCGATCCGGGGTCCGCGTGACGCTGTGCCGGTCGATATCCGCGTCATCGCGACGGCGGCGGAGGAGGGGCGGCGTGCGGCCGACGCGATCGCGCCGGCGCTGCTGTACCGGTTGGCGGCGGTGCGACTGCGCATCCCACCTCTGCGCGAACGGCGTGAGGACGTGCCGCAATTGTTCGCGCATCTGGTCGATCTGTCGGCGGCGCGGCTGCGGCGCGAGGTGCCCGCGTTGACCCATGCCGCGCGCGACCTGCTCGCCCGGCACGACTGGCCGGGCAATGTCCGCGAACTCGCCCATTTCGCCGACCGGTTCGTGCTGGGGCTGGACGGCAGCAGCGGCGACGTGACCCCGAACGATGCCAGCCGTCCGCTGCCCGAACGCCTCGCCGCGTTCGAGCGCGAGGCGATCCTCGCGGCGATCGCGGCGACCGGCGGTGAGATCGGTGCGGCGATCGATCGCCTCGGCATCCCGCGCAAGACCTTCTATTACAAGGTGCAGCGGCTCGGCATCGACCTGAAGACGGTGCGCGGTCAGCCCTGATCGTCAGCGCAGGGTTTCGGGTGCCAGTCCGTCGTCGGCGACATAGGCCAGCCCGGCCCGCGCCTCGAGTGCCGCCCGGTCGCGCATCGCGATCCGTCCGCGCGAACACCGCACCATATGCTCCCCTTCAAGGATATGCAGGCAGTCGGTGACCGTGGCGCGGCGCAGGTTCAGCGTCGCCGCGATCGATGCATGGGTGACCGACATGGTATCGCCCGCGATCCGGTCGTCGATCATCAGCAGCAGCCGCGCGATGCGCCGTTCGGGAACGTCGCGCAGCGCCGACGCCAGCGTCCGCGCCATCTGCATCGTGAAACGCTGTGCGAAGGTCAGGATGCGCTTAAGCAATTCGGGATCGTCATCGGCGGCATCGACCACGGCCGCCGCCGGAATCTCGATCGCGCTGCCCGACTGGATATGGACCCGCGCGGTGAACGGGGTCGGCTGATCGCTGAACAG
The DNA here is from genome assembly GCF_001421155.1 of Sphingomonas sp. Leaf5. Classification (NCBI taxonomy): domain Bacteria; kingdom Pseudomonadati; phylum Pseudomonadota; class Alphaproteobacteria; order Sphingomonadales; family Sphingomonadaceae; genus Sphingomonas; species Sphingomonas sp. Leaf5. Next base: position 122,935 of record NZ_LMJZ01000004.1, on the reverse strand, counting down.
GCGCGACCATCCGACCACACCGTCGCGTCCGATCATGCCGACATCCTGCGACGACCCGCCGGTCGACACCGACAACATCGCCGGCGCACCTTCGGGAAATACAAGACGATCGATCGGCTCGCCGGCACGTGTCAAAACGTCGCCCGTATTCAAATCGATACGGGTTGCTGCCATCGCCAGTCGTCGCCGCGTTTCCGGCCGCAACGAACCGACCAGCCGGTTGTCCGTCGTCGGCAGGAAACTGCCATTGTCGGGCGAAATGTCTGTTTGAACTGCGAACGCCATCTCACGACCTTTTGCCTGTAAGATTTTTCGCAATCCAGTCGTCGGTGCCCCCGCGTACGAAACCGTACATCCACGTCGTCGCTGCATCTTTAATCGACCGTGCCTCGTTTCAGGCGAAGAACGATACAGGGAGACGGTACCATGTCCGACCAAACGCTGTTGACGGAGGCGTTCGAAGCACGCGCCAAACGCCGGGAGGACCGGCGCGATTTCTTCCGAATGATCGGCGGTGCTGCGGCAGTCGGTGGTGCCGTGATCTTCGCATCGGAATCCAACGAAGCGATCGCTCAGACCGCGCCTAGTGATGCCGATGTGCTGAACTTCGCGCTCAACCTCGAATATCTCGAAGCGCAGTTCTATTATTTTGCGGCATTCGGTACCGGACTGCCCAGCTCGCTGCTGACCGGCACCGGTACGCAGGGTGCGGTAACCGGCGGGAAGCAAGTGACGTTCACCGATCCGGTCGTCGCCCAGTACGCCCGCGAAATCGCGGCCGATGAACGCGCCCATGTCGAATTCCTGCGCGCCGGCCTCGGCACGTCGGCGGTCGCCCAGCCGGCGATCGATATCGGTTCGTCGGTCAATGGTGCGTTTTCCAGTGCGGCCCGCGCGGCCGGTCTGATCGGCGCGACCGACAGCTTCGACCCCTATGCCAGCGACGAGAATTTCCTGCTCGGCGCGTATATCTTCGAAGACGTCGGGGTCACCGCCTACAAGGGTGCGGCACCGTTGCTGTCGAGCAAGACCTTCCTCGAAGCAGCCGCCGGCATCCTCGCGGTCGAGGCGTATCACGCGGCGATCGTCCGCACGACGCTCTATGCAAAGGGCATTCAGACCCCGGCGCTGATCGCGGCGACCGACGCGATCTCCAACGCGCGCGACAGCCTCGACGGCACGCTCGACCTCGATCAGGGTCTGACCCCGCTGTCGACCAACCCCAGCGCCAGCAATATCGTCCCCCTCGACAGCAACGGCATCGCGTTCAGCCGTTCGGCGGGCCAGGTGCTGAATATCGTCTATCTGAACCGGGCCCAGGTGAGCGGTGGCGGCTTCTTCCCCAACGGGGTGAACGGCACCATCCGCGCCAGCGCTGCGAACTGAGCCAGGGAGAGAGAATCATGACCAACGATCCAATCCTGCAGGTGCTCGAAGCCTGCGAACAACGTCGCAACGCCCGGCGCGATTTCATGCGCTATGCCGGCACCGCGGCGGTCGCGACCGCCGGGGCATCGCTGCTCGCGGCCTGCAGCGACAGCGGCGGCGGCCCGATCAACGGCGCTACCCCCACGCCGACGCCGACCGCCACCACCGGCGTGACCGATGCCGATGTGTTCAACTTCGCGCTGAACCTCGAATATCTGGAAGCGCAATTCTACGCGTTCGCCGCCACCGGCAGCGGCTTGCCCAACAGCAGCCTGACCGGAACGGGTACGCAGGGTGCGGTCACCGGCGGGCGTCAGGTGACGTTCTCCGATCCGCTGGTCGCCCGCTATGCGCGTGAAATCGCGGCGGACGAACTGGCGCACGTCAACTTCCTGCGCACGACGCTGGGGTCGGCGGCGGTCGCACAGCCGGCGATCGATATCGGCGTGACCGCGACCAGTGCCTTCTCGAACGCGGCCCGTGCCGCCGGACTGATCGGCACCGGCGCGGCGTTCGACGTCTATGCCAATGACGAAAACTTCCTGCTCGGCGCGTACATCTTCGAGGATGTCGGCGTAACCGCGTACAAGGGGGCGGTCGGGTTCATCAGCAACAAGACCTTCCTCGAAGCGGCTGCGGGTATCCATGCGGCAGAGGCCTATCATGCCGGTCTGGTTCGCACCGTGCTGTATCGCAAGGGCGTGGCGACACCCGCGCTCCTCGATGCCGCCGACGCGATCTCGAACGCACGCGACAGTCTCGATGGCAGCACCGATCTCGATCAGGGGATTCGGGCCACCGGTAGCGGTTCGACCCTCGCGTCGAACATCGTACCGACCGACAATAGCGGCATCGCGTTCAGCCGGACGCCGGGACAGGTGTTGAACATCGTGTACCTGAACCGTACCGCTCAGACCGCCGGCGGGTTCTTCCCCAACGGGGTGAACGGCACGATCCGTCAGAGCGCCGCCAGCGGCACCTGATCGAGAAAAATAAGCGGGCCGTTTCGAAAGGAACGGCCCGTTTTTTATTGTTCCGACCCGGTTACCCGATCTACGTGATCGCCAAAATCAAGGCGCGACGCGAACCAGCCGGTCATAGGCGGCCTCGGCAGAGCCATAGGTATCCGCCGCCAGCGCCAGCAGTTTTTCCCGCTCCCGCACGATCACGCGCCCGCGCACCGACCGGATGGCATGTGCTTCTTCCAGCCGGTGCAGCGCATCGGTGATGCTGCTGCGACGCACGCCCAGCATGATGCGGAACTCCTCATGCGTCATCGCGATCTCGTCGCCGCGCACCCGGTCGTGATAGAGCAGGATCCATCGCGCCAGCCGCCGTTCGACCGGATGGCCCAGTGCCGACACGACCGTCCGTCCCATCTGGATCATGAAGACCTCGATGAAGCGTAATAGTGCCCGGCGCAACGTCTCGCTCCGGTCCGCCGCCTCGACCACCCGCTCGACCGGTATCCGCAGGGCGGTGCCTGGCTCGGCGCGCAGGATGGTCGCATAGGGCGAACGATCGTCGCCCAATAGCACCGGCCAACCCAGATAGCCTTCGTTTCCGATCAGCCCGACCGCGTGCAACCGCTCGCCTTCGATCGCATCGAGCAACGCGGCGATCCCGGCGTCGAGGAAATAGAGATGCTCGATCCGCCCGCCTGCCGGAATGATGACGTCGCCGACCGCGATCGACACCCGTTCGAGATGCGGTGACAGCAATGCGAAGTCGGCATCGTTCAGCTGGGCCAGAAACAGATTGGCGGACATCCGCCGGCCGGCGGGGCTGGTCGTGGTTGCCCGGTTCGCTAACCCGGCATGGTCGTGCTGCAAGCTCATCTTCGCTCCGTACAAAATCGTGCCAAGGGAATCTAAGTCCGCTTCGTACCAACGGCGGAACGGCGTGCGGGTTGCCAACGATCGTCGTCGTCCGATCGACCCATATGCGAACGTCGATCCGCATTGCCGTTTGCGCGCGGGTTGCATAGACAGTGCGCGACCGTGCCCAGCATTCATGCCCTTGCCAATCCTCGTCGATTTCTGTCGATCGCGCGACCGCTGACCCCGGTGCTGCTGTGGGGCGGGCTGATCCTGTTCCTGTTCGGTTGCTGGGCGGGGCTGACGCAGACGCCGGCCGATTATCTGCAGGGGGAAAGCGTCCGCATCCTCTATGTCCATGTGCCGGCGGCGTGGCTCGGCATGGGCGGCTGGTCGGGACTGGCGATTGCCAGCATCGTCTATCTGGTGTGGCGGCATCCGCTGGCGGCGGTCGCCGCACGGGCGATCGCGTTGCCGGGCGCGGTGTTCGCCGGCATCTGTCTGGCGACCGGATCGATCTGGGGGCGACCGACCTGGGGAACGTGGTGGCAATGGGACGGTCGGCTGACCTCGATGCTGCTGCTGTTCTTCGTCTATCTCGCCTATCTGGCGCTGGCGCGGGCCGATGCCGATCGCGATGGCGACGGCCGCATCCCGGCGCTGTTCGGGATCGCCGGCACCGCGCTGCTGCCCGTCATCCGCTATTCGGTGCTGTGGTGGTACACGCTGCATCAGGGGCCGAGCATCACGCTGACCAAATCGACGATCGATCCATCGATCCTGTGGCCGCTGGGGTTCACCGCCGGCGGTGCCAGCCTGTTGTTCGGCGGCATCGTGCTGATGCGGATGCGCGCCGATCTCGCCCGGATCAAGGTGGAGGCGCGGATGCGCCGCCGGGCCGCGATATGAACCCCTGGCCCTTCATTCTCGCCGCCTATGGCCTGACGATCGGCGCGATCGTCGCGCTAATCGTGTTCGCATGGGTGGCGATGCGCCGCGCGGAGCGGGGATGACCCCCAAACGGCAACGCATGACGCTGGCATTGCTGGCGGTGATCGCGATCGTCGGCGCGGTGCTGCTGGCGATGTCGGCGCTCAGCGACGAAGCGGCCTTCTTCTACGCGCCCGCCGATGCGGCCTCGGCCCCGATCGACAAGCCGGTGCGGCTGGGCGGCATGGTCGCGCCGGGATCGATCCGGCGCATGGCCGATGGCGTGACGATCGCCTTCACCGTCACCGATGGCAAGGCGACCGTGCCCGTCCGCTTTTCCGGCATTGCCCCCGATCTTTTCCGTGAGAATTCGGGCGTGGTCGCCGAGGGGCGCTTCGTGGCGGGCGGCAGCTTCGTCGCCGACAATTTGCTCGCCAAGCATGACGAACGCTACATGCCGCCGCAGGTCGCCGGAAAGATGCACAAGAGCGAAAGCATCGCCAAATGATCGCCGAAGCCGGTCTTGCCGCGCTGTGGCTGGCGGCGGCGATGGCGCTGTTGCAGTTCGCGATGGCGGCGATCGCGCTGTCGTCGCGCGCGCAGGAGCCGCCGCAGATCGTTCGCGACCTGCTGGCGGCGGTGCGGCCGGTGGCGGTGGTGCAGGGGGTGCTCGCGCTCGGCGCGTTCGCGGCACTGACCGCGCTGTTCGCGCGCACCGATTTGTCGGTGCTGCTGGTCGCCGAAAACAGCCACAGCGCGAAGCCGATGCTGTACAAGGTCGCCGCGACATGGGGCAATCACGAAGGGTCGATGCTGCTATGGGTAACCGTGCTGGCGGTGGCGGGTGGCGGTATGGCCCTGTTCGAACGGCTGCTGGCCGCGCGCACCCATGTCGCGACGCTGGCGGCGCAGGCGGCGATCGCGGCGGGTTTCTACGCGTTCCTGCTGTTCGCCTCCAACCCCTTTGCCCGCCTGTCGCCGGTGCCGCTCGACGGCCTCGGTCTCAATCCGTTGTTGCAGGACCCAGGTCTCGCCTTCCACCCGCCGACGCTCTACCTCGGCTATGTCGGGCTGTCGGTGGCGTTTTCCTTCGCGGTCGGTGCGCTGGTCACCCGTGATGTCGGTCGCGATTTCGCGCGCGCGATGCGGCCATGGGTGCTGGGCGCATGGATTTTCCTGACCATCGGGATCACGGCGGGCAGCTACTGGGCCTATTACGAGCTTGGCTGGGGCGGCTGGTGGTTCTGGGACCCGGTCGAAAATGCCTCGCTGATGCCGTGGCTGGCGGCGACCGCGTTGCTGCATTCGGTGACGGTGCTGGCGACCCGCGACGGCTTGCGTGCATGGACGATCATGTTGTCGGTCGTTGCCTTCTCAATGTCGATGGTCGGCACCTTTCTGGTTCGATCGGGCATCCTGACCAGCGTCCATGCCTTTGCCGTCGATCCGACGCGCGGCAGCTTCATCCTCGCGCTGCTGATCCTGTATATCGGCGGCGCGCTGGCGTTGTTCGCCTTTCGCGTCGGCACGGTGCGGCAGGGGGCATTGTTCGAACCGGTCAGCCGTGAAGGTGGGCTGGTGCTCAATAACCTGTTGCTGTCGGTCATCCTCGGCATCGTCCTGATCGGTACCCTCTATCCGTTGCTCGCCGAAGCGTTCGGCGTGCAACTGTCGGTCGGTCCGCCCTTCTTCAACCGCGCCGCCGGGCCGGTCGCGCTGCTGCTGGTCGCCGGGATGGCGGTCGGGCCATTGCTGCGCTGGCGACGCGACCGGGGCAGGGCGGTCGCACGGCGGATCGCCATACCCGGCGCGGTGACGCTGGTCGCGTTCGTCGCGCTGCTGTTCACCGGGGCCGGCTGGATGCCGATCCTCGGCCTGTCGTTCGCCGCCGGTCTGGCGGTCGCCAGCGTCCTGCCGCTGGTCGGGCGCAGTCCGTGGCGCACGCCGCTGCCGATCTGGGGCATGGTCGTGGCGCATTTCGGCATCGCCGTCAGCCTGGCCGGCATGGCCAGCGACAGTGCCTTCACCGCCGAACGCCTCGTCGCCGCCGCGCCGGGCGAGACCAACCGCGTCGGCCCGTTCGGGATCCGCTTCGACGGGATCAAGCCGGTCGTCGGCGACAACTGGTCGGCGGTGCAGGGGCGGCTGATCGTCACCCGTGACGGCGGCGCACCCTTCCTGTTGCGGCCCGAGCAGCGGTTCTTCGCCAATCCTCCCACCGAAACCAGCGAGGCCGCGCTCGCGACCTTTTGGGACGGGCAGCTCTATGCCGTCCTCGGCCGCGACGATCATGGCGGGCGCCGGCAGTTGCGGCTGTGGTGGAAACCGTTCGTGACGCTGATCTGGGCCGGCGGCGGGCTGATCGCGCTCGGCGGATTCGTGTCGCTGGTCGGGCGCGTCCGGCGGCGGAGGGCGCGGTGAAGCGTCGGGTGCTCTGGCTGCCGCTGCTGGCCTTCGTCGCCATCGCCGCGCTGTTCGCATGGATGTTGACGCGCGAGCCCGACCGGCAGGTCCGCTCGCGCCTGATCGGTCAGCCGCTGCCGGCCTTCACCCTCGCCCCGGCGGTTCCGGGCAAACCTGGCCTGACCACCGCCGCCTTCCGCACCGGTCAGCCGCGTTTGCTCAACGTCTTCGGCAGCTGGTGCGTCCCCTGCGCCGCCGAAGCCCCGCAACTCGCCAAGCTGGCCGAAGCCGGTGTGCCGATCGACGCGATCGCTATCCGCGACACGCCGGACAAGGTCGCCACCTTCCTGCGCGACTATGGCGATCCCTATGCCGCGATCGGCGACGACCGGAACAGTTCGGTGCAACTGGCGCTCGGGTCGTCGGGCGTGCCCGAAACCTTCGTCATCGATCGTCAGGGCCGCATCGCCCACCAGCATATCGGTGCGATCCGCGACGACGACGTGCCGGTCCTGCTCGCCGCGCTGAAGGCCGCCCGATGAAGCGCGCGCTCGCCGTGACCCTGTTGCTCGCCGGTCCGGCATCGGCGCAATCGAACGTGCCGCCGCCGGCGCTTGCCGACACGCAACTGCCCGACGCGACGCAGGAGCGATCGGCCAAGGCGCTGATGGAAACGCTGCGCTGTCTGGTCTGTCAGGGCCAGTCGATCGCCGACAGCGACGCCGACATGGCCGCGGACATGCGCGCGCTGGTCCGCCAGCGGATCGCGAGCGGCGAGCAGCCCGACCGCGTCCGCGACTGGCTGATCGAACGCTATGGCGACTATGTCAGCTATGATCCGCCGCTGTCGCCCGCGACCGGCCTGTTATGGGCGACGCCGTTGCTGCTGCTCGGCATCGGCGTGGGTTTGGCGCGGCGCAGCCTGAAGCGGGGACCGCGATGAACGGTTGGCTGATCCTTGCCGCACTGCTGATCGGCAGTTTCGTGCTGCTCGTCGTCGCGCGCGTCTCGCGCCCGCTATGGGGCTTCGTCGGGGCCGCGCTGATGCTGGGGGCTGCCGGCTATGCCTGGCAGGGGCAGCCCGAACTGCCCGGTGCCCCGCGAAGCGCGCAGCGCGTCACCGAACCGGTCGATATCGCCGCCGACGACCTGCGCGACGCGATCTGGGGCCGCTTCACCTACGACTATGCCTATGCCGTCGCCGCCGACGGCCTCACCCGCGCCGGCGCAACGCAGGCGGCGGTGAACGCGGTGCTGGGCGGGCTGCAAGGCAATCCGCAAAGCGCCCGCCTATGGACCCGGCTCGGCACCGCGATCCTCGCCCATGACGGCGGCCGCGTCCTGTCACCTGCCGCCAAACTTGCCTTCGCACAGGGCATCGCCAACGCGTCGGACCATCCGGGGCCGTATTTCTACTACGGGATGGCGCTGATCCAGACCGGTGACCTGCCCGGCGCGAAGCGGGCATGGCTGGCGGCGCTGAAGCGATCTCGACCCAACGCATCGTACCGGGTCGATCTGGCAACCCGACTGGTGTTGCTCGACCGACTGATGGCGATGCGGCCCACGCCCTAACGCAATCCCATCCCGTTCGGTTCGAGCAGCTTCGAGCTTGCCCAGAAGCGCCCGTCGAGAACGCATCGTTTGGGGCGACACCTTCTCGACTATCGTTGTCAACGCGCTCGAAACCGCTGGACCCAAACGGGTATGGACTAGTCGGGATCGACCGTCAGTTCGCTGAACGCAGGAACAGCGTTCCATCTCCTTTCGTCACTCCTGCGTAGGTGGGAGTCCATATGCGCCAGCGTCGCGAATCCGGCCGAAACGTCAGCGTCTATGGATTCCCTCCTGCGCGGGAATGACGAACATCCGTGGTTATCGCCGAATGTCGATCGGTCCTGGAGGAGGGGGAGGGGACTGAGATCAGTTCACCCCACGCCCCGTCTTTTCCTGCAACGCATCGATCGCCTTCGACGCATCGGCCTTGGTCAGCGTATCGTCGAACGGCTCGCCCGCTTCCTCGCTCAGCGTCTTCAGATACGACGCCTGCGCACCGGTCATCTTCTCGTCGCCGGTCGTCCAGTCGTCCGGGTCCTTCTCGGCGTTCGAAAAGGGTTCACTCTTGGGATTGGCATGCTCGGTCATGGCAGTTCCTTTCGACGCCACCAACCGCCCCGTTCCCAATTCGTTCCGTCAGGTGACCGCGTTGCGCGCATGATAGTGCGGCCGGTCCCAACTGCCGTCGCGCAACAGGTCGGCCAGCACCGCCACCGCCCGCCATAGATCGGCAAACCCGATATAGAGCGGCGCGAAGCCCAGTCGCAGCACGTCCGGCGCACGAAAATCACCGATGACCCCGCGATCGATCAGCGCCTGACAGATCGCGTACGCCTGTGGGTGCCGGAACGACACATGGCTCCCGCGCGATACGGCGTCGCGCGGCGACACCAGCGCCATCGCCGGACACTGCGCCTCGACCAGCGCGATACACGCATCGCCCAGCGCCCGCCCCTTGGCGAACAGCGCCGCGCGATCGACGCCCTCGAATTGCGCGATCCCTTCCTCCAGCGCGGCGATGCCGAGGATCGGCGGCGTCCCGCACTGGAACCGGCCGATGTCCGCCGCCGGGGCATAATCGTCGCCGAACTCGAACGGCGCGGCATGGCCGAACCATCCCGACAGCGGCGACCGCAGCACCGCCTGATGCCGTTCGGCGACATACAGGAATGCCGGCGCACCCGGCCCGCCATTCAGATATTTATAGCCGCAACCGACCGCCAGATCGGCATGGCAGCCGTTCAGGTCGATCGGGACGGCACCCACGCTATGGCTCAAATCCCATAGCACCAGCGCCCCCTTCGCCTGCGCCGCCGCCGTGATCGCGCGCATGTCGAGCATCGTCCCGCTCTTGTAATGGACATGCGTCAACAGCACGACTGCGACGTCGTCGTCGATCGCATCGACGATATCGGCCACCGGCACCGTCCGCACCCGTCCGTCGCCGACGCTCCACGCCGCGCCATCGGCCATATACAGGTCGGTCGGGAAATTGCCCGGCTCGGACAGGATCGTCCGCCTGCCGCCCTGCGCCTTCACCGCCGCCACCAGCAATTTGTAGAGATTAGCCGAGGTCGAATCGGCGACCACCACCTCATGCGGCTGCGCCCCGATCAACGGCGCGATCGTCGCACCGACCCGCCGGCCCGCACCGACCCAGTCATGCGCGTTCCAGCTGCGGATCAGCCCCTGACCCCACTCCTCGACCGCCACCGTCTGCAACCGTGCCGGGGTCGACTTCGGCAGCGCGCCCAGCGAATTGCCGTCGAGATAGATCACCCCTTCGGGCAGCGCGAACCGGTCGCGAAACGCACGCAGGGGATCGGCGGCATCCATCGCCTCCGCTTCCGCCAGCGACCTCACAACGCCACCCGCACGGCCAGCAATTCGGGAAAGAACACTTCGTCGATCACCTTCGCCAGATAGGGGACGCCCGCCGTGCCGCCGGTGCCGCGCTTGAAGCCGATGATCCGCTCGATCGTCTTCAGATGGCCGAACCGCCACAGCTGGACCCGATATTCGAGGTCGACCAGCTTCTCGGCCAGTTCGTACAGGTCCCACCAGCGATCGGGGTCCTGATACACCGCCTGCCACGCCGCCTCGACCGCGGACGACGCGACGTAGGGTAAGGTGAAATCGCGCTCCAGCCGGTCGGCCGGAATGTCGAACCCCCGCCGCGCCAGCATCCGCAGCGCTTCGTCATACAGGCTGGTTCTTGCAAGCGCCTCGGTCAGCACCGCCTGCGCCGCCGGGTCGCCGTCATGCGCGGCCAGCATCCCCGCCTTCTTGGCCCCCAGCATATATTCGAGCAGCCGGTACTGCACCGACTGGAACCCCGAACTGCCGCCCAGCTTGCCGCGCATCGCCGAATAATCGGCGGGGGTGATCGTCGCCAGCACTTCCCAGCTCTGGATCAGCTGCTGCTGCACGCGGGCGACGCGTGCCATCATCTTGAACGCGATGCCCGGCCGGTCGGCGATCAGCGCCTGCCGCGCCGCTTCCAGCTCGTGGAGGCACAGCTTGATCCACAGCTCCGACGCCTGATGGATGACGATGAACAGCAATTCGTCATGCGTGTCGGACAGCGGCGTTTGACAGTTGAGCAACGTGTCGAGCCGCAGATAGCTGGTATAGGTCGGCCCACACTCCGGCGGGGCGGGGCGATCCGCCTCGCGGCTCTCCATTATTTCGGCTCGCCCATATCACGGAAGCTGTCGGGCACATCGGTGCGCGGATGGCCCGACGGCGTCGGCAGCGGTTCGATCACCGGCGATTCGGGCGTGTCGAATCCGCCCTCCCACTTCGCGATGACGCTGGCGGCGATCGCATTGCCGACGACATTGGTCGCGGTACGCCCCATGTCGAGGAAGTGATCGATGGCAAGGATCAGCAGCAATCCGGCTTCGGGAATGTTGAACATGCCCAGCGTCGCGGCGATCACCACCAGGCTGGCACGCGGCACGCCGGCAATCCCCTTCGACGTAATCATCAACACCAGCAGCATCAGGAACATCTGTCCCCAGCTGAGATCGATGCCGTACGCCTGTGCGATGAAGATCGACGCGAACGTCATGTACATCATCGACCCGTCGAGGTTGAACGAATAGCCGAGCGGCAGCACGAAGCTGGCGATGCGCGGCGGCACCCCGAACCGGTCAAGCGCCTCCAGCGTGCGCGGATAGGCCGCTTCCGACGATGCGGTCGAAAAGCCCAGCAGGATCGGATCGCGCAGATAGCGCAGCAGCATCTTCACCCGCGGGCCGATGATCGCGAACGCGATGCCGATCAGCACCGTCCACAGTGCCGCGAGCCCCAGATAGAAGCTGCCCATGAAATAGGCGAGGTCACCGATGATCCCCGGCCCCCGCTCGGCCAGCGTCGCCGTCACCGCCGCGAACACCGCGAACGGGGCGAAGCGCATGACGTAATCGGTGACCTGCAACATCACCGCGACCAGCCCTTCGAGCGCGCGGACCAGCGGCGCGGCCTTCTCGCCGACCGCCGTCAGCGCGACGCCGATGAACAGCGAGAAGATGACGATCTGCAGAATCTCGTTGGTCGCCATCGCCTCGATACCCGAAGCGGGAAAGATATGGCCGACGAACTTCACGAAATCGAACGCGGGCTTGTCGACGCCGGTCGCGGCGGTGACCGGCGGGACGGGAAGGCCCAGCCCGACGCCCGGCTGCAACAGATTGACCAGCAGCAGCCCCAGCATCAGCGAGATGAAGCTCGCCATCACGAACCAGCCGAACGAGCGCAGCCCAACGCGGCCGAGCGACGAACTGTCGCCCATATGCGCGATGCCGACGACCAGCGTCGAAAACACCAGCGGCGCGATGATCATTTTGATGAGCCGCAGGAACACGGTGGTCACGGCGGACAGGTAATAGGCGATATTCTTCAGCGTCGCGGTGCCGGCACCGCCGCCATCGTCCAGCGCGGCGTTCAGCGCCCAGCCGAGCGCGAGGCCCCCGGCGAGCGCGATGAGAATGAAAGTCGTAAGCCGCTTGGCCATGCGTCGTCCCTGATCGTTTGCGTGGGAAAGGACGGGAATGTTTCGTCCGGGTCAACCCCGTGCTTGTCCCAGCTTGGCAAGTGGCGCGTGCCTGCGTATCGAACCGAAATGACCTCGACCAACGATGTTCGCCGCTCGTTCCTCGATTTTTTCGAGAAGGCGGGCCACGCCCGCGTAGCTTCCGCGCCGCTCGTTCCGCAGAACGACCCGACGCTGATGTTCGTCAATGCGGGGATGGTGCCGTTCAAGAACGTGTTCACCGGCCTCGAAACGCGACCCTATGTGACGGCGACATCGTCGCAAAAGTGCGTGCGCGCCGGCGGCAAGCATAACGACCTCGACAATGTCGGCTATACCGCGCGGCATCACACCTTCTTCGAAATGCTCGGCAATTTCTCGTTCGGCGATTATTTCAAGGAACAGGCGATCCTGAATGCCTGGACGCTGCTGACCCGCGACTGGGGCTTGGCCCCGGAAAAGCTGACCGCGACCGTCTATCACACCGACGACGAAGCGTTCGACCTGTGGAAGAAGATTGCGGGGCTGCCCGATCACCGGATCATCCGCATCCCGACCAAGGACAATTTCTGGGCGATGGGCGACAGCGGCCCGTGCGGACCATGTTCGGAAATCTTCTATGATCACGGCGACCATATTCCCGGCGGCCCTCCCGGTTCGCCGGACGAGGACGGCGACCGCTTCGTCGAGATCTGGAACCTCGTGTTCATGCAGTTCGAGCAGGACGCGAACGAGATCGTCGGCGACCTGCCCAAGAAGTCGATCGACACCGGCATGGGCCTCGAACGCATCGCGGCGGTGATGCAGGGCGTGTCGGACAATTACGACACCGACACCTTCAAGGCGCTGATCGCCGCATCGTGCGAACTGACCGGCACCCGCGCGGAAGGGGAAATGCAGGCCAGCCATCGCGTCATCGCCGACCATCTGCGCGCGTCGGGGTTCCTGATCGCCGACGGCGTGCTGCCTGCCGCCGACGGTCGCGGCTATGTCCTGCGCCGCATCATGCGCCGCGCGATGCGCCACGCGCATCTGCTGGGGGCCAGGGACCCGTTGATGCACCGGTTGGTCGGCTCGCTCGTGTCCGAAATGGGCGCGGCCTATCCCGAACTGGTCCGCGCGCAGCCGCTGATCGAAGCGACCCTGCAACAGGAAGAAACCCAGTTCCGCCGTACCCTCGACAAGGGGCTGAAGCTCCTCGACGAAGCGACTGCCGGCATGGCCGATGGCGCGACGCTGGCCGGTGAGACCGCCTTCAAGCTCTACGACACGTTCGGTTTCCCCTATGACCTGACCGAGGACGCGCTGCGCGCGCAGGGCTACGCCGTCGACCGCGCCGGGTTCGACGCGGCGATGGCCGAACAGAAGCGGGCCGCCCGCGCCGCGTGGAAAGGTTCGGGGGCCAAGGCATCCGACGAAATCTGGTTCGATGTCTTCGAAACCGCCGGCCCGACCGAATTCATCGGCTATTCGGTCGAGGCGGGCGAGGGGCAAGTCGTCGCCATCGTGCGCGACGGCGCGCGCGTCGAATCGGCGCAGGCCGGCGACGAGGTGCTGGTGCTGACCAATCAGACCCCCTTTTATGCCGAGAGCGGCGGCCAAGTCGGCGATGCCGGCACCATGGCGACCGATGCCGGGTTCAAGGCGACCGTCACCGACACCACCAAGCAGCTCGGCAAGCTCCACGCCCATGTCGCGACGATCGAGGCGGGGACGCTCAAGGTCGGCGACAGCGTCGCCCTCACCATCGACCATGCCCGCCGCGCGCAGATCCGCGCCAACCACTCGGCGACGCATCTGCTGCACGAGGCGCTGCGCGAACAGCTGGGCACCCATGTCGCGCAAAAGGGATCGATGGTCGCGCCCGAACGCCTGCGCTTCGACTTCTCGCAACCCTCGCCGATCGCCGCCGATGCGCTGGCGCTCGTAGAGGCCGACGTCAACGCGCAGGTCCGCGGCAATGGCGGCGTCACCACCCGGCTGATGACCCCTGACGACGCGATCGCGATGGGCGCGATGGCGCTGTTCGGCGAGAAATATGGCGACGAGGTCCGCGTCGTGTCGATGGGGCAGGATGCGGACGGCACCTATTCGATCGAGCTGTGCGGCGGGACGCACGTCAATGCGTTGGGTGAAATCGGCCTGTTCAAGATCGTGTCCGAAGGTGCGGTGTCGTCGGGCGTCCGCCGGGTCGAGGCGCTGACCGGAGAGGCTGCGCGCCAGTGGCTCGGCAACCGCGACGCGAAGCTGCGCGAAGCCGCCGCCGCGCTGAAGGCGACCCCCGACGAAGTGCCGGCGCGTGTCGCGCAACTGGTCGAGGATCGCCGCCGCCTCGAACGCGAACTCGCCGAAGCGAAGAAGGCGCTCGCGATGGGCGGCGGTGCCGGTGCCGCCCCCGCCGGTCCCGAACAGGTCGGCGACATCGCCTTCCTCGGACAGGTCATCGACGGCCTCGAAGCCAAGGCGCTACGCGGCACGATCGACGAGGCCCGCACCCGCGTGCCGTCGGGCGTGGTCGCGCTGGTCGCGGTCAACGACGGCCGCGCCTCAGTCGCGGTCGGCGTGTCGAGCGATCTGGTCGGCCGGGTAAGCGCGGTCGATCTGGTCAAGGCAGCAGTCGCGGCACTCGGCGGGCAGGGCGGCGGCGGCCGTCCCGACATGGCGCAGGGCGGCGGCCCCGATGGGTCGAAGGGTGCCGAGGCGATCGACGCGATCAAGGCGTTGTTGGTGGGCTGACGCCAGCGGTCGGTAGAACCGCAACCACCGGTGCCTCTCCCCTCCCTGGAAGGGAGGGGTCGGGGGTGGGTTGGCCCGCGAGGGAAAGGTAACGCCCGCCAACTGGCCGACCCACCCCCAGCCCCTCCCTTCCAGGGAGGGGAGCAATCAGCCACCCCGCCGCCGGACCCCTCAAATATACGTCCGCAAAAACTCGGCCAGCGCACATACCGCCAAACTCTGCCCGTACGGCATCGAGGTCAGCGCGATATCCTTATAGAATTGCTGCGTATCCCCCATCGCCGTTCCGAAGCTCACCTGCTTCAACTCGCCGGTCGCATCGATATTGGCCAGCACGCCGCGCACCGCCTTGATTCCGACCGCCTCATACGCACGCGGCAGATACCCCTTCCGCACCGCCTTCAGGATGCCATACGCAAACCCCGCCGCCGCCGACGCTTCCAGATAGCTGGTCGGATCGACGATCAGCGTATGCCACAACCCGCTTTCGTCCTGCGTCTCGGCCAGCGTCTTCACCTGCGCCGCCAGCGTATCGATCAGGAACATCCGGAACGCATCGCCAACGGGCAGGTCCAGAATCTCGATAATCTCCGGAATCGCGATCGTGACCCAGCAATTTCCCCGCGCCCACAGCGCCTCGGCAAAATTGTGCCGCCCGTTGAAATCCCAACCGTGGAACCACAGCCCGGTCTTCTTGTCGAACAGATACTTGATATGGACGAGGAACTGGCGCTTCGCCTCCTCGACATAGTGCGGCCGGCCCAGCAACAGCCCGATCTTGGCCAGCGGCAACACGCTCATCATCAGCGTGTCGTCCCACATCTCGCCCGGATTCTCGTCATTATAGACGATATGCTGGAACCCGCCCTCCTCGGTCTTGGGCAGGCCGTCCGGGGCCATCAGCCATTCCGCCCATGTATCCAGATACGGGATATAGCGCGGATCCGGCTCATGCTCGTACAGATAGGCGAGGGTAATGAACGGCGCGACGGTGTTGATGTTCTTGGTCGGAGTCCCTTCCGCAAAGCGATCCTCGAACCATTGCTTGATGATCGCCAGTGCCGCCTTGTCGCCGGTCTGCTCATAATAGCGCCACATGCCGAACAGGCCGACGCCATGCGTCCATTCCCACCCGGCCCAGCCCTTGGTATCGATGATTCGTCCGTCGTCGAGGTGGAGCAGGAACTCGCCCGTCTCGTCCTTGATATTGACCAGATTGTCCATCAGCAGCGCGATGGCGTCGGTCACCTGTCGGCGGGGAATGTCGTGGGTCAGCGCGGCCATGATAGCTCCGGAAGAAAGGTTGTTTCGTTCAAAACTTGGTGTGCTCCCGCGCAGGCGGGAGCCTAGGGCCACAAGCGTGCCGCCTGCGGCTCTGGACCCCCGCCTTCGCGGGGGTACGGAAAGGGGTGAGGGATCACTCCCCCAACACCGCCGGTGCATCGACCATCCGCACCGGCACCCCGCCGCGAACGTTGCGCATCGTCACCAGCTTCACGGCTTCCAGCGCGTTGCCCGGCGCGCCATCGCTGGTCACCGCCAGCGACAGAACATTGCGCCCGCGATGGTTCAGCACGCCCTCGGGCACGACGAAGGTCCGCTGCGGCCCGACATGGGCGATGAACTGCCCCATGTGCCAGCCATTGACGAACACCAGCACCCGGTAATCGACCGGCGATCGCGGAACCGAGGCATCGCCGAACGACACCCCGATCGTCGCATCCTGCCCCTTGGGCACGTTCAGGTCGAAACGGGTCCGATACCAGCTGGTCCCCGCCGGTGCCGAGGTCGCCGGCAGCGACACCTTCGCCCAGCGCGCATCGTCGAATCCCGGCAGATGCCAGCCCATCCGCTCGCCAAATTGCCCGCCATTATTGGCGACACCGCGGACGGGATCGACGATATCCTCGCCGCCCTGCCGCCCCTGAATCTTCCACGCGACGGGAATGGCGAAGGAGTCGCCCGCCTGCTTCTCGACCGATGCCGATACCAACCCGCGCGCTTCCTTGTGGAAATCGTCGGCGTCGAGATCCCAGTTATGGCCGTTGTTGCGCAGCATCACCGACAGGATATGCTCGCCCGGCGTCCGCGCCGCATCCGGAAGGGCGATCGTCGCCGTCCCCGTCGTGATCGGTCGCGGCAGCCCGCCGGGCAGTTCGTCCTGCCCGATCAGCTTCCCGTCGAGGAAGACCTGCACCATCCCCGATCCGCCGGCCCCGTAATACAGCCGCAACCGTTCGGCATCGGGCGTGCCGGTGAAGCGCCCGCGATACCAGACATCGCCCTCGTGAAAGCCATAGGCGTCCATCAGCATGTTCGGTTGCCCATCGGGCCGCGCGGTGATGCTGGCATAGGCGCGATTGTCGATCGCCTGCCACTGGCTGTCGTCGAAGCCCGGTTCCGCCTCGGGCGTGCCGGGTGCCATCCGCCAATCGCCCAGCACCGGCAGCGTCACCGCCGCCGGACCGGGCAGGGCGCTACGGGCAACGACGCTCCCCGCACTCCCGACACCGGTCGCGACCCGCACGCCATTCCACGTCACCGACCGGGCGACCTTGGGTGCCCAAAGCTCCAGCGGCGTCGCTTGCTTCGTATCGCCCGCCAGTGCCAAGACCGATCCACGCAACTTCGCCGACCGCACCAGTGCCGGCCCGCGCACCAGCACGTCGCCCGACTTCCAGAATGTCGCGACCTCGGCCTCATCGCCGATCAGCAGCGTCATCGGCGGCCGTCCGCCCCCCGACACCTGCACCCGCGCCAAAGCACCATGGGTATAGTCGAGCCGCAAATCGCCCGTCGCCGCATCGAACGCCGACCGCACCTCACCCGCGATCACGCGAACGGTCGGCGCACTGGCATAGCGCAGCACCGTCGTCCCCGCCTCCTGCGACCGCCCGTACAGCAGCACGACATCGCCGCCGTCGATCCGCAGATGCGACTGCAATTCCGACGTCGCATAGACCAGCCGCTGCCCGCCCAGATCGACGCCCGCGACCAGCCATTTCGCATCGAACCCGTTCAGCCGCATCTCCGGCAGCGTATAGCGCCCATCGGGCAGGGCGGCGGTGATGGTGAAGCGGTCGTCGGTAGCCTTGTTCGACGGATTATGCGTCACCAGCAGGAACCGGGCGTCGGTTTCCGGCGACCTGTTGTGATAGACCTGGATGTTCGGCGAGGAGATCGTCACCGGCCCCGCCGGCACCATCCCCGCCAGATCGGGCACCGCCGCGATCATGCCGGCCAGCGCCTTGAGTTCCTCGGCCTTCTCGCGCACCTCGCGCGCCTCGCTGAACGCGGCGCCATAATCATAGCTGGTGAAGACTACCGGTGCCGGCAGCCAGCCCCAGCTGGTTCCGCCGAACCCCATATAGAAGCTCTGGATGGCGATGCCGTTGGCTAGGTTGGTGCCATAGAACACCCGCTGGAACCGCTTGCCACGCTGGCGGGCGTTACATTCATACCCGCCGTTCGATCCCCAGTAATCGAACCAGCCGCCGCCGAATTCCGCCGCGAACCCCGGCGTGTTCGGACTGGCCGAAGCCCCGCCGCGTGCCCCGCCCGGACCGTAGAACCCCCAGTCGGGTGCCGCCGACCCGCGCGTGACCTTGCCACCGACGGTGCAGGTGCCGCCGGGATAGCCGTCGAACGCATACAGGTCGGGCGAACCCTCAACGGTCTTGGCCACGTTCGACCCGCGCGGCACCCAATATCCGTTGCGCCCCTGATCGTTGTGGAACAGCGGCACGGTGATCCCGTCCGCCCGCGCCTTGGCATAGAGGTGATCCATATACCGCCCCTGCGCCGGGGTGGTCAGCGCCAGTTCGTTTTCGATCTGGTGCAGGATCACCGTACCCTTCCCACCGTTGATCTGGTGGCGGGCAATGATCGGGTTGATCTGCGACAGCCATTCGTCGGCGGCGGCCAGATAGTCGGGATCGTCGGTCCGTGCCCGTGCCCGCTGGTTCTGCAACCATCCCGGAAAGCCGCCGCGCGTCAGCTCCGCATTCACATACGGCCCGGCGCGGGTGATGACGTACAGCCCCTCCTCGGCCGCCATGTCGAGCAGCCGGTCGATGTCGCGGATGCCCTTGAAATCGTACACGCCGCGCTCCGGGCTGTGGAACCCCCAGTCGAAATAAAAGGCGACGGTGTTGAACCCGCTCGCCTTCATCTTCTGCAACACGTCGCGCCACAGATCGGGGGAGGGCAGGCGGAACGCATGGACCTCGGCCGACCAGATGGTGAGCCGCTTGCCATCGATCATCAGCGACCGCGCATCAACCGACACACGCCCGAATTTCTGGACCGGCGCGGCCAGATTGGCGGTCGGTTTCGCGGTCTGCGCCACCGCCGGCGTCAACATCGACGCGGCAACGCCGCAGAAGAGCAGGCTACGCAACATGCCGGTCATGCCATGTGGAACATGGGCGTGAGCGGCCATTCGAGCGGCCGGTGATCGGCCTGCGTCTCCATCAGCGGGGCCATCGACTCCCACCATCGCTGCATGACCGGGTGCGCGGACAGGGTATCGCGCCGGTTATCCTCGGCCCGTTCCAGCGTCGCGAACAGCGCGCCGGTCTCCTCGTCGAGGAAGATCCAGTAGTCGGAAATCCCTGCCTCGCGCAGCAGCGCCGACAATTCGGGCCAGATCGCGTCGTGGCGCGCGCGATACTCGGCGGCCATCCCCGGCTTCAACTGCATCCGAAACGCGTGGCGCGCCATCGGCCCCTCCTGTATGTTCACTATGTGAACGTTATATTCAAAATATAGAATAGTGCGCACGTCGGGTCAATCGCTACGTGTCACCTTCGTCAACTTCGCCCCCGCCACATCCTCCAACCCGATCGCCGCCCGCCCGTCGCCCGGCGTGGTCAGTTCCAGCCCTTCGACCGTCAGCCCCCGCGCATGCCGGCACCACAGCCCCCATGCCGGCGTCGGTCCGAACATGCTCGGCTCGGGATAGGCATCGGCCAGCTCCGGCGGCATCGCCACCGGCCGTCCCCCGCCCAGATAGGAAAGGCTGATATCGCGCAGGGTTACGTCCTCGATTCGGTGCCCCGGCAGTCCCGCCAACGTCGCCGCGAACCGGTGGTCGATCCCCGTCGCCCGCAGCCCCTCGACCGTCACGCCCCGGATCGCGCCGACCCCGGTCCCCGCCGGCCCCCGCCGCCGGTCGCCGATCCGCAGGAACAGCGGGGCGGTGGTCACCTCCGCCATGGTCAGGTCGCGGACCACCACGTCCTCAATCACCCCGCCATCGACCGTCTCCAGCGCCAGCCCCCGCGACCGCTCGAACCAGCACCGCTCGATCCGGATTCGTCGGAAACCGCCATTGCTCTCGGTGCCCAGCTTGATCCGCCCGGTCACCCGGTCGCGGTCGGGGGCCAACTGCTGCGTCCGCCGCCGCGTGCCATCGATCAGCGTCCCCGGATCATAGCCCGACACCACGCAGTCGCGCACCGTCACGTCGCTGCACGGGATCGCCCGGCCGAGCGCAAAACTGCTCTTCAATACGATGGCATCGTCATTGGGCGTATTCACCCGGCACCGCTCGACCAGCACGTCGCGAACCCCGTCCAGATCGATCCCGTCGCGATTGGTATCGATGGTCAGGTCGCGCAGCACCATGCAGCTGCATCCGGTGGCAAGGATCGCGAAATGCCCGCTGCGCGTGATCGTCAGCCCTTCGATCCGCACGTCCTGCGCATCGACCATCGCGATGGCCTTGTTCCCCAATCCTGCCATCCGCGCCGCATCGGGTTCCAGCCGCGCGATCTCCTCGGCCGTCATCTGCCGCATCGACAGTGGTCGCTCGCCCGCCTGTTTGCGCCAGCGCGCACCCGGCCCGTCACGGGTCAGCCCCTCGCCATCGATCGTCCCCGGCCCGAGGATCGAGACCCGCGACACGCCGTCGCCGACGATCAGGCTGTTGTGCCAATGGCTGTGCCCGAAATCCTGATATAGCTGCTCGCCGCGATCCTCGGGCAGCGCATAGCGCCCACCGTCCCGCGCCGGATCGGCGGCGACGATGACTGCGCCCCGTTCCAGAACCAGCGTCACCTCGCTGGCCAGTCGCAGCGTGAAACACCGGTATCGCCCTGCCGGAACGACGACCGTCCCGCCACCCGCCGCCGCATCGATCGCGCGCTGCACCGCCGCCGTGTCGAGCGTGCGCCCATCGCCCCTCGCCCCGAACGCCCGCACGTCGAACCGCCGCGCGGCGTGGGCGGGAAAGGGCAGGGCGAGCATCCCCAGCAACATGGCGCGCCGGTCGATCAATTGCCGTCCGGCCGCACGTCGCTGCGCGCGCCACTCGGGACGATCGCCACCGCCGCCGGCAGTGGCGGCCGCGCCGGATCGAACCGCGCGGCCGTCACATGCGCCGCCATCCCCGGCAACGTCCGAACCCCCTCCGCAACGGCGCGCGCCAACAGCCACGCGCCGTAATTGTCATGGTGCGTCCTGTCCGACCCGCCATCGTTGAACGCCTGCGGACTGACCGCCGGTCCCAATGCTTCGTAGATCGCGATGCTGGCGGCGTTCAGATCGATCACCGCGACCCCCTCTTCGGCACCGACCGCCCGGACCGCCGCCGGATAGTCGCCGAGCGACGGCGTGATCCGTCCCGCGCCAT
The DNA here is from genome assembly GCF_001421155.1 of Sphingomonas sp. Leaf5. Taxonomy (NCBI): domain Bacteria; kingdom Pseudomonadati; phylum Pseudomonadota; class Alphaproteobacteria; order Sphingomonadales; family Sphingomonadaceae; genus Sphingomonas; species Sphingomonas sp. Leaf5. Next base: position 101,394 of record NZ_LMJZ01000004.1, on the reverse strand, counting down.
CGAAATTGCGCCGTTCGGGACTGGTTACCAGCACCGGCGTCGCGCCGCGCCGCCGCGCCTCGGCGATATAGGCCTTCAGATACGCGCGATAGGTCGTCCCCGCCTCGACATAGGTCTGCGGCCACTGCGCTTTCTGGTCGTTATGGCCGAACTGGATGAACAGCCAGTCGCCCTTGCCGATCGTCGACAGCACCTTGTCGAGCCGCAATTCGGTCAGGAACGATTTCAGCGTCTCGCCGGATTCGGCATGATTGGCCACCGCGACCTGCCCGTCGAGAAAGGCGGGCAGCATCTGCCCCCAACTCGCCGCCGGTTCGGACGGTTGATCGGTGACGGTCGAGTCCCCGACAAGGTACAGTGTCGGCACCGCGGCCGGTTCGATCCGAACGGTGTGGACGGCCGCGTCGCCCAACAGTTCCAGCGTCAACCGATCGTCCCACGTCGGGCTGCCGAACTCGCGCGGCTTCAGGCGGACCATCGTACCGCCCGGCGCGTTGGCCGGCGGCGGTGCCAGCGCCGCCGTTCGCATATGGACGACGAAACTGCGTTCCAGCCGCTGCCCGGCGCGCGTCGCCACCCGGTCCAGCATCAGCCGTCGCGCTTCCGCCTTAACCGTCGTCGTCGCGGCCCGTTTGTCGCCGATGGTCAGCGTAACCCGCCAATTCCCTTCCGGCACCGCCACCGAGAACCGCCGTCCGCCACCGGGTTCATAGCCATAGCCGTCGCGATAGGGCCGATCGCGCTCGACCCGGATCTCGCCACTGTGTGGCGTGGCATCGTCGAGCCGATAGGTAACGGGCACCGCCGGTCCGGCGAGCAGCATCGCCAATGCCGCGATCACTTCGGCGCGACCAACGGATGCGGCGGCTGATTATAGGCGGTGTTCTGCCACGCGACGCCCAACCGATAGATCGGATCGTGCATCAGCGTCGCCCGCCGGATCGTCGTCGGGAAGGGGGTGGCATAGATCCGTAGCTCGCGATTATCCTCGCTGCGCAGGATCAATTCCTCGCGCCAGTCGCCTAGGATATCCGCCGAGAGCGCGGGCGTCGATTTCGTGCCGTTGTTCGACGTCGCCCCTTCGGCGATCAGCAGCGGCACCTCGGTTCCCGCCTGCCAATCCCATTTCGTGATCCGGTTGCGATCGAGCAATTCGCGCAACGCATCGCCATCCCACCAGATCGCGAAATTGGCGACCTTCGGCTTCGCACCGGGGATGACCTGTCCCTTCGCGGTGTACAACTGCGGCGTACTGGAATTCCAGTTCTCCTCGCCCGGATAGCGCGGGTCGATATCGGCCGACAGCCCGCGTCCGGTGTCTTTGGTCGCTGGCGTCGTCCACAGGATCTCGCCGGTTCGCGCGTCGAGCATCGCCGATCCGATCCCGCCGTTGCGCGGCACTTCCTCATGCACGCCGAACTTTTCCAATCCCGGTCGGGTCGGATCGAGATCGCCAAGGTGCATCGTGTCGCCATGTCCCAGCCCCGCGCTCCACAGCCCCTTGCCATCGTCGTCGATCGCCATCGACCCATAGACGATCTCGTCGCGACCATCGCCGTCGACATCGGCGACCGACAGATTGTGGTTCCCCTGTCCGCCGAACTTCGCATTGCCCGGCGCGGCGCTGTCGAACAGCCAGCGTTGCGTCAGCTTGCCGTCACGCCAGTCCCATGCGGCGACCGTCGAGCGCGCATAATAGCCACGCCCGAAAATGCCGCTCGGTCGCGTGCCATCCAGATAGGCCACACCCGCCAGAAACCGGTCGGAGCGGTTACCATAGCCATCGCCCCACAATGCCTGCAGCCCGGCGGGCGTGTCGCTGTCACGGGGCGGGGCATAGGGCTGCGTCGCCAGCGCGCGTCCCGTCGTCCCCTCGAACACGGTCAGATATTCGGGCCCCGACAGGATGCGCCCCTGCACTCGTGCGACCTTCCGCCCGTCGGGCAGGGTCGTGGCACCGGTCCGGTCGGCCTGCGGCAGCTCGCCATCCTTCGCTCGCCAGTCCGCCCGCGCGTCGCCAAGGATGCGGCCGGTGCCGTCGACCGTGCCATCGGCGGTCTTGACCATGATCTCCGCCCGACCGTCACCGTCGAAGTCGTACACCATGAACTGCGTATAATGCGCGCCCGACCGGATGTTGCGGCCAAGGTCGATCCGCCACATCCGCTTGCCCTCCAGCGTATAGGCATCGATCAGCGTCTCGCCGCTATAGCCGCCAAAGGCGTTATCCTTCGAAATGGTCGGGTCCCATTTCAGAATGATCTCATAGCGTCCATCACCATCGACGTCGCCGACGCTGGCGTCGTTCGCGGTATAGCCATAGTGCTCCCCCGCCGGCGTCACCCGTTCGCCGGGCACGTCGAGCGGGATCGACCAATAGCCCTTGTCCCAAACCGCGGCGTTCGCCGGTTGCTCACGCCTGCCGATCGTTTCGAGGCGATAGCGGGCGGCGGGCGTCCCGGTCCGGTCATGGATGCTCGATGCGCCGGTTACCCGAGCCGCGATCACCTTGCCATCGCGCAGCAGCCGGAACGCTGCGCCCGGGCGATCGGTCGCCAGCAGCCGCCACGACACATGGTTCCCGCCGCCGATCGCCGGGACCGCGACCAGTCCTCTGTCGAGTCGTTCGTACTGACGCGAGGGTGTTGCGGCCGTCCCCGGCGACGCGGCGATGGCACCCGACGCCACCGTCACCGCCAGCATGACCAAGATCGAACCACGCATCACCCATTCTCCCATCACCCATATTGTTTCACCATATGGACACAAATATCATATTGCGAAGATTTTGCTTTGCAACCCGTCCGTTCATGGGTACGTCATGTCCGAGCAAAGCGTATTTGATCGGCGACCGGGAACACCCACGCGCCGTGCCAGACAACAGGAGGGGTTTGCATGACGTCGTTCGCCAATATCCGTGGGATGCGGCTTCGCAGCGCCGCTTCCGCGCTCGCGCTGATCATCGCATCGGGCAGCGCGCCGGCACTCGCGCAGGTCGCTGCGCAAACGGGCAACACGACCGATGAGGTCCGCACCTCGCCGACCGATCCGCTTGACCAGGAAGCGGAAATTCTCGTCACCGGCACGCGCGCGTCGCTTCAGTCGGCCAATGCCCGCAAGAAGAACGCCGACACGGTCGTCGATTCGATCGTCGCGGAGGATATCGCCAGCTTCCCCGACAAGAACGTCGGCGAGGCGCTCGCCCGGGTAACCGGTGTCCAGTTGCAGCGCGACTTCGGCGAAGGCTCGCAGATCTCGATCCGCGGCGTCGAGCCCGACCTCAACCGGATCGAGATTAACGGCGTCAGCCAGCAATCGCCCGGCGGCGGTCGCAGCGGCGATTTCCGCGAACTGGCGGTCGAGCTGGTCAAGTCGATCGACGTGTACAAGGGTTATACCGTCGACCTGACCGAAGGCGGCATCGGCGGCACCGTGCGCGTCGAGACGCGCCGCCCGCTCGAACTCACCAAGCCGCTGTTCAGCGTGAAGGGCGAGGCGCAGCGCCTTAACCTCACCCAGAAATGGCGTCCGCGTTTCAACCTGACGGCGGGTCGCTCGGACCTGCTCGACGGGCGGCTGGGCGTGCTGTTCAACGTGACGCACAGCGTCGTCGACACGCGCGGTGATTCGGTCGCCAACACCAACTGGCAACGCTATCTCGATTTCGACCGGTCGGCCGAAAAGACCGTCGCCGATCCGGCCTATACCAATTTCGGCAGCTATGAGAGCTGCTCGGGTACGACCGGTGCGACGGCGGCACTGGCAACCGCCAATCGCCTCGCCTGCGAAAGCCAGTTCTTCGACTGGTCGCCGGGTTCGGTCCGTTATCGCAACAACGAACGCACCGACGCGCGCACCACGCTCGATTTCCAGGCGCAGGTGCAGCTGGCCGACAATTTCTCGGCCTGGGGTCAGGTCACGCTCAACTATCGTAACCAGAACCTGCGCGACACCAACTATGCGGTGAACATGGGCGGGGGTCTGGGAACCAACGGTCTGCAGGGCAGCACGCCCGACCTCACCCGCTACAATCTCGACGCGGCGCTTGCCAACAACGCCGCCGGCGGCGCTTCGCGCGCACGTCCCACCCAGTCGTTCGTGACGACCGAAGGGCATGTGCTGACAAGCTGGACGACCGCGCTGAACGCCGGCACGCCGCCGGGCACCGGTGTCGTCGCCAATTCAGGCGGGGCCAGCAACATCGTCGGCGTGCAGCGCCGCGACTTCAGCTACGACGAGAATACGCGCTATTACCAGACCGGGTTCAAATGGGACCTCGACCGGATGAAGATGGTGGTCCTCGCCTCGCGCGCCGAAGGCAACCGGGTGAACGAGACCAACCTCGTGTCGATCACCACCGGCGTTTCCGGCATTTCGGTCGACCGTCGCAATTCGGAAGGCCTGCCGATCCTGTCGTTCCCGACCGGGTTCGATCCGGCCAATATCGCGTCCTATGCCGACGCCACGCGGCGCGGCGCCAACGGCCAGTTGCTCGTCCAGTCGGGGCCGAACGTGCAGTATCGCCCGAGCCAGAACGATTCGTCCGAAGACCAGTTGAAGCTCGACGTCGACTATGACCTCGACTGGGGTTTCCTCAGGAGCATCAAGTTCGGCGGCCAGTATCGCAGCCAGGATCTTGTGGCCTACAACGCCGGCGGCGCACGCCTGCTGTCGCCGGCCGTCGTCGCGGTTCCGGCAGCCGGCATCGTCGCGCGGCCGGCGGTGTTCCAGTACAACAACAACGTGTCGCTCACCACGGTGATCGGCTCGCCCCCGGCGACCGGTCCGGTGGCTGGCGTCACCTACTTCACCCCGGCGCAGTATCAGGAGTTCCTGGCGGTCAACGGCGGCGTTACCGGTGGCGCTCCGCTGTTCGGCGGGATCAAGGCGGTCGACGGCGCACCGACCCGACTGGCGCAGCCGTTGTTCGATTTCGCCAACCTGTCGCGCAATTACGACCTGTCCGGGTTCAACCAGAACCGCGTGCGCGAGGCCGATGGCCTGCCGCAGATCCCGGGCTACATCATCAACGAGAAGATCGTGGCCGGGTATCTGCGCGCCAATTTCGGCACCGAGGTGTTCGGCATGAACCTGACCGGCAACGCCGGCATGCGCTACACCTACACCCGCGACGATTCGACCAGCAGCAACACGCGGCGTGAAAATCGGGTGCGGCCGGGCACCGGGGTTCCCGGCATCCCGGCGGTGATCGAAACCGTCACGACGGCGGTGCAGGAAGTCACCCTGTCGAACGACTATCACGACTGGCTGCCGGCGGTGAACCTGTCGCTGGAAGTGCAGCCCAACCTGTTCGTCCGCGCGACCTATGCCAAGAACCTCGCACGGCCGCGGCCGAGCGACCTGTCGCCGGCGGTCAACTGCGTGATCGACGTCGCCGACACCATCGCCGGCGAAGACACCTGCTCGGCGGGCAATCCGAACCTCAAGCCCTACCGCGCCGATCAGTACGACCTGAACGCCGCATGGTATCCCAATGCCGACACCGTCGTCAGCATCGGGTACTATTACAAGGACATCAAGAGCTTCGTCCTGCCGGCGTCGGTCATCGCCGGTGTCAACCTGTTCGGCGACGGCGTGCTGTACACCGTCCGTCAGCCGACCAACGGCTTCGGTGCGAAGCTGGACGGGTTCGAGGTCAGCGCCTCGACCGCGTTCACCTTCCTGCCGGCACCGTTCGACGGCTTCGGCATCAACGGCAACTTCACCTACAGCCGCGCGCTCAACAGTTCGCTGACCAATGTGGCGACCGGCGAGCCGCTCGACGCGTTCCCCGGTCTGTCGAAGTACACGTACAATGGCAGCGTCTTCTACGACAAGGACTGGCTGAACGCGCGCGTCAGCTACAACAAGCGCAGCGATTACCTGCTGTTGGCCGCCGATGCGTCGGTCAGCAACAACCCGGTGTTCCGGCGCGGCGAAACCTATGTCGATGCCAAGGTCCAGTTCCGTATCACGCCGCAGTACAGCATCTTCTTCGAGGCGCTGAACCTGACCAACGAACTCGCCCGCTCGTACATCGATGATGCCCGCGCGATCGAATATAGCGACTTCGGCCGCCGCATCTTCGTCGGCGCGCAGTTCAAGCTGTAATGCGACGGACCGGTCACCCCGTGCTGCGGCGCGACCGGTTCCGATATTCCCCCCCCTGTGCCCGGCTGCCGCGATGGTGGCCGGGCATCCTTTTGTTCGCGCTAGGCGGCTGTATCCATGCGCCGGCGGCAAGCGACTGGACGGTCGAGGCACAGGACCCCGCCGCCCGGGTCGAATTCACGTCCGACAGCATCGACATCGATACCGCGAGGGGGCTGACGCTGTGGTACGGACGACGACTGGCAGCGCCGGTGCGGATCACGTTCGATGCCACGGCGGTGTCGGCGGGCGGTCCGAACGATCAGGTGAGCGATCTCAACGCCTTTTGGATGGCGACCGATCCGGCGGCGATCGACCGGTCGGTTCTCGCGCGACCCCGCGATGGCCGGTTCGAGGCCTATGATATGCTGACCACCTATTATGTCGGTATCGGTGGCAACCGGAATACGACCACGCGGATGCGGCGCTATACCGGACGCGCCGGCGATCGGCCGTTGCTGCCCGAACATGATCGTGCCGATCCGCCCGCCTTGTTGCAGCCCAATCGCTGGACCCGGATCGCGCTGATCGCGGACGGAAACCGCATCGCGGTGGAACGCGACGGCCGCTCGCTCTTCACGATGACCGACCCCTATCCCTATCGCAGCGGCTGGTTCGCGATCCGGACGACGCAGAGCCATTTGCGCATCCGCCGATTGAAGATTTCCCGGCCCTGATCCTCGGAGAGACGACCATGCCGATCACCCGCCGCGGCCTGTTGGGCGCGACCATGCTTGCGACCGGGCTGCGCAGCCTGCCGGCCATCGCCACCGTTGGCGATCGGCGTCGACCGGTCGAAGCAAGGGCGGCTTGGGTCGAAAGAGCGGCACCGGCCGCGCACGCCGGCCAGACTTTCGGCATGGCATGGCCGCGCGGTCGGGTTTCGCCGCGGCAGGGCTGGACGGTCCGCGACGATGCCGGACGTGCGTTGCCTGCGCAAAGCTGGATCACGGCAAGCTGGCCCGACGGCAGCGTCAAATGGACCGCCCATGCCTTGCCCGCCGACATCATGCCGGGCGCGGCAGTCGTCGTCGCCCCCGGCCGCGCGACGCAACCCGCCGCGCCGGTGCGGGTCGAGGAGCAGGTCGACACCATCGTCCTCGCGACCGGCGACCATCGCTGGGAGATCGCGCGCAGCGGCGACGCGCTGGTCCGCCGCGCGACCTGCGGCGACCGGACCGTGCTGCGCGACGCGGGACTGGTCGCCGAACTGCGGCAGGGATCACTCGAAGGGCCGCGCCTGTCGCTGAAAGGCCATGTCGACCACGTCCGCGTCGAGCAACGCGGGCCGGTCCGCGCGGTGGTGAAGATCGAGGGCTATCACGTCGGCCCCGGTCAGCGCGTCCTGCCGTTCGTCGTGCGCCTCTACGCCTATGCCGGGTCGCAAGGGCTGCGGATCGTGCACAGCTTCGTCCATGACGTCGATCCGGCGGCATTGTTCGTGTCGGGGATCGGCTTGACCACCGCGGTACCGATGGCAGCCCCCTTGCACGACCGGCATGTCCGGATCGCGCTCGACGACGGGGCGATGTTTGTCGAAGCGGTGCGCCCGCTGACCGGGCTGCGGCGCGATCCGGGCGAGGCCACCCGTCTAGCGCAGATCGCCGGGCGAGCGACGCCGCCCGCGACGGCGATGGCGAAACCGGTTGGCGATCTGCTCGAACGGATTCCGGCATGGAGCGACGTGTCGCTGACGCAATTCTCGGGACAGGGCTTTACGCTGCGCAAGCGCACCGGCCCCGATCACGCCTGGATCGATGCGGGCGAGGGCGGCCGGGCACCCGGATTCGCTTATGTCGGTTCGCCGCAGGGTGGTGCCGCGATAGGTGCGCGCTGGTTCTGGCAACGGCATCCGGCCGAGATCGCGATAACGAACGCGGCGGCCGACCGCGCCGACCTGACGATGTGGCTCTGGTCGCCGCACGCCGGAGCGATGGACCTACGCCCTTATCGCGGGGTGATGGGGATGGAGCGTTTCGACGCCCAGAACGAAGGTCTGGCGGTAACCTACGAAGATTACGAGCCGGGCTGGGACAGCGCCACGGGAATCGCGCGCACCAGCGAATTGATGCTGTGGGCGTTCGCGGCGACCCCGCCGACCGAGCGATTGGAGGTGCTCGCATCGGTCGTCGCCGATCCGCCGCAACTGGTCGCCGATCCGGCCGGGCTGCACGCGGCGGGGGTTTTCGGCCATTGGAGCCTCCCCGATCGTTCGACCCCCAATCGCACCATTATCGAGGACCAGCTGGCCAATCTCGTCGATTTCTATGCGGGCGAGGTCGATCGGCGGCATTGGTACGGTTTCTGGAACCATGGCGACGTGATGCACAGCTATGATGCCGACCGGCATCAATGGCGCTACGACATCGGCGGCTTCGCATGGGCGAACAGTGAATTGTCCCCGGACCTGTGGCTATGGATGCAGGCGCTGCGCACCGGCGGCGGACCGGCGTACCGTCTGGCGGAGGCGATGACGCGCCATACCGGCGAGGTCGACGTGTATCATCTGGGCCGCTTCCGCGGGATGGGCACCCGCCACGGCGTCCAGCACTTCAGTGACAGCTCCAAACAACCCCGCGTCAGCAACGCCGCCTACCGCCGGATCTACTATTATCTGACGGCCGACGAACGGGTAGGCGATCTGATGCGTGACCTGCTGGAGTCGGATCGGACGCTGAACACCGTAGAGATCGGACGGAAGGTTCCCGGCGGCGAACGTCCGACCTTGTCGGCGGGGCTGGTCGAGATGTCGTTCGGGACGGTCTGGTGTTCGCTGGCCGCCGCGTGGCTGACCGAATGGGAACGCACCGGCGACCGACGTTGGCGCGACCGGCTGATCGCCGGTATGGACAGCATCGGGCGCCTGAAAAATGGCTGGATCGCCGGCAGCGCGCCCTACGATCTGGCCAGTGGACGGTTCACCGGGCCCGGCGACCGGGTATCGATATCGCACCTCAATGCGGTCTTTGGCGCGGTCGAGATCAATGCGGAGTTGCTGCAACTGATCGATGTGCCGCGCTACCGCCAGGCGTGGCTCGACTATTGCCGATATTACAATGCTCCCCGTACGGAATTTGAAGCACGGTTCGGGCCGCGTAAGGGATCGGAAAATCTTGCCGAAGCGCATTCGCGACTGACCGCCTTTGCCGCGTGGGCCGGAAACGATGCGGGCCTTGCTACCCGGGCGGCGAGCGAATTTTTTGCGGGCAAGGCTGGTCTTGGAACACGGCCCGGTGATCCCCGGCGCAAACTGTCCGGTGGCGTTGTCGAATGGCCGGGGGTCAGCACCAATGCCGCATCGCAATGGGGGCTCGCCGCGATCGAAAATCTGGCGTTGATCCCGGCGGCGATCGACGTCGGCAGTATCGCTATGTAGCGCGAAAATGGAGCGGAACGTCGTTCATCCGCCATGCAGGTGACTGCGTCCATCATCGAACGTTGCGCGGCTGTGGTGCGCGTGCTACCGGCCCGCGCTCAAACCATTGGGACGCGGTCTACATGACCAACTTCGTTGCCACTTCGGCGCGGTCCCCGCGCCCGTGATATTTTCCCGAGAGGCTTCCAGCGGAGCCACCGACCTTCCCGCCGAGGGATCGGGCCATCACGGCCCGTCGCAGTCGCTCGCCAAGTTGTCGCTCGGCGCGCTCGGCATCGTGTACGGCGATATCGGCACCTCGCCGCTGTATGCGATGAAGGAGACCTTTGTCGGGCACCACCGGCTGCCGGTCGATCAGGTCAATATCTTCGGTGTCGTCAGCCTGGTATTCTGGTCGCTGATGCTGATCGTGACGTTGAAATACGTCTTCATCATCATGCGCGCCGACAATAACGGAGAGGGTGGCAGCCTTGCGTTGCTTGCGCTGATCCAGCGCAAGACGGGCGGTGGGCGCTGGACGTCCAGCCTCGTCATCCTCGGCGTGCTGGCGACGGCGCTGTTCTTCGGGGACTGCATGATTACCCCGGCGGTGTCGGTGCTATCGGCGGTGGAGGGTCTGGCGACCGTCAATGCCGGGTTCGACCCGTTCGTGATCCCGATCGCGGTGGTCATCATGATCGCCCTGTTCTGGTTGCAGGCGGTGGGGACGGCCGGAGTCGGGCGTCTCTTCGGGCCGATCATGATTGCCTATTTCGTGACGTTGATCGGCCTCGGCGTCATCAACATCCTCGACCGGCCGGAGATCATTCAGGCGCTGAACCCGATCTGGGCGGTCCGCTTCTTTGCGCAGGACGGCGTGATGGCGTTTCTGGCGCTCGGGTCGGTCGTGCTGTCGGTGACCGGGGCGGAGGCGCTGTACGCCGATATGGGTCATTTCGGGCGGCGTCCGATTTCCATCGCGTGGCTGTACTGCGTGTTTCCGGCACTGATGGTCAATTATCTGGGGCAGGGGGCGCTGCTGCTCGAAAACCCCGCTGCCGCATCCAACCCGTTCTTCTTCATGGCGTCAGAGGATTTCCGTCTGCCGCTGGTCATCCTTGCGACGCTTGCCACGATCATCGCCAGCCAGGCGGTCATCACCGGCGCGTTCTCGGTGGTGCAGCAGGCGGTGCAACTCGGCCTGATGCCCCGCCTGCGTATCGAGCATACCAGCGCGGATGCGGCCGGGCAGATCTACATTCCCGCCGTGAACTGGGCGTTGCTCATCATGGTCCTGCTGCTGATCTTCGGGTTCCAGGAATCGTCGAACCTCGCCGCTGCCTATGGCATTGCCGTGACCGGGACGATGTTCATCAGCACCTGCATGATCGCGGTGTTGGTCAAGCGCGTCTGGAACTGGCCGGTCGCCGCCGTGGCAGCGTTCATGGCGATCTTCCTGTGTATCGACGGTGCCTATTTCGCGTCGAACCTGACCAAGGTTCCCGATGGCGGCTGGTTCCCGTTGCTGGTCGGGATCGTCGTCTTCGTCCTGCTCACGACCTGGGCCAAGGGGCGCAAGCTGATGATCGAGCGGATGCGGGAGTCCGCAATGCCGATCAAGGTCTTCATCCAGTCGGCGGCCAGTTCGGCGACGCGGGTCCCGGGCACGGCCGTGTTCATGACGTCGACGCCCGAAGGGGTCCCGCACGCGCTGTTGCACAATCTAAAGCACAACAAGGTGTTGCACGACCGGGTCATCCTGCTGACGGTCAAGATCGCCGATACGCCCTATGTCGATCCGGAAGTGCGGACCAAGAACGAGGATCTGGGGCAGGGCTTCCACCGCATGATCCTGAAATTCGGGTTCATGCAGGATCCCGACGTACCGGGTGCCCTGAAGGTGGTGGGTTGCTGTGGCGGCGATTTCCGGATGATGGACACCAGCTTCTTCCTCGCCCGGCAGACGCTGTTGCCATCGTCGCGGCCCGGAATGATGATCTGGCGGGAGAAGCTGTTCGCCTGGATGCTGCAGAATTCGGAAAGCGCGATGGAGTTTTTCCGCCTGCCGACCAACCGCGTGGTCGAACTGGGCAGCCAGGTCGAAATTTGACCGACGCGTTACTTCCCGCTCCCATCATCGTCACCGCCGTATTCCACCGCGAGGATCAGGCATGGTTCGAGCGGCAGCGTCGTGCTTATTTTCCGCCGGAGCGCAATGTGCTGGCGGCACACTGCACGATGTTCCATCATCTGTCCCCGGAATTGGGTGCCGAACTCAAACGCCGCCTGAACGCGGCGACGCGCGGGCAGGCGGCACCGGTCGCGCGGGTCGGAGGGTTGATGAATCTGGGTCGCGGAGTCGCCTATCGCATCGAATCGCCCGATCTCGAAGCGATCCGTGCCGATCTCGCGGATGCCTTCGGCTCGATGCTGATACCGCAGGACCGGGGCGGATGGCGGCCGCACGTCACCATCCAGAACAAGGTAGAGCCCGCCGAGGCCAAAGCCCTGTTGGCGGCATTGTCGGTCGAATTTTCGCCGCGACCGGTCAAAATCGTAGGTTTGGCAAGCTGGTGGTATCGCGGTGGCCCTTGGGAAGCACTTTCCCGCCACATGTTCGCTTGACCACGGCAATTCCCGTTCGTATAGGGCCGCCTCCCGACAGGAAGTGGCGGGGCGAAGTAGCTCAGTTGGTTAGAGCACGGGAATCATAATCCTGGGGTCGGGGGTTCAAATCCCTCCTTCGCTACCACCGTTCACGATCCGAAAACGTCGGAAATCCCCCAAATTTTCTGATTGAACGATTGGCAGTCGCGGAAACCCTTGCTGTGGTTTCCAGCGCGGTTTCCTAATTCAGCCCTTTTCGAGCTTTCCGATCGCCGATTGCGCCAGACGCAGGTCGCGGTTCAGGTAGTGGCGATCGAGGATTTCGTGGACGTCGCGAAGCGAGTGGCCGGTGACCGTTGCGATCTCCGGTGGGGTCGCCCCCGCCAGTGCCAAGCGGGTCACCACGGTGCCGCGCAGATCGTGGAAGGTGACGTCGCGGATGCCTGCTTTCGCGCACGCCTTCCCCCACGACGTCTTGAAGCCATCTCGCGTCCAGGACGTGCCGCGCGCCGTCAGGAGGATCGTATCGGCGCTGGGACGCTCGTCCTCCGGCAATGCGTCGAGCGCGGTCCTGGCGGCGTCCAGCGCGTCGCGGAGCGGCTTGCCGATAGGGATGATGATCCGGGTCGCCGCGCCGGTATCTCCGCGCCGGATCGATTTGCCTTGTGTGAGGCGAATATGCGCGCCGTCGTACTGCGCCCATGTCAGTTTCAGCAGGTCGCCCTGCCGCTGACCGGTCCACAGTGCCAAGCGTAGCGCCATGTGCATGTGGGGCGGGGCCTTTGCGTAGAAGGCGGCTTCGTCCACTTCGCTCCAGACGGCGGTGGTACGCTTGGCGCGGTACGTCGTGCCGCCGCGCTTGCAGGGATTGTACGGCGCAAGGCCACGATCGACGGACCATGACAGCAGACGGGCCAGCACGGCAAAGCTGTAATCGGCCTGCCGTTTGGATTTCAGCGCGCGACGATCACGCCAAGCCATGAATTCGCCGCGCGTCCGGGTGTCGGTCAGCGCGACGATCGGAAAGTCGCCGAATTCGCCGGTCACGATCTTCAGGTGGCGGCGGTAGTCCGCCTGCGTCGCGGCGGCCAACGCCCGAAAGTCCGATGAGTCGAGGAAGGCGTCGACCAGCGATTCGAGCGTATCGGTTCGAGCCGCGACCTTCGTAGCGACGGCCGAGTTGTAGCTGGCGAGGAACGCCGGGGTGCCGAATTTTCCCTCGACCCGCGGACCGCCGGCCCATGCGTAGTAGTAGATTTCGACGTGCCCGCTCGCGAGGCGTTTGCGGACCTTCTTCAGACCCTTCATCTTAACCCGCATGCTGCGCTTTCCATTTGTCGAAAGGGCTGGCGGGATCGGCGCTTGCCGTGCGGTGAATCACGACGATGCTGCCATCGGGCTTGATCTCGGTCCGCAGCACTTCCTGACCACACGCGACGACGGCACGCACCGCGCGCGTCACATCGATTTGGCGGAAGGGTACTTTCCGGGGAGCTTTGGAAATTCTGGTCATGCTGCTCCTCCCTCATTGGGCGTTGCGGGGGCTCCGACTGCTTGCGCGCACGCGGCTTCGCGAAGGCGCGTTCCCAGTGCTGCGATCTGGCGGCCCAGCTGATCGAGCGCGCCGGCGGCGAGTAGCAAGTCGTGGTCGCTGACCCCGCGCGCGACGGCGATCTTGTATTGCAGTGCGCGCAGGCCGATACCCAGCGCGTCGGCCAGGCGCTTTTGCTTCAGGTGACCCGCGGCGCGATCGAACATCACAAGGCGCGCTGCCTCCTCCCCGAGTGTGGGGGTGTTCGTGTTTTTACGAACAATCCGCCCCGCTGCGAGATCAGCCATTCGGCAGCTCCTTCACCTTGGCGAGGATGTTATTGACCAGCGTCACGGCATGGGGACGCTGATCCTTCTGGACATCGAGGAAGGCGTCGGGATCGAGCAGCCGAGTGGGTGACGTGCGGAACACTTCTACGGCGTCCTCGATCGCGGCGCTGATCGCGACTTCGGCGAGATCCACGGCGATCCGGCGATCCTCCATCGTCAGGCTCAGTCGTGCCGGCGGTGGTGCCGGCGGCGGGGCTGCGTCCGGATGGCGTAGCGCGTCCGCAACCTGCACGGCGCAGGGCGGACACAGGTCGCCGTCGATGCGCTGGTTACGCGCGGCGTTCGACAGGGCGAACCGTTCCCAGTCGCGCGGACGATGGCCATCGGCATCGTCATGCGTGACCTCCACGCCGCAGCGGTCGCAGGTCAGGCGGATCGTGCGCGTCGCGGTCATCGGCCACCACGGGTGCTGTCGAGCCGGGCGACGGGGCAAGGCCGAGGGATCGTAGAGTGCGTCTCTACGATTGCCGAATTTCGTTGCATGCGATCACCACATGGGAGGAGGTCGACGAGGAATTGGGTGAAGATCGCTGGCAAGGCAGAGCATGCCGCGACCACATTCGAGCCGAACGTTGGCGTGGATGCCGTAGACGCAGAGGACGTCGCAATGCTTTCCCCGCGGCCCGAGGCCGAGGAAGACCGCGCGGTCGCCGGTCGCAACGCTGCCGGGTCGCCGTTTGCGGGGCACCTCACCGCGTCCCCCGTGCGTCTGCGATCAGCTTGGCGATCAGGACCGGGGCCAGCAGCATCGCCAAGACGACCGCCAACACCATGCCGACCACCCGGAGGATGCGACCGCGATGGGTAGGGGCCGGCTTCACATGCCGTCTCCAGCAGGATTGCAGCGGGTGCAGCTTGTCTTCGTCGCCCATGCGACCGGTGCATCGTCATGGGTCGAAGCGCCGCAGCCGCGACAGATTCGCGGGTGCCGATCCGGACCGGTATGCGCGAGCTGCCAATAGACCGCTGCATCGAACGGCATCACCGCTGCGATGGCATCGATCGTTGCCGGCCGGCGGGCGGTGGCACCGCGCAGCTCCAGCGCCTGCACCACCAGCAGCATCGTCGTCGCGACGTGCGTCAAACGTTCGTCCGGCTTGCGAGGCTGGGTCGCGAGGTACAGCGTCGCCATCCGCTGCGCCAGGTCGTGCACCGACAACCCCGCCGCTTTCCGCCGCAACATCAGATATCGCGATGGCGATAGCGGACGCGGATCGGCGCGACGGGGCAGCGGCGCGCGACGGGTGGCGGTCGAGAAGTCATGACGGTGCAGCAAGGTCTGTCTCCTTTTCAGGCAAAGCCGGGGCGGTCCCGACGGCAGGGGTGCAGCCGGGTCGTTAAGTCGGGGGAGGGGGGGGCGCGGCGTCGCCGCCGCGCAGGATCAGTCGCTCACGTCGCTGGCCGCCGAGGTCAGCGGCCCGTCGTCATTCGCGGGCAGACGGGTGTCGTCGTTCGCCGGCTTGGCGCGCTTCGGCCCCAGATTGCGGTTGCCATAGGGCAGATGCACCCCGGCGCGCGGCATGGCACTGGGTACGATCGTGCGGACGATCGCCAGCTCCACGACGAAGGTGTGGCCGCAGTCGATATTGTCGCAGCGATAATCGGCCTCGCGGACCAGCGCGCTGATCTGTTCGGACGAACGGATGATCGCCCGCGTGCCGCAATGCGGACACGGGACGAGCGGCGAACGTTGTTTCTTCACTTGCCACCCCCGTGGTGACCCGGCCCCGCGCCGGGCATTCGAAAACTGCGGACGCAGCGCTTCAGCGCCGCAAGCACCCCTTGCGCCTGATCGATCTCGATCAACGCGCGGAGCGTATCGTTGTCGCTGTGCCCGGGCTGGGTCAGCATCGATGTGGCGGCGATCGCGTCACCATATTCGCGCGCGGTCTCGGCCAGTTTGCTGGCGAGGGCGCGGCGGCAGGCATTGTGTTCGCCGATCGCGAAGTCGAGGGACGCGGCATAGGCGTCCAGCAACGGCGCATGATCGCCCCCGGCCGCCAGATAGGCGGCGTCCAGACCAAGCGCCTGCGCCCAGTTCGGGCAGCTGGTCGTGCGTTCGTCCGACCAGCTGCGCACCGCCGAGACGGTTCGCGCACCCGCAGCGACCTTCGCCGCGCGCCAACCGAGAAAGTCACCGATCTTCTTGACCGCTGCGGCCGAACTGTCGGGGGTGCGGAGCAGCGTCATCGCGCGACCGTCCGGCATTCGGCGGTGGCCCATGGC
Organism: Sphingomonas sp. Leaf5; assembly: GCF_001421155.1. NCBI lineage: Bacteria > Pseudomonadati > Pseudomonadota > Alphaproteobacteria > Sphingomonadales > Sphingomonadaceae > Sphingomonas > Sphingomonas sp. Leaf5. The sequence continues at coordinate 85,175 of NZ_LMJZ01000004.1, read as the reverse complement.
GGCGCCCGCCGATCACAGACCGCTCCGCCGTACGAAGCTGCGCCACAGGCGGCGAGCGCCAGCGACAGGGCGACGGCTGCCCATGCCCGACCGGAATGGAAAATGGCGCGGCGATTCGATGCGACGATCGCCGCGCCAGTGGCTACGTCGCCGGGGAGATCGGCACACGACGCAGGGGAACGGGAAGGGGGGAACCGATCAGACACGCGCATCATCAGTCTCCGCGCACCGCACCGGCGATCCGCCGCCGCGCTGGGCGATGTCGTCCAGCTCGCCGTCCTTCAGGTCGAGCAGGATCGCGATCCGGTGCGATTGGCCACGCGCGCAGCGGCGGCGGCCTTCGAGGATCGAATAGACCAGCTTCGGCGCGAAGCCATGCCGCTGCGCCCAGTCGCTGATGCTCAAACCCGTGGCGAACAGCCGGGCGCGAGCGGCAGCAACCCGTGCAACGTCAATGACGGGGGAGACAGAATCGGTTGGCATGTGCCATGCCTCGTTTTTGCAGAATGTAGCAGAATGATTGTCGAAACTGTCAAATGAGTCAAGCCGATTTAGACAATAAACTCAAAATCGGCGAACGCATTCGTGCGGAGCGCAAGCGCCTGGGCTACAACCAAACCGATTTTGCTAATGCGGCGGGTATCGAACTGGCAACGCAAAGCCGTTACGAGACCGCCAAACAGCGACCCAAGCTGGACTACCTGTTTTCGATCGCGTCGTTCGGTGCAGACACGCAGTTTATTCTGACAGGACAGCGCAGTAGCGGCGACGCACTAACGAGCAAGGAAGCCGCTCTCATCGATCATTACCGTTCAGCCGGTCCCTCGACGCAGGTGGCGGTTGAATACCTTCTTGCATCGGCCGTATCGCCAACGAACCTACCGGACGTTCTCGTTAGCCTTCCTAGTGAAGATGCATTGGCCCGCATGTTTCAAGCGATGCTGCTACCGCTCGATCTGGGCGACGCTCTCGAAGAAACCGCAAGAACGTTCGCTCAGCAACTTCCAGCCTCGCTCGACGCAGCCGGACCCGGTCATCCGCCACAGTACCCGGCAGCAACCCCCGCTCCCGACACGCGGTCTCCAACGAGCGCCAAGCCTCATCCCGCGTCCTAGCCAGCACGGCGCACATAACCTCGCAAGCTGAACAACCCATCTCGCACCCCGGTGCCGATCGAAAAACTGGCTTGTTCACTACCGCCCCGCATGTTCCGTATACGTTCTCGTACGGGGCGGGCGATCTTGTAGGAAAGTGATTACAGCGGATGGCCTTATCTGAAGGGCTATCAGCGCGGCCTTGCTGAGGGGCTAGGTGCAAATGTGCGACAAAGGAAGGTAAATAGCGTGAACGTTGTATTTGATGTCGAGGAAGCGGAACGGTTCTTCGATCCAACAAGCGACCCAGGGTTCGTTTACCTTCTGTGGGATCGTGGTCGCTTCAAGCTAGGCAAGACTACGAATCCCGTTCATCCAATGAAAGTCGCTCGAACCTGGATACCCGACATTCAAGTGATCGGCATGAAGCAAGTAGACCTTTAATCCGGCACTGTTTTTTGATCGTTCAAAGAGTTGCAATGTTCCGGTAGATTTCTTGTGTCGAAAACCCCAGAAAATCCGTCAGCATCACCCGTTAACGACGTAATTCTACCGTCAACCAAATGCACAGTCATAGACTGCCACGGTCCTGGAAGGCTTCCTAAGCAACCCGCGCCGAGCCGTCGAATGGGGTGATTCGTATCGTCTTTGTCGTTCTCGCATATATGCGGTGTAGCAGTGCCAAATTGTAACGCGAGGGCAACACCTACGGCTGTCCTTAAATTTGCCTGCTTATTCTTTGGTACGTTTTCATTTATGAATAGCGCAACATCTACATGCGCTTCTTCACCAAACTCTGGAAGGCTTCGCAGTTCAACACGATACTCGTCACCATTTATCTGTAAGTTACTCGCAACAGCTTCTTTGTAACCGCAATAATACCGTTTTTTTTCTAGTGGGATTTGTTCTGGGGCTATCCTCTCAAACAGTCGCGCGTTACCGCTCGCAGCGATCTTGCAGCCAATCCGATGGACATCAGAGGCTTGAGGTGCAAGCCGCCTCAAAACTGCGGATTGATGAGACGCTCCATCGGCGGCCCGCTTACCGAACTCCCACAGCTTTTCATTTGCTTGAATATTGCCTAGGAACAGCTGAGGATAAATCAGACAGCGCGCTACCACATCTGTTGCACCAATAACGATCGCCATGCTAGCGCATATCCTCTAGCGCAAACCTTTCCACCTTAAGCGAGTCGACCAGGCGAACTTGGGTGGAGCCTCTAGTTGCTACGTATCCCCATTCACCGTCAGTTACCGTTATTGCATACGTCATATCGCCCGCTGCCCACAGCATTACGACTGCGTCGCCCCCGTGCCAGCTCAGTTCCGGGGGGGTGTAATTAAACCGTTGAAGCCGGACTAGTATCTCCTCCGCAGAGTTTATAGCTGCTTCTTCCATGAGCTCGTCGCCAAGGTCATCGGTTTCATTGCGTAAAGACTGAAGTTGATTATGCGCCCGTTCGTAATACGATTTAGCCAAACCGATCAACGAATCAGAGCTATTTGACGTGGAAACATGCTGTTGGGCAGGCGAAAATCGTAGATAACAGTATGGATAAATGTTTACAGCAGACGTTGCGTTTGCAAGCATCGACTTATGCAAGCGATAGTCTGCAGTGATAACATCCGAGTTCGTGCGCTGCGATGACGTATCCGACGATCTGGTTGATTGCTTGCCCCAGACGGGTCCCGTAGCTGCCGTCCAAGCAGAAAGGCTGGAAAGAGCTTTATCGTCGTTATCTATCATAAGAAATATGCCAGTTCATACTTCCACACTGCAACTGCTTCTCTACTTAGTTCGTCCCACATTTCTCTAATAGGCGCGCCTATTAGGGGAACAGTAGGCATCGAGTTAACATCGATCTTAAAACCAAGGTAGTTGGTCGTGCTGACTGAGGCGTTGCTGACGGTTCCAGGTGTATTTCCCGCGAAAAAAGTAACTTGCCCTGTCGTCCAAGCGCAAATTCGATTCATTGTTATATGGTCTGCTACTTCAAATCTTCGCTGCGCGTTAAAACCGTATGACGGTTCGATAGCGTTTTCAGGAAAGAAGACATGGGGAAGCGAAGACTTCAAAAGATCCACCGAAGGAAAGCCATTCGGAACAGTCCGGGCTAAATCGAGAACTAAGGCAATTCGCGCCACGGAGCGTGCAACCGAAACAATTTTGGCAAATTCTATTACTAGGAAAGTGGCATCTTCGATGTTCTGTATGCGCGGTGGCTCACTCAACGGCGGCGTGAGGCCGGGAATAGACTGAAAAACAGGGTTGATATTAATGATCAATTGCCCCTGTCGAGAATTGATCGCAACATTATGGCCGCGGCGTTCGCCTGAGGCACTTGATTCTAGTACTGGTGAAGTTGGATTGCGTTGAAACGCATCTGGCGAATCACCAGGAAAAAGCTGTCCCCATATTTCTGCCGCCCCGTAGGTTGGGTCATTTGGGAGGTAGTATACAATAGCTTGGATTGTATCCGCTTGCCATTGCATGGAAATTTCCTTCTCAAAACGTCACATTTTTTTGCCCCGGGGGGCAGTAGACCGAGCGTTAGCAACGATTTTCAAGACTGCCAACGCAACCCTTCCGTTGACTGGCTTCAACGTACCTTGAAGCCAACTTTCTCGAGTTCGGTTAACATCGTTCGAATCCTACATAGGATATCTTCGCGTCGATTTCGATGCGTCAAGGCGATTGGGGACACGACGGTGAGTGAGGTGAGGCCTAGCGTCCAAGTTGGTGGCCATTCACGAGAGTGTAACGCCTGGTTGGAAATGTCGGGCCTCCGACCAACATCGCTGTTGCAGCATACGGTTTTTGGAGCCTAACCGCGTCCGCATAATCACCCTGCAACCAAGTATCGCATTCCTCGGGCCGCAGGATCGTAATCATCGCCTTCGGGTGGATCGGCGCGACCAGTTCGTTGGCGTCGCAGGTCACCATGGTAAAACCGTTGCCCTGCGCCGTCGCCTGCCAGAAGCCTGCGACGGCAAAGACCGGCTGATCGGTCACGCGGAACCACATCTCCCCCTTCAGCGGCGGCTTGCCGTCGCCGAGGTCGTGCTTGTCCGGCGTCCATTCGCAAAACTCGGTCAGCGGCACGAGGCAGCGATTGGCGGAGTTGGACGCCAGCTTGCGCCACTGGGGCAGGGCAAGGTTGCGGACATTGGTCATCGGCCACGCCGCCTGTCCGCCCAGCACGTCCCACGCCATCACGTCCCACGCGCGCTCGCCATCCTGTTCGCGGATGACATAGGCGCGCCCCTTCGGCCGCAGCTCCTTCGGATCGAACCGGTTGTCGCGCGGGCGTTCGGTGAACAGCTTTTTCGCCGATCCGAACAGGGTGGTGGGTTCGCCGTCGAAGCGGGCTCGATTGCACATGGTTCAAACATAGTCCCCTCCATCCCGGCCGCCAGTGCCTCCGCAGATTGCTTTGGAAACAGCACGATGCGTCTTGCGAGGTGTTGGCAGATGGGGGCATGCTGTTCTGGCGGCACGAAAACGATGGCCTTTGCGACACCTATTCCGTCGCGGTCTGCCACGTCCTTCGCGGGACCTGCGTGACGGGAGGCAGATGATGTTCCATGCGATCGGTGCGGTCCTTCTGGCGGCAAGCCCGACCCCGGCCGACGCCGGGGCGATCATCGCCGCGTTCGACCGCACGTTTTGTCGCCCCGGGGCGAGCCGGTTGGACACGTCCGACCTGACATCGATGGGGCTGACGCTGGTCCGAAACGACGTAGCGAAGGGTGTGGATTACGCGGTCGACGGTCCGGTGAGCAAGAACGACCGAACCTTCCGCCGATGGGAGGGTGACTATCGGGGCGGCACCGCGGCGCTTTGGAACCTGCGTTTTGACTTCGAAGAGGGCACCGACAGTTTATCGGCTCGGCTCATCCTGTCCCCGGCGGCAGAAATGACCGGCGAAGCGATCGAGCGGCGTATCGGTGGGTCGTTCCGATCGGGGGGTTCACCGCCCGGCCAAGACGGTCTGCGCGTCGCAGAGACGTCCTCGGCGGCCGGCACGACTGCAATCTCGATCTGGTCGCGAGCGAGTGACGAAACGGGCAAGATCGAGTGGTATATCGCGTGTCGAGTGGAGGATATCTGACCGGGCGTCTGACTCGGCCCCCGCCCTTACGATCCGCCGCCACCTTGCGGAATGTTCTCAATATGTTCTATTTTCCGCGCTTGGTGATTCGAGCAGGAAAGGAACCGACCGGTGCAACACGATCCACAGATGCGCGCCGCCGCGCTGGCAGTGTACGAGGCATGCTATCCAACCGACGACTGGGCGCGGCTCGACTTCGACGACGCCGAACGCCACCGCACGGTTGAATATCGTCAATCCGTAGACGCCGCCCGCCAAGTCCGCTCCGTCCTGACAGTGCCGGGCGAACAGCTCGCTATGGATGCGTTGCTGTGATGCGACGGAAGGGCGAGCAGCCCTTGCCGGTGTATCTGGACAGCTGGTCGGATAGTCACCCGGTGGCGCGTAGCATCGCGAGTGGAACATGGTGGTTTCAAGCGTGGATGGCGCAGATGGCAACGCCGTTGGATCGACTGGCACGAACGACGGGTATCCCCCAGCGTAGGCTGTCGACGCTGTGTCATCCAGACCGGGTGTCACTCGCCGAGATCGATGCGCTGGCGCGGGCCTGGTCGATCAGCGCCGGAGATTTGCGCGCGTCGATCCCAAGCGAGTTGATCGTGCCGTAAACGACGGCGATGAACGCAACTGTCGGTTCGGGGTCTATGTGGTTCACTTATCTGTTATTTCTGCCACCATAATTTTTGGCCGTTGCGGCGGAGTATGGCGTCCCGACGGATTCTGAACCACCGACCCTCTCGGTGTAAACGCCTGCGTCCCGCCAATTTCTAGGGTTTTTTGTGCGGACGTGGAGGGTATTTGCGTGCTGTGCCCCTCCTTTGCAATTTCTGCGCGCACGCCGCTGGTTCATATTGAACCAGCGAAGCTCTCGGGACGGATTCCGACCCGAGAAGGTTAATTTCACGCGCTTTCGAGCTTCAGTCCGGTCGCGAAGCCCCGATCGCCGAGGGTGTGCGTCACCTCGGCCAGGACCCAGCGCTGGGCGTCGATCGCGGCCTTGAACCCCGACAGCACGATCGGTGTCTCGGGCTTCAGGTCTGGGCGGCCGAGTGCGAGGGACAGCGACAGGGTGCGGGGCTGGCGGGAGGCGCGGCCGGCCTCGGCCTTGGCGGCGGCGCGGGCTTCGGTCTCGGTGGCGTAGGTGCGCGACAGCTTTCGCGCGCCGTCGCCGTTACCGACCGTGACGGTCCGCTTCTTCGCGGTGCCGCGATCGTGCCAGTCGGCCGACACGCCGGACGCCTCTTCCTGTTTCTGCACCTGATAGTCGTGCCGGTCGCCATCGCGGCGGCGGATGGTGACGGCCGGGAGCGCCGCGCCGGAGACGGTGGCGCGGTCGCCGATCGGCTTGAGGATCAGGCGGCCATCCTTGATCGTGGCGACCGCGTCGTGATCGCGCCCCAGACGGCGCAGGAAGGCGAGGTCGCTTTCGCGGCTCTGCGCCCTGGTCGTGACCGCGATCAATGCGAGGGCGGCGGCGCAGCGGGGCTGGAGGCCGTGTGCCTGCGCGACGTCGGCGACGATCGCACCCAGCGTGGTGCCGTGCCAGCTCCGCTCGCGCCGGACGCGCATCGCGCCGGTGAAGTCGGCGGCGCGGGCGCGCACGGTGATCTGGTCGGGCGGGCCGCTATGGCCGACGTCGTCGACGATGTAGGTGCCCATGTCGATCAGGCCGGGGGTGACCTCGGGTCCGGACCGCCAGCCCAGCGATACGCGGATCTTCGCGCCGGTCGGGGGCAGGTCGACGCCGCCGTCGCTGTCGTCGATGACGAGGTCGAGCTGGTCGGCCTCGGACCCGCGCTTGTCGGTCAGGCCGAGCGAGATCAGCCGCGGGCGCGCGGCGTTGCCGGGGCGGCCTTCGCGCAGGACCGGGGTGATGTCGCGGCCGTCGACCTCGACACGGTAGTCGGGGATATTGCTCATCCGTCGACGCGCAGCAGCTCGATCGCAAAGTCGATCGCGCGGGGGGTGCCGTCGGGAAAGAGGGCGCGGTGCTTTTCGTCGAGGGTCTGGATGACAAAGGCCCCGAAGACGGTGCCGGCACCGTCGACCAGCGGCCACGCCTGACCGGACGCACCCATCTCCCGCAGCCGATCGAGATTGGCGCGGCCATCGGTCAGCTCGGCATGGGCGGTGCCGGCGATGCTGACCGATTCCTCGCCGGGGCCGACATATTGGGTGGCGTCGCGCGCGCCGACGCGGGACGCGGTGGCATGCCGCCATGCGGTGCGGCGCGACAGATCGTCATGGGCGAGGGTGGGGAGGGAGAAGGGGAAGAGCCCGAGCGACATCAGCATCAGACGTTCCAGTCGGGACGGTCGGCGAAGGACGAATAGGATGCGGCGCGATCCTCACGGTCGATCCTGTCGATCGCGTCGCGGACCGCGTCGGCGATCGACTGCGCGTCGCCGGTGGCATTGATGGTGATATTGTAGGTGCGGGCGACCGGCGCAGGGCCGCCGCCCGGTCCGCCGGCACCCGGTGGCGGTCCCGCGCCGGCGGCCAGCGCCGGGGTGGCCGCACCCAATGCCATCGCACCGCCCAGCTCGGCGGATAGGCGGGCGATGCGGTCGAGCGGCCCGCCCGCGCCGCGATCGATGCCGCGCTCCAGCCCCTGCATCATGAAGCCGCCGAAGCCCATGAAGACGCGGGACGGGGAGCGGATACCGAGCTTCGATTTGAACCACGCCGCCGCGCTGCCGGCGGCGTTGACGATCGTCGATTTCAGCGCGCCGAGCATGCCGGTAATGCCGGTGATGAGACCGGTAATGAGCATGCGGCCGAAGTCGGAGAATTTGGCGGGCATGGAAATGCCCATCCAATTCATGACCCCTGCGAAGGCCTGATAGAAGAGGCCGAGCGGCGAGAAATTGAGGATGGTGGTGCCGATATTGGCGATGCCGCTGTTGAAGAACGCCTTGATCCGTCCCCATAGCCCACCGAACCAGGCGACGATTCCGTCCCAGTTATTGTAGATCAGGTACGCGCCGGCGGCGAGCAGCGCGACGGCGGCGACCACCAGCAGGACGGTGCCGAGCAGCGGAAGCATGGCGATGCCGGTGGCGGTCGACAGCGCGCCGAACAGCGCCATCGGTCCCATCATCGCGGCATAGCCGAGGGTGAGCAGTGCCGCAGCGCCGAGCAGCGCGGTGAGGCCGACCGCCAGCAGGGCCACCGCCTTGGTCAGGGTCGGGTGGCGCTGTGCCCAGTCGCCGAGGCACGATGCCATTGCAGCCGCGCCGGACAGCAGATCATTCACGGCCGGCAGCAGCACGGTGCCCATCTGGATACCCAGCGTCTGCGCATTGACGGTGAGCCGCTTGGTCTGCTCGGCGCTGTCGCGCATGCGCTCGGCGAAGTCGCGGTCGGTGGTGCCGCCGGCCTTGCCCGCCTCCTCGCGGATGCGGCGGAATTCCTCCATATTCTGGATCAGCGGGCGCAGGCCGGCCTGCACCTGGGCGTCCTCGAAAAGATACCCCATGCGCGACAGGTCGCCCTTCAAGGTCTTATTCGTCAGCTCGGCAATTGCCTCGATCGGCGTCTTGCCCTCGGCATACATACGCATGAGCGCGGCGGGCAGGTCGACGCCCATCTTTTCGAAGGCCTTTACCGTCGCCGGGCTGGTGATCTTCTGCAGGACATTGCCGAGATTGCCGGCGGCGGTGGCGCTGTCGCCGGCACCCTTGCGGGTGATCTGCAGCGCGGCGGCGAGGTCGTTGCTGGCGGCGACGCCCTTCTGCCCCAGCCCCTGATAGGCGGCGGTGAGCGCAGGCATGTGCTGCGCCATGTCCTTCACCTCGAAGGCACCGGCCTTGCCGGCGGCGGCCATGCCGTCGATCACGCGCGAGGTATCGGCGATCGACACTTTCAGATTGTCGTGGACGGCGAAGCGGGCGGCGGCGAGGTCGGCGATCTCGGCCTTGTACGCGGTCGCGGCCTTGCCGATCGGCTGCATCATCGCGGTCGCCTGTCGCGGATCGAGGCCGAAGCCCGACGGGGTGTCGACGCCGCCCTGCATCGCGTCGGGCATCTGATTGGCGGCGCGCGCTGCCTTCAGCAAGTCGACGCCCATCTTCGCGGTGGCGGCGCGGGCCAGATTGGCCTTCTGACCGATGTCGGTCATCTTCGATTCGTATTCCTGCGCGGCCTGCACGCCGGCGACGATCGGCACGGCCATCGCGCCGGCGGTGGCGAACATGCCCATGCCGGCACCCGCGACATTCTGCGCAGTGCCCATGGTGCGATTGAAGCGGTCGCGCGCCGCGCCGAACCGCTGCTGGCGGCCGGTCAGGCGCTCCAACTCGCGGCCCTGGTCTTCGAGCGTGCGGGTCAGGTCGCGCGACCGGTCGCGCAGTTCGCGATCATGGCGGGCGAGGTCGCGGGTGTCGATGCCGGCCTCGCGCAGGCGGGTGCGCAGCTCCTGCAGCTGCTGCGTCTGGCCACGATGCTGGGATTCGAGCTGGCCGGCCTCGCGCTTCGCCTTTTCGAATTCGCGGGTCAGCGCCTTCGTGGGATTGGCGGTCTGGGCGATCTCGCGGCCGAGCGCGGCGGCGCGGGTCTGGGCGGCCTGCATTGCCGCCTCCGACCCGCGCATACTTCCACGCAGGGTGCGGAAGGCGTCGATCTGCCCCTGCGCGTCGCCGATCCTTTGCAGCTCCTGCCGGGTGCCGCGCAACGCATCGGCGGCGCGGCGCGACCCGCCGGTGATGTCGCGCAGGGGGCGGCTGACGCGATCGGCGGCGTCCATGAGGATGCGCAGGCGCAAGTCGCGATCAGCCACTTGTCTTTTCCTTCTTCGGCGCGCGCTCGATCGCGAGGCGGTGCCAGTCCATCAGCTCGGCCAGCGACATGTCGGACATCGCCTGCAGGTCGGGCTGGCCGCGCAGCACCCACCAGATGTCGGCCATGACCGGCTCTATTCGATCGGGGAGACCGCCTGCTTCGCGGCCGAGGGCAGCAAAAAATCCAGCACTTCCAAATGGAATTGCGTCAGGTCGGCGGGGTCCATTTCAGCGAAATGCTGCTTCTCGAGCCGGGGCTGGGTGATGCGTGGGGCGAGCGTCTCCAGCGCGGTGTAGTCGCCCTGGATCAGCGGATTGGTGGACAGGCCACGCAGCTCGCCGGCCTTGGGCTGGCGGATGGTGATGACCGTACCGGCGTCGTGGACGATCAGGCTGGCGGCCGAGATCGCCGACTGCAGGGTGAAGGTGGTGGTCTTCATGGGTCAGGCTTTCGTGACAGAGGCAACCGCCCCGGCGCGCGGCCGGGCCGCAGGGGATCAGGCGCGGCCGAGGGCGGCGCGATGGGCTTCCATGATGTCGCGACCGCCGTAGCGTTCGATCATTGCAAGGACGTCGATATAGACCAGCTCCTCGCCGTCGCGGTGGAGCGAGTAGAAGGCGACCGCCGTCTTGCACTTCATCTCGCTGTCCTCGCCGGGCTTGGATTCGCCGAGGTCGATTTCCTCGTGGCGACCGCCGATGACGGCTTCCCAGCTATGGACCGCGCCGGTCGAATCGTCCTGGAAGGACGCGACGAAGCGCAGGAGCTGGCGCTCGATCGCGGTGGAGCCGAATCCGGTGATGACGTCGCGGACCCAGCCACCGGCGGTCCATTCGGCCTCCAGCGCCTCGCCGCCCATGTCGACTTTGATCGGGCGATTGAGGCCGGCGGGGCGGAATTCCTCGAATTTACGGCCCAGCTTGGGCAGGGTGACCGACACCTGTTCGGCGCGCCAGACACCGTCGATATAGAGGTCGGATTGCTTGAATTTTTCGGCAAGGGCCATGGGGATGCTCCGGAAAGGGGATCAGGGCGCGGGTGGGATCAGGCCCCGACCAGCGTGCTGAAATCGGCGAGGAATTCGTCGGTGACTTCCTGCGACAGGTGCAGGTGTTCGAGTGGCGGGACCGGCGTGTATTTGTACCGGATCGACAGCTTGCCCGCCTTCAGGTCGGCGACCGGATTGCGGGTCGGATCGTACCAAGCGTCGGCACCGAGCAGCTCGCCGGCCTGCGTCATCGCGCGCAGCTTCTGATTGACCTTGGCCACGATGTCCTTGGCCAGGGAGGGGGTCAGCGGCTTGTCGATCGCCCAGATCAGGCCATTGGCTATGGTGTCGGCGACGATGTGCGCGGTGCGGGTGGCGCTTTCGAAATAGAAGTCGGCGTCGGTCGAACAGGTGCGCGATCCCCAGAACCGCAGCTCGCCGTTCAGGCGGACGATGGTCGTGATCTCGTCGGCGTTCAGGCGATTGGCGTCGGCGTCGGGATCCTGCAAATCGAAGGGGACGTCGGCGGTGGTGCCGGTGACGCCGGGGATCACCGTCAATATTGGCGACTTCGTTCGGCATGTGTCATGTATCAGTTTGTAGAAACTGGTCCAAAAATGCGCAGGATTGTGTGAAAGATCAAGCGGAATTTCCAGATTTGGCGAATTTCGCTTCGCGTCTTAGGGAGGCGCGAAAGGCAAGTCGTTGCAATCAGACTGACTTTGCAGCGTTAGGTGGGGTCGGGTTGGGTTCGCAAAGCCGTTACGAGAAGGGCGAAACTGCGCCCGGCGTAAATTATTTGATGCTGCTTGGGGCGAACGAAATCGACGTTGGCTATCTTCTCACCGGCCGGCACACTTGCGATTCGTTGGATCAGGAAACGAGCGCCATCGTCAGCAGCGTGAGAAGGTTGGCGGACGATCAGAGACGCAGCCTGTTGACCTTCTTAGCAACAATCGTCCCTGATCCATCCGACACGGACTGATCCCACGCGATCCTGACGGCCCGAGATTGTGGGTATGTTGGGGGTATCGTTTGAAGCACCACATTTCTAAGTCGCTCTGACCGCGCGCTTCGCGGTACGGTCGCGGACGGCGTGTCCGCCCGTACACTGCCACAAAGCGCGCTTCCGCCGCCGCGTCCGAGATTAGGTACATCCTGAGATTCGCGGTATAGCTGCGATACTCCCGCAGACTGCCACGGCGCAGCGGGGGCAGAGAGACGCACGTGCTCCCGCTTTGTGGGAATTTTGCTATGTGCATACGTTCATACCATCATCGTCGTGCGTTAACCGAACAGAGGATGGCAAACGCCGCGGACAGTGCCGTTGCTCGCATTTGTCACACTAAGCTGGCCGCTTTGCATCGCTCGTTGAAGGCAGGCGGTGCCCTCGGAGCAAAGGGCGAGGCACCGCTCTCGGTGGTGGTCAGGTCATGACGGCACCCACTCAGTCACCGGCTTCCGGTCGGGTCGCATTCATTGGAGCTGGGCACGTCGGCGCAACAGCGGCCTACGCCATGATGTTGAGAGCGCTGTTTCGCGAGATTGTGCTGGTCGACAGCAACGCGGCGCTTGCCGCAGCCGAGGCTGCCGACCTTACCGATGCAAACGCGCTTGCGAGGCCTGCACGAATTTGGGCCGGTTCCTATGAGGATGCCGCAACAGCGGATATCGCTGTGGTTACAGCCGGAGCGGCCTCACACGGGAGTGAGACACGGCTGTCGCTCGCCTCGCGCAGCGCGATTATCGTCGAGGATTGCGTCAAACATCTGGCAGACGCTGGATTTGCCGGTGTGCTGGTAATTGCGTCGAATCCTGTCGACCTGATGACGATGATTGCCATCCGCTACGCCGGGCTGCCCCGACACAGGGTCATCGGTACAGGTACTCTGCTAGACACCAGTCGGCTCAAGCAGAGCCTGTCCGCAGCGCTCAACCTCTCAGCCGGAGCGATCGACGGTTACGTGCTTGGGGAGCATGGCGACAGCGAAGTGGCGGCGTTCTCAACGGTTCGGATTGGCGGGCAGCCACTTGGTGACTTCATCGATACCAGTAGCCCGCTCGATCTGCCGGCGTTGGGCGAGCATGTCCGCGATGCCGGTTATCGCATCGTCACGGGCAAAGGCTTCACATCCTTCGGCGTTGCCACCGCCATCGTCCGCATTTGTGAGGCAGTGGTCCGGGACGAACGGTCGGTGTTGCCCGTTACCGCATGGATTGAGCATGGATATGGCATGCGCGACATATGCCTGAGCCTGCCGTGCATCGTCGGCGCTGGTGGCACCGAACGTGTACTTTTCCCGGCGCTCGATACTGACGAGGAAGCCGCGTTACGCGCGTCTGCTGCGAAACTGACGGAGGCATTTTCCAAGCTTGACAGCGACAATGGACATCAAGGCTTAGGTGTCCGCTGATCTACTAGGGCGGGCGAAGGGTATGCCTCGCGCGGCGGCGAGTATCAGCGTGGTATGAAGCAGCGCGGATTGGCCGTCGCGGCGGACGGTGTGTCCGCCGCTAGCATGTTTGAAATTGTCGAAGAGTCGCATTCGCGGGATCGCCCGATTCGGGTCCGCTAAGGGTCAGAAGCGGACCCGTGCCGGACGGATCAGGCGGGAAAATGAATTCCGCACAGCTTGTTGCCGTCAGGGTCACGAAAATAGGCCAGTTCGATGGTGCCCAACGAGGCAGTTTCGCGCGGTCCGGGCGGAGCTTCGATCGAGGTTCCGCCGGCTGCAACGGCGGTATCGTGAAGTTCCTTTACCTGCTCGGGTGAGTCGCAGGAGAAGGCGACGGTGCTGCCGTTGGCGACGCTTGCCGGTTCGTCGTTGATGGGCTGGCTGACGATGAAGTTGGTCCCGTTGCCGTTGTTGTAGATCAACCGTGTATGGCCGCTGTCGGCGATGTTCCGCGTCCCTTCTCCTGCACCCAAGGTGCCGAGCACCGTGTCGTAGAAGCGCTTGGACCGTTCAATGTCGTTCGATCCGACCATGGTGTGAAACAGCACGAATACTCTCCCAAAGGCTGATCGACTTCCGATCGCCATTACCGGTCTCGCCTAACCGGTACATAACCCGCGGTCACCCCCAAGCCCTCGTACTGTCCGCTACCGGGCGGCAGCGGTTGCGAGGGTATGACCGGGCAGATTGCGGGTATCGGCAATTACAGGACCGGCAGATCAGGGAGGCGGCGGCGGACGGAGTGTCCGCCGCTACACGTGCAGGTTTCCGCAGAGGTTATATCTGAACTATAACATTATAAAATTGTGCACCGCAATGTCGGTTCCAGTTACCAAAATGCCGTATTTGCGAAAAAGTTGAGACAATGGCGAAACGCTATTTTATTAAATATACCTAGCATTATTAGATCTTCTGAATTGAACTGTCCGTACCTAGAATGCTCAGTAACGATATTGCTTGAGTTTGATGGTTGCTTGGCGCTTGATATCGACTTCTGAAGCGGAGCTTCGAGTCATGCTGCGATCCCTGGTTTCCGTTCTCGCCCTGGCCATCAGCCTGCCCGCCCATGCGCAGTTGACCGGACCGGTCAAAAACGGCGACCAGACCATCACCGTCACCGGCGCACGTCCGCGCGAGGCCAAGGTCGAGTTAAGCGACTGGCGCATGGCCGAAACGCCGCATGTGGTTGTGTTCAGTCAGGGTGACGAGAAGAAATTGCGTGAGGCGGCGCACAATCTCGAAAAGCTGCATTTCCTGCTGTCCGCGTTGTTCGACCGGGCCGACAAGCCCGACGAAACGATAAAGGTTGCGGTGACGATGATCGGCGATGTCGCCGAGTTTGAACAACTCCGCCTTACCGATCGCCGATGGCAATATGGACCGTACCCGGCTGCTTTCGCCAAATCGATCTACTACGACCCGCGCAGGGATGGACCGGTACTTGCGACGACCGAGGAGGGGGTCAACCTCATCCTGCAACCCTCCGATGGTCGGCCGACGAGACGAAATTGTACCGAAAATGATGGCCCGTTAATCGATAATTTTCTTGTAGCTGGCCCGAGCGGTGAATTAACCGCAGCAGAATTTGCCGCACAAATACGGAAGAACGAGATCGCCATCTGCCAATCAGCACAATCCCGGCTATACGCCGCGTTCGCGCAAAACTATCTCATGACCTACTTCCCGGCGGCCTATCCCCGTTGGTTCGTCCAAGGGTTCGGCGAACTCTTCGCACCTTTGGTCGCCGACAAGGATTATGTCGACTACGGCCAGCGGCCGGAAGGCTATTTCCAGGTCCTCGACCGCTACGGCGATTATCCGGTCAAGGACGTGCTCAACGGCCGCTATCTGTCGGGCGAGGGTAAGGCATGGACGCCGTATCACGCATGGCGGCTGGTCCATTTCTTCTACTTCTCGAAGGAATGGAAACCGCGCCTCGACAAATATCTAGCCGACATCGCCGCCGGGGTGGATCCGAAGCGCGCATCCAAGGCCTTCGGCGATCCCCGCGCCCTGCAACGCGCGGTGACCATCTTTCGCGGCAGCAAGGCGCCCTATGACCGCCTGACCTTCCCCGCCGAGCGCGCCCCCGAACCCAGCGTCCGCCGCCTAACCCGCGCCGAGGCCGGGCTGATCCGTGGCCGCCTCGAACTCGGCGCGCGGATCGAGGTGCCCGACAGCGGCCCCGACCGCGACAAGGCGCTCGCCCGCCGCGCGGCATGGCTCGACCAGCTGCGCGGCAACGCGACCCGCTTTCCCGACCTGATCGAGAATCAGCTGCTGCTCGCTGAGGCTGAATGCCGCGCCGACAATCCGCAGCAGTGCCTCGCCGCCGCCGACCGTGCGATCGCGCAGGCACCGACCGATACGCGCGCGCTGGTCTGGAAAGGCACCGCGCTGATCCAGCTCGCCGCCCGCGCCCCCGCCGCTGAACGTTCGCAGAAACTGGCCGAAGCGCGCAGTTTCTTGGTCAAGGCCAACCGCATCGACCCCGAAGGCATTCTGCCGCTGATCGCCTATTATGACAGCTTCGCGGTGGCGGGCGACCCTGCCACCGATGCGGCGGCCGGCGGGCTGTACAAGGTCGTCCAGTCCGTCCCCGCCGCAGCGACGTCACGCCTCGCGCTTGGCAAGGAACTGCTGGACCGCGATCTAAAGGGCGACGCCCGCAGCACGCTACTTCCCGTCGCACGCGGACCGTTCGACACCCCCGAACAACCCGCCGCCGCCGCTCTGCTACGAACAACCGGTAGTCGCTAAGGCCGTTTTTTCTCGAGCGGGGCCTGCAAGCTTCACTGGACGGCTAAGTCTAGTCGTCCTGGCGGACGGTGCGTCCGCCGCTAGGATGGCTAGGGTTAGTAGTAAGCGGCATTGCGCGAGGCCGCGTGTCGATTTAGCTTCGAACATGATGAACAAGCGAATTCGACGCCGTGTAGGCGATATTTTGAAGATCAGTTTGGGCGGAGGCGTCCACTCGTATGCGCAAGTCGCCGAAGAGCCGCTGATCGTTTTTTTTGATGGGGCATGGAGCGAGGAATTGCCTATCGACGACGTTATTGGGCTCCCCAAGCTTTTCCGTATTTGGGTTCACAATGATGCGGTGAAGAAGGGCATTTGGCCGGTTATCGGCAGTCAACCACTTGCACCCGAACATGCGGCCGAGCCGTATTTTTATAAGCAAGATAGGATAACCGGGCGGCTGTTCCTTCACCATTCTAGCTTTGCAGATACAGGTTGGGAGCATCCTGCGTCAGCCACGGATTGTGAGGGATTAGAACGTGCGGCGGTGTGGGACGCAGAGCACGTGGAGGACCGCCTCAGAGACCACTATGCGGGCCAACCCAACAGTTGGTTTGAAAGCCTGCGGATCGACAAAAGGGCGCTGTCGTAAACCTTCTGCGCCAGTGCGATGGCCAAAGTTGGCGTGATAGGACGGGCGTATAGTGAGGGTACTTGGTGCCCCCTGTAGCCGTCAAACCGGCTCATTTTCATAATCCTAATACCTTAACGGCGGAGCGTACGTCCGCCGCCCGAAGATCCGGCCATGATGTGGATCGGTCGTTTCAACTGCCCGAGAAACTGGCCCGCGTCTCGCCGATCTCCCCAATTATGGCAAACCATCTGGCTCTGGAACAGGCAGCGATTTTAGAATTGCCTGAAGCTCCTTGTTTCTCGAAACATACCTTTCAAGATCACAACCGTAGTCTACGGAATAGAAATTATTGACTGACGGGCCAATCCACTGAAACGATATCCCTCCGCTATCGGTGACGTATGAATCTCTACATTGATCGCCGCTGGCGAGATACGCTGCAATATCCTTGCCTGAAACGGCATCAGGCGCGCGCCGGAACACTTCCATGCGGACAACAAGCTCGTAAAACTGCTTTGCCGTTAGCAAGAAGCGCCCCTTTTCGCCGGTAGATTTTTTTATGAACCGGCCTTTGCCCTGATCATCGATCGTGACCTCCAAGCCGGGTGCCCAGATCATCAATTGCTGCAGCTTGGGGGGGCTTGGTCCACCACATGCTGCTAGCCAGAGCGCCAATGCAGGGAGGATGTGGAACCGCATGTATCAACGGTGGACGCTTGGCAGGTTGGCCGCAAGCTGGTGGTAGCCAGGTTCGGGTACTGCATGACAAAATTCCGGGTATCACCCGCCTCGGAACCTGCGGATATCTGCACGTGGGGCGGACGGTACGTCCGGCGCTCGAATGTCCGGCTATGGTGGTCAGCGGACGTTTGGATTGTTGGGGTTCGCGGCGCGGCGTTGCCAAATGCCTCGAACGAACCATACCAAGTTTGTAGCAGTTAGTGCACCGCCAACAATGCCAACCCACGCGTTCGAGAGGCCGTCAAACCAACCGTAATGCAGTGCGGCCCACGTGAAGCCAAAGAACGCACCGACAGTCACTAAAGCACTAACAGAGTCGCGGGCGTCGCTGGTCATAAGGTCCGGTCCCTTCGGCGATAATTTCTGGCAGAAGCGTCGAAGGTCCGCAACTGGGCGTCAGCGGAATGGCTGCTTTTCCTCCCGATAGCTGCCGGTCGGCTTCCGGGCGGCGCGGACAGCTAAAGGGCCACTGAACGGCGATAGGTCGTGGAAGGCGAAATGGCGGCTTTCGGCTTGCATCTCGGGATCACCGGACTTCACGCGTTGGCTTGCACCACCATCTGCCCGTCGGCTTTGCGCACCTCGTTGCATCGGAAGAAGTCCAAGGTGCTCCGAGCGTAAAGTGCGCTCTCAAGTGTAAGGGGCCATGCGCCGGGGTCCTGCTCGCCGAAGGCCGGGAACGACCAACAAACAACAAGTCTAGGCTCAGAACCGCTAGTCGCGAACGCTCTGATGGGAGGATTACCGGGATAGCCTGAGCGACGTGCGGCCGCGACTATCTCATTTGCGATGGCTCCTTCGAGCCTGACAAGCTTGTTTGTGTCGGTGATCCACAGACCCGAAGCGCCAGCCCTCCTTTTCGTGACCCGGTTAACCGTCGCGTCCTCCAGAACGGTTTGCCGATCAAGGCACCCGCCTTTCCAGCATGAAGGATCAAACTTTGCGCTCAAGCTAACGCTTGAGAACCGAAAGACACTCTCTTGTTCATCGGAGCCAAAGCCTGTGTCGTTCACCAGAGGTCGGAAGCTAATCGCGAGACAACGGTCCGCGTTGCGGCTTTTGCTCGTCATTCCTTCTGGGCACAGCGAGCACTCCCACTGGTAACATTCGTCAAGCTGCCCCGTCAGGCGCACCCTTTTACCGGCGTAATCATCTGGCCGAGACCGCACTTGCGCCACAGTTGTGACAATCTCCGAGCCAGCTTTATGTGGCGAGCGCATCACCTCGGCAGCGACCCAGCCCGCGCCCCCACTGATAATAGCTGTCGCGGCAACAAGTGGCCATGATGCTCGGGTGAAGCTCAGCATCAGGGCATGCTGCTTCATCTTTCGAATGTCTGCAATGGGCATCGCAGTTGACCCGCACGAAGTCCGCTTCTGGGCGTAACCGGACGCGGGTATCGCGCGGGTATCGTCCGGTAATGTAATTGCCAGAACGCCGGGTTTCTGGGGCCCTTCCTTTGCGGCGGCGGACGGGTCGTCAGCCGGCCGGTGTCTGCAACTGTTGGAGAGCGGACCTTCAGCGGTTTCGATATGCCACAGTCTCGCTTGATGCGAACGGCGGATCGACCACATCGGCGTACCAGTCTGTCCGAAAGCCCGGTAGGCTCGCAAGATGTGCCATCAGGTCTTTCCAGCCTGCTGTCTCCTCATGAAAGGTCCAAAATCGACCTGCCACCTCTACATCGCAGCAGATCTAGTCAGTCGTGATCTCGTCCCGCTTGTAGAACACAACAGCGTCTACCTCCGAGAGCGGTATTGCAGCCAGGATGTCGGGCGTAATGCTCACCAGCGGATCATCATCGGGAACCCCAATTCTCGCAAGAGGGTCGGTTGCTGCCACTGCGGAAGATTGGTGGAAAGCTGCCGTTGCGGATGATCACGGCCGGGCTACAACGCCTTCATGCTTTGGAACGTCATAGACAAACGCACCCGCCCTTATCGCTGGCGCGAGGTCAACGCGATCGTGGAAGCGGTCCAGCACGACAATAGTTGTCATGATGCCGATCAAGCACCGGAGAGTGATCCGTCGCTGGTGGTAGATTATGATGCGCTAGAAGCCGTTTCGGTTCAGGACGCGATAGCCTGGGCAAACGCGCAGCGGTGCCCAGTTACACTGTACCTCTACGACCTCGGTGGTGGCTTCACCAGCGACGAGCACTTCAACGAAATGGGCAAGCGCTTTCCCGGCAACGATGCAACCCCCGCGGATTGAGCGGCCGAAATCGGGCGCTACCGACCGTGGGTATCGTGCGGGTATTTATCGTTTAGACCATCCTGAGAACCGCGCTTTTCTGGGGCTTTCGTACAACGGAGACGGAGCGCATGTCCGCCGCTTTCGCGGCGAATCTAAACACCCGGTTCTACCGACCAGCGGAGGATCTGCCTAGTCGCGTGATTCGGGTGTTTTCAAGAAAGTTTCATACGACGATTAAAGCGATTTCTGCCTTATAAGTAGTAGCGTGATTGGGTCACGAGGCTCTATCGTTACTGAATGTTCAGACAAAAAACGACCTTCGTCATCGGAGCGGGAGCAAGCTGCGAACTTGGGCTGCCTTCCGGTGAGACTCTCAAGTTGCAGATCCTCGACCTGCTGCAACCTACAGATGATAATGTCTACGGGTTCGTCGATAAAACGATGATCGAGATTATGCGGCTGCGAGTTGGACCGGACGTATGGGAGGCTCAAGCTAAGCTTGCTCCAATGCAGCAAGCTGCAGAGCGCATCCGGCGTGGATTGCCGCTAGCGATGTCTATCGATAATTTTCTACATAGCCATTACGGAGATGGAGATGTCGAGTATTTGGGAAAACTAGCGATTGCAATTTGTATATTGCGTGCGGAAGGGAGCTCCCACCTATTTTTGCAGCCGGACCCGCTTGCCTCATATCGCTATGAAAAAACCGAGAAGAGGCTTTGAATAAGTAATGCAGATATGTTGAAGAGCTGGTATCCTTCTTTTGCTCAGCTATTAATGTCTGGAGTTCAAAAGTCAGACATTACCTCTGCCTTTGAGAATGTACGTTTCATAATATTCAATTACGATAGATGCTTTGAGCAATATATTTGGTCTGCGCTGCAAGATTACTTCTTGATTAGCGCTGACGAGGCATCGGAGGTTCTTTCCAAGGTTCGCTTTATCCATCCGTATGGGTCGCTCGGCCCACTCCCATGGAGCGGTGGTTCTAGCGCCGTTCCTCTTGGCGGCGGGACGGTCGAAGATATTGCGTACATCGTTCCACGTATCCGAACGTTCACGGAAAGTGTACAAAGCGATATTGGGGGTATAGTCAAAGAAGCAATGGAATGGGCAACTACTCATGTCGTACTAGGGTTCGGCTATTTAGATCAGAACATTCAGCTGCTTTCACCTTCTGGGTCCGTAAGGGCTAGCAGAACATTTAGTACCGCCTATGGAGTTTCGATCTATGATCAAGTGATCATGAGAGACGCCATGATTGCGTTGAGCGGGGTAGATGCTGAAGCAGTCATGATAAATGCAGGTACCTGCCGAGACCTTTTTGACAGTTATCGGCTCCACTTTAGTCTTCGATAATGTGGAACAGGCGGTAAGGTCGTCGGTATATGAACCGAGGGAAAAGGTGAGCGTGTCCAGCAAGAAAGACCAGGCGCTGGCGTTCATCTCGGGATACATCGTTCGTGAAGGCCGCAGCCCCACGATGCGCGAGATCGCTGTGTTTCTCGTCGTCAGCGACACTCGCGCCAAGGCGCTGGTGAAGAAACTCGCGGCCGACAAAATGATCGAGCGACCGCCCGGATCACAGCGCGCGATTACCGTGCCCGGTTTGATGGATCGGCATATTCAGCAACGCATGCGCGAGATGGGCGGCTTCGTCATCAACGACGATTTCCTGTGCCCGTTTAAAACGGTCCCGTTACCACAAGGTCATCTGCCGCTCGTCGCGATCATCGATCATATTCCTCCCACTGAGGGGGATTTCGATGGCACACCTAGCGAATAACGGAACGCCGATTGTCGCGGACATTTGCGCGGCCGAACGGGAAAGACAGCGCGTCGCGCACCTGGTCATGGGTGCGCCGCGGCCGAAGCCGGGACGTAACAAGGCTCGTAAGGGCAAGATCGCGACGATCGTCCGCCTCGCGCCCGGCATCGAGGAGCGCGTGCAACTGCGCGAGCGCTGGTCGCACAAGGCGTTCGGCACAGCCGAGACGCACGAGTTTGCGCAGGCCGAGCTACGGCGCGAGGGCGCGATCGCCCGCCTCGTCGTGACCGGCGCGCTCGATGTGCACCAGTTGGCCGCAGCCGAGGAGATCGCAACGGCGCATCAAGTGATCACCGCCGACGTCGCGGTTCGCACGGCACGATACGAGCCGCGTGGTACCGGAGGCGGCCCGAACGCGGCATCGGCGGAGCGCGTTGGCGCAGTCCTGCGCGAGATGGCCTATAGCCGGTGGCGCGAGGCGATCGGCGTCGACGGTGCCATGCTGCTGGCGATCATCGTCGACGACATGGGACTGGTCGAGGCGGCCCGGCGCTGGCGCATGTCGAATCGTCGGGCAAAGGCGATCCTGATCCGCGCACTGGACGGGTGGAAACGGGTCTAGGGGGTTACCTTTGGGGAACTTCCCACAAGGGAACGTGTGAAAGCGGTCACCGAACCGGCACAAATGACCCCGCGATAGTTGCGTCCGACGCCCGCTGATCCTTCCCCCCATCGGGATCAGCGGGCGTCGTGCGTTCGAGGGAGGCTGATCCGATGCACACCCGTTCCGACCACTGTCGTACCGCCCAAGCGCGGTCGAACGTGCCCGATCAGCTCGAACGGCTCACCGACCGGTTCGACAGCCTGACGCACCGGGCGCGCTTGGGCGACCCATCCCCTCACCAGTTCGAAGAGCTGGAGAGCGCGGCGCAGGCCATCGCTGCCGATCTGGTGGCAATTTTTCGGGGCCGTCGGGCCAACCCCACCAACCCGCCGCTCTACGTGAGCCGCGACGGCACCAGGGCAGCATGGTAATGGCGACGGTACGCGATCAGATGCAGAAGGTGATCGACGCCGGACACCCCGACAGCGCCCTTGTGGGCATGACCGTTGGTGCGTTGCGGCAGCTGCTCGGCTCTGGCCTTCCCGCCGGAAGGCGACGTCAGATACGAGCTGCGGTTTCAGGATTACCAGGGCAGCGGCGGCTCCTATTACTGGAACGTCAGTCAGATCCTGCTCGGCCTGATCCTGAACGAGCGGTTCCCCGTTGAGCGCGTGACGATCGATCGCGCGCTGGCGCACGCGGGGAAGAAGGAAGCCGACGTGAACGTGAAGGTCGAGGGTGCGTACAATCGATCGAAGCAGATCCGCGCGCGCCGCCGGCTGATGCAGATCTGGGCCGATCTCCTATTCCCTGCTGCCTGACCTGTCCCCGCGGGGGGCGGGGCGGCTCTTTCGGCACGGTCCGTGCTCGTCCCCGTCGCTAAGCCCCGGGGCGGCGCAGCCGCCCTGTCCCGCGGTGTCCACGGGACGCGAGGGTTCGTCTGCCGGGCGGTGGCAGGCGGGGACAAAACGCAAGGCGGGTCGGTTGGGCTGGGTGGTGCTGCCTATTGATGCGTGTCGCGGGAGCGACACTTTCTGATCTTCATTCTGAGGGGGGAGACAGTCCATTTTCCAGACTCGGACTTGATCCTCGATCGAAGGCGGCTCCCAAGGCGGCGACGGCGGCGGCGAGGTCACTGGGAGGGACCGGACGGGGAGCAGGGCGGGGCGTGACAGTGGGTGGCGCCGAAGGCTGCTGCTTTGCCCGGAGTACCATCCGGGCCTTCGCGCGGGCGAGCAGCTGTCGGAAGCGGTCGCGGACGTTCCGGCCGGCGCGCGAGGCGATTCGCGCTTCGTCGACGAAATAGCTGTTGTTCGTTTGCTGGCGGATCGGACCGCCCGGCACCGGGTCGCTTATGCGTATTGTGCGGCGAACCCAGCCTATGAAGCCGTGCCGTTCGAGACGGGCGAGCGCGTCGACGATCGTCTGGCGGACATAGCTGGTGGCCTTCATGAGCTGGCTGATGGCCGGATCGATCCGGCCGGTCTTAAACTCGTGCCAATGGTTGCGCAGCAGCGCCTCGAGCACGACGATGCCGGTGTCCTTCAACGGCCGCGGCTTCTTTTTGCCCCGCTCGAACAGGTCGTACTCGCGCGCGGTCTTCACCAGTGCGTCGACATAGGCGTGCGTCGCCGCCTCGCTGCCATCCGCCAACCGCTGCGACACCTGCGCACGGCTGTCGTGAACGTCATAGCTCTCGCGATGGACGGCGCGATCGTGTCCGCGCTCGCGGCCGGAAAGCTTTGCGGCAAAGCCGCGGGTGACCGCGCGTGATGCGCGGGCAATCTCGCGAGGGGTCGAAGGGGTAAGCGACATCGGTCGGCTCCCAACAGGGAAGTCGATGGGCGCACGAAAGCGCTGCCGGAATCGCATCCGACGCGGCGCATCGTGTATGGGTTCGATCAGCGAGCCGCGACTATGGCGGGACTCGTGGACTTCTGCGGGATGGAGGGGGACCGCGGGCAGCGGCCCGGCGTCTCAAGCCTTATAGAGCTTGAGGGGTCTGTCGTGGTGGTCGCGCTCCTTCGCTACCACTTTGTCCATCCGGTCAGAGCATCATCCGAGCTCCCGTAGCTCCGACGACATCCGATGTGGCAGCATCCTCATATTCCGGCTTGGCCGCGTGTGACGGAATCAGTCGGTGGGCTGGACTCCAGGTTTGCCAAGATCGGGTCGATCGCATTACTTTGGACGATCAAGCCGCGACTGGAGCTTTGCGTCTGGTGAAGGCTGCGGTTTCGCCGTTCCGGACCGCAATGGTGGTCCGTCTAAACCCATTGATGCAAAATACGGCCAGCAGCCCATGCCGGCGTCCGTGCGGTCGGTTTTTGTGTCCCAAAATCGAACTGTTGCCCGGTTCGTTGGTTTAGCTTCTACAACGATAACGGAGAGGTTCGGACATGGTTACCATTAGTCAACGCCGCCCGATGATCGATGGGTCGCGCGATCGTCCGCCCAACATGACCGGGTTGATCCTGTGCACCCTGCTGGCGTTCCCATTCTGGGGAGTGGTCCTCGCCGTCGTCCTCTAACCCGTTCCCTAGGATGCGCTTGCAGCGGGTTCGGGACGCCCCATGTTGCGTTCGAATGTCGGCTCTGATTAGACGGGTCGAGTGTCTCGAACGGAAAATGTCGCAATGTCTGTAGTCCATCACACCCGTATGCTCGTCCTTGGCTCCGGCCCGGCGGGGTTATCCGCAGCAATTTACGGGGCGCGGGCCGGGATGGAGCCTATTGTAGTTCAGGGTATCCAACCCGGTGGCCAGTTGATGACCACCACCGACGTCGAGAATTATCCGGGCTTTCGCGATGTCGTGCAGGGTCCATGGCTGATGGGCGAGATGCAGGCACAGGCCGAGCATGTCGGTACCCGGATGATGTGGGACACGATCGTCGATGTCGACCTCACGCGCCGTCCGTTCCGCCTGACCGGCGACAGCGGCGACGTATACGAAGGCGACGTGCTGGTGATTGCGACCGGCGCACAGGCCCGGTGGCTCGGCCTCGAAAGCGAGGAGTTGTTGAAGGGCAAGGGCGTATCGGCCTGCGCGACCTGCGATGGGTTTTTCTATCGCGGCAAGAAGGTCGCGGTCATCGGCGGCGGCAACACCGCGGTCGAGGAGGCGCTGTACCTGACCAATCACAGCGACGATGTCACGATCATCCACCGCCGCGACAGCTTCCGCGCTGAACGCATCCTGCAGCAGCGGCTTTTCGCCAGCGACAAGATCAGCGTGCTATGGAACAAGCAGGTCGAACGTTTCGTCGGTGGTGGCAGTCCGCACGGGCTGGTCGGTATCGAACTGAAAGATACGGTGACCGGCGAACTGTCGATGCTGCAGGTTGATGGCGGCTTCGTCGCGATCGGTCATCACCCGGCGACCGAGTTGTTCCGCGGGCATCTGGCGCTCGACGAGGACGGCTATATCGCGGTCGAGACCGGATCGACCCGCACCAGCGTACCAGGCGTATTTGCCTGCGGCGACGTGATGGACAAGGTGTACCGCCAGGCAGTGACGGCAGCGGGGACCGGTTGCATGGCCGCACTGGACGCCGAGCGGTTTCTGCAGGCCGCCGAGTTCGACGCACTGGCCGAAGCCGCGGAATGACGCCGGGAGCGGGGGTGTTCCGGCACCCCCGCACGAAACCCTAAACGCCAGCGTTGGTCAGTCGGGCGAGTTGGTCGTCGGACAGTTGCACGCGCCACGACCCAACCAACTCCTCCAACTGCGCGACGCTGGTCGCACTGGCGATCGGGGCCGCGACACCCTCCTGCGCGGCCAGCCACGCCAGCGCCAGTTGCGCGAGCGTCGCACCGGTCTCCGCGGCTACCGCATCCATTGCAGCCAGAACCGCCGCACCTTTGCCCTCCAGCAACGTCGCCATGCCCGCGCCCCGGACGCTTTGCGACAGGTCCTGCATCGAGCGGTATTTTCCGGTCAGGAAGCCGGCGGCGAGGCCGTAATAGGGCGCGACGCCGATATTATGTTCGACGCATAAATTCTGAAGCTCGCCTTCATATTTATGCCGGCTGACGAGATTATATTCGGGTTGCAGGACGTGGAAGCGCGGCAACCCTTCTGCAATGGCGATATCGATCGCCGATTTCAGTCGCATCGCTCGGAAGTTCGACGCGCCGAGTGCCCGGATCTTGCCGGCATCGATCAACCGGCCGAATGCGGCCAGATACTCGGCCTGCGGCACCGCCTCGTCATCCTGATGCGCATAATAGAGGTCGATATGGTCGGTGCCGAGCCGTGCGAGCGACGCCTCCGCCGCTGCCGCGATGCGCGCCGGTGCCAGCTTTTCGATACCGTCGCCGGGCAGCATCCCGACCTTGGTCGCGAGCACCACGCGGTCGCGCTTGCCCGATTGCCGTAACCATTCGCCGATGATCGTCTCGGACTCCCCGCCGCGATGGCCGTCGACCCATGCCGAATAGACGTCGGCCGTATCGATCATCGTACCGCCCATGTCGACGAACGCGTCGAGAATACGGAAGCTTTCGGCGCGGTCGATCGTCCAGCCAAAGACGTTGCCGCCAAGGATCAGCGGCGGGGTGGCGAGTTCGGTCGCACCCAAATTGCGCAGCGGGACATCGGTCATCGTGGTTCCTTTTGTTGCGCCGTCAGCACATTGGCGTCGACACTGTTCGCATCCAGCATCGCCGCAGCATCGTTCAAAGCCGCCGCTTCGCTATCGGTGACTCCACCCGGCGCACTCGGCTCGTCGCCCGCGCTACAAGCGGCGAGTAGCAGGAGGGGTAGGACATAGGTCTGCCGCATCGATCGTCTTCCTACGAAAAAGGCCGCACCCCGTTGCGTCGGGGTACGGCCTTTTGATCCAGATAACCGTCTTCCGTCAGCGCTGGAGGTCGCGTCCGGCCCGTTCGAGGCTCTGGCCGGCTTCGCGCTGGGCGTTGTCGGTGGCCGCATCTGCCTTTGCAGCACCGCGATCGATGGCGGCACCGGCGCGATCGGCTGCGTTCTCGATCTTGTCGCCCGCGCGATCGGTGGCGTTCTCCGCTGCTCCCAGCGCACGCTCGCCAGCGGTCTGGACGTCGTTCACGGCCTCACCCATCGTGGCGTTCACGTCGGCGGCAACGGCATCGGCGGCCTCGCCGGTTTCGTTCTGGGTCTTTTGGCTGCAGGCTCCGATCGAGAGTGCGACGGCGGCGATTGGCAGCAGAAGAAGCTTTTTCATGGCGGTTTCCCTTCCGGTATGATCGCGGCCCAACGCGCCAGCAACGGTACGGTTTCATCTGCGCAACGATGACGCAAAGCAGCACGCGGTCGATTGACCCCATATAAAGATATCTTTATATGATGACTCATGGCATTCGCCCTCGATATCCTGCGCGCGGCAAGCGACGCGACCCGGCTGCGGGTGCTGACGCTGTTGCGATCGATGGAATTGTCGGTCGGCGAGTTGGCACAGGTGCTGGACCAGAGCCAGCCACGGGTCAGCCGGCACGTGAAAATCCTGTGCGATGCCGGTCTGGCGGTCCGCCGCAAGGAGGGTAGCTGGGTCTTCGTTGCACTCGGGACACAGACGGTCGTCGATCCGCTGCTGGCGGCGCTCGATGCGTGGATGCCGGCGGACGATGCCGCGACCGCAGACGATCGAGCCAGGTTGGCAGCGGTACGCGCCGATCGCACGGCCGCTGCCGCTTCGTGGTTCGAGGCACATGCCGGCGAATGGGATGCGATCCGGTCGCTGCATATCGCCGAGGAACAGGTCGAGGCGGCGATGATTGCGGCACTGGGTTCCGCACCGATCGGACTGTTGGTCGATATCGGTACCGGTACCGGACGGATGCTCGAACTGTTCGGGCCGCAGGCCGCACAGGCGATCGGGATCGACCGGTCTTCGGAAATGCTGCGGCTGGCGCGGGCGAAGCTGACCGAGCGCGGCATCGATCAGGCCGAGTTGCGGCAGGCGGATATTTACGCATTGCCGCTGGATACGGCGGTTGCCGACGCAGCGGTGCTGCATCACGTGCTGCATTTCGTACAGCATCCGGGCGCGGCGATCGAAGAAGCTGCCCGCGTCCTGCAACCGGGTGGCCGGCTGCTGATCTGCGATTTCGCGCCGCACGAGCGCGAGGAATTGCGGCAGCGCGATGCCCATGCGCGTCTGGGTTTCTCGGACGAACAGATGCTGGGCTGGTTCGCAGGTGCGGGCCTTGTCCCGGTATCGACTCGGACATTGGGCGGCGGCGAACTGACGGTGAAACTCTGGATGGCACGACGGACGTTCGACGTGCGCGAGGTGAAGGCAGCATGACTCCTACCATTTCCGACCTCGAAGAAGCGCGGCGCGCACTGGATGCACCGTTGTTCGCCGATCTGGCGGGCGACTGTGCGGTCAGCTTCGAATTTTTTCCGCCCAAGAGCGACAAGATGGAGGCAGCACTGTGGGAAACGGTGCGCGCACTCGAACCCCTCGCACCGAAATTCGTGTCGGTGACTTATGGTGCGGGTGGATCGACGCGCGAGCGGACCCACGCGACGGTCGCGCGCATCGCCCGCGAGACGTCGATGCCCGCCGCTGCCCATCTGACCTGTGTCGAGGCGAGCCGCGCCGAGATCGATCAGGTCGCCGAGGAATATTGGCAGGCGGGCGTGCGTCACATCGTCGCACTGCGCGGTGATCCGCCGACCATGGGGCAGAAGTTCGTCCCACATGCCGATGGCTATGCCAATGCCGCCGATCTGGTCGCCGGGTTGCAGAAGCTGCATCCCTTCGAGATTTCGGTCGCGGCCTATCCCGAATGCCATCCGGACTCGGAGCATCAACAGGCCGATCTCGACAATCTGAAGCGAAAGATCGACGCCGGCGCGACGCGGGCGATCACCCAGTTCTTCTTTACGCCCGAAGCGTTCTTCCGCTTCCGCGATGCTGCCGCTGCGGCGGGGATCAGCGCGGAGATCGTGCCGGGCATCCTGCCGGTGTCGAATGTGGGGCAGGTGCGAAAGTTCGCCGGGCTGTGCGGTGCGTCGATCCCGGCGTGGATGGACCGGCTGTTCGAAGGGTTGGACGATCATCCGGGCGCGCGGCAGCTGGTCGCGGCGACGGTCGCGGCGGAAATGTGCCGCAAGCTATATGCCGGCGGCGTGCGCGATTTCCACTTCTACACGCTCAACCGTGCCGAATTGTCCTACGCCATTTGTCATTTGCTGGGGCTGCGGCCGCGCGCGACGCCGGTCGCCGCGGCAGCCTGATCCGAAGGTTCGAAGGAAGACTCATGACCTCCGTTCGCGAACGCCTGAACGCCGAAGCCGCAAAACGCGTCCTCATCACCGACGGCGCGTTCGGCACCGAAATCCAGAACTGGAAATTGTCCGAGTCCGACTATGCCGGCAGCCTGACGCTGGGGCATGACCAGAAGGGCAACAACGACATTCTGGCGATCACCAAGCCGGAGGTGCCGGAGACGATCACCCGCGCCTATCTGGACGCCGGGTCGGATATCGTGTCGACCAACACCTTCAGCGCGAACCTGATCAGCCAGGCGGATTATGGTGCCGAGGCGCTGGTGGCCGATATCAACATCCAGAGCGCCCGGATCGCCCGGTCGTTGGCCGATGACTATGCCGCACGCGACGGCCGGCCGCGCTTCGTTGCCGGGGCGATCGGGCCGACCAACAAGACGCTGTCATTGTCGCCAGACGTGAACGATCCCGGCTACCGTGAGATCGATTTCGATCATCTGAAGAACGTCTATCGTGAACAGATCGATGCGCTTGTCAGCGGCGGGATCGATTTCGTGCTGATCGAGACAGTGTTCGATACGCTGAACGCCAAGGCCGGGGTGATGGCCGCGATCGAGGCAGGGCAGGCGCTGGGCCGCGATCTGCCGATCATGCTGTCGATGACGCTGACCGACCTGTCGGGGCGTAACCTGTCGGGCCATACGGTCGAGGCGTTCTGGCACGCGGTCCGCCATGCGAAGCCGGTGACGATCGGGCTGAACTGTTCGTTCGGTGCGGAACAGCTGCGCCCGCATGTGAAGACCCTGTCCGAGATCTGCGACACGCTGATCATGGTGTACCCCAATGCCGGGCTGCCCAACGAACTGGGTGCCTATGACGAGGCGCCGGTGACGACGGCGGCGTTGGTCGGCGACTGGGCCGATCATGGACAGGTCAATATCCTCGGCGGCTGCTGCGGATCGACGCCCGCCCATATCAAGGCGATGGCCGAGCGGGTGAGGGGCGTCGCGCCACGCCGGGTGCCGAAGGTGCCGGTACAGACGCGCCTCGCCGGGCTGGAACCGTTCACGATGGCGGCCTGAACCCGAAAGCCCTCTCTCCTTCAGGGGAGAGGGTTGGGAGGGGCAGTCCACCGTCCTCTCCAACTTCCCCTCTCCCCGGCCCTCTCCCCTGAAGGGGAGAGGGAGAAGAAAGTGCCATGACCAACGCTTCGACCAATTTCGTCAACATCGGCGAACGCACCAACGTGACTGGCTCCGCCCGCTTCAAGAAGCTGGTGATGGCGGGCGACTATGCCGCCGCGGTCGAGGTCGCGCTGCAACAGGTCGAGAGCGGGGCGCAGGTACTCGACGTCAACATGGACGAGGGGCTGCTCGACGCGCATCACGCGATGACGACCTTCCTGAAGCTCATTCAGGCCGAGCCGGACATCGCGCGCATCCCGGTGATGGTCGACAGTTCCAAATGGGACGTGATCGAGGCGGGGCTGAAGTGCGTAAGCGGCAAGCCGATCGTCAATTCGATCAGCATGAAGGAAGGCGAGGAAGCGTTCCTCCATCATGCGCGCATCTGCATGAACTATGGCGCGGCGGTCGTCGTGATGGCGTTCGACGAGGTCGGGCAGGCCGATACCC
The DNA here is from genome assembly GCF_001421155.1 of Sphingomonas sp. Leaf5. Taxonomy (NCBI): domain Bacteria; kingdom Pseudomonadati; phylum Pseudomonadota; class Alphaproteobacteria; order Sphingomonadales; family Sphingomonadaceae; genus Sphingomonas; species Sphingomonas sp. Leaf5. The sequence goes on along the minus strand of NZ_LMJZ01000004.1, from coordinate 54,217 downwards.
AGGCGCGCAAGGTCGAGATTTGTTCGCGCGCCTATGACCTGCTGATGGGGATCGGCTTTCCGCCCGAGGACATCATCTTCGACCCCAATATCTTCGCGGTGGCGACCGGGATCGAGGAGCACAACAACTACGGCGTCGACTTCATCAAGGCGTGCCGTGAGATCAAGGCGCGCTGCCCGCATTGCCATATCTCTGGCGGGCTATCGAACCTGTCGTTCAGCTTTCGCGGTAACGAGCCGGTGCGGCGGGCGATGCACTCGATCTTCCTCTACCACGCCATCCCGGCGGGCATGGACATGGGCATCGTCAATGCGGGCCAGCTCGACGTGTACGACACGATCGATGCCGAGCTCCGGACGGCGTGCGAGGACGTCATCCTCAACCGCGATCCCGGCGCGACCGATCGCCTGATCGCGCTGGCCGAGAAGTATAAGGGGACCGACGCCGTCGCGGAAAAGGCTGCTGCCGAATGGCGGTCGCTGCCGGTCGTGAAGCGGCTGGAATATGCGCTAGTCAAGGGCATCGACGCGCATGTCGTCGACGATACCGAGGAGTGCCGCCAGCAGTTTGCACGTCCGATCGAGGTGATCGAAGGGCCGCTGATGGACGGGATGAACGTCGTCGGCGACCTGTTCGGGTCGGGCAAGATGTTCCTGCCGCAGGTCGTGAAATCGGCGCGCGTCATGAAGAAGGCGGTCGCGCACCTGCTGCCGTTCATCGAGGCGGCGAAGGAGCCCGGTGCGAAGGGCAAGGGCAAGATCATCATGGCGACCGTTAAGGGCGACGTTCATGATATCGGCAAGAACATCGTCGGCGTCGTGCTGCAGTGCAACGGTTTCGACGTGGTCGATCTGGGTGTGATGGTGCCGTGGACCAGAATATTGGAGTCCGCCAACGAGAACGACGCCGACATGATCGGCCTGTCGGGGCTGATTACGCCGTCGCTGGACGAGATGGTCACCGTTGCCGAGGAGATGAAGCGGGCGGGCATGACCATGCCGCTGCTGATCGGCGGGGCGACCACGTCGAAGGTCCATACCGCGCTGCGTATTTCGCCGGCCTATGACGGGCCGATCGTCCATGTGCTCGATGCGAGCCGTGCGGTCGGTGTCGCGACGACGTTGGTCAGCGAGACCGGGCGCGACGCCTATGTCGAGCAGATCGCCGCGGATTACGAAGCGGTGCGGATCGCGCGGGCGGGCAAGGGGCAGAGCGAATTGACGCCGATCGCCGATGCGCGGACCAACGGTTTCAAGGCGGATTTCGCCCAGAAGCCGGGAGCGCCCGCGCAGCCCGGACGGCATGTGTTCGATGATTGGGATCTGGCGGATCTGCGCGACTATATCGACTGGACGCCGTTCTTCCGGGCATGGGAACTTGCGGGGAACTTCCCGGCGATCCTGACCGACGCGGTCGTGGGTGAAAGCGCGTCGTCGCTCTACGAAGATGCGCAGGCGATGCTCGACCAGATCATCGCCGAGAAATGGCTGACGGCGAAGGGGGTTGCAGCACTTTGGCATTGCCGCGCGCAGGGCGACGACGTGATCGTCGACGTGCCGGCGGAGCAGCTCGAACCGGCGCTGGAGGCCGGGCGGGTGTCGCCGCTGTCGGGGGTGCCGCACGATTTCGCGACGCCGCTGCAGAATAGCCATGCGACCCATGCGATCAGGATGCCGTTCCTGCGCCAGCAGGTGCAGAAGCGTGAGGGCCGGGCAAATATGTGCCTGACCGATTTCGTCGATCCGGCGGGGGACTGGATGGGCGGGTTCGCGGTCGGCATCCACGGGATCGACCCGCATATCGCGCGGTTCAAGGCCGAGAATGACGATTATCAGGACATCCTGCTGAAGGCGCTGGCCGACCGGTTTGCGGAAGCGTTTGCCGAGCGGCTGCACCATCACGTGCGCACCGTGTTGTGGGGCTATGCGCCCGACGAGCAGTTGACCAACGAGGCGATGATCCGCGAGCAGTATCGCGGCATCCGCCCGGCACCGGGCTATCCGGCCTGCCCCGACCATAGCCAGAAACCGATCCTGTTCGAGATGCTGGGTGCGACGCAAGCCACTGGAATCACGCTGACCGACAGCTTTGCCATGCTGCCGACGGCGGCGGTGTCGGGGTTCTATTTCGGGCACCCGGACAGCGCCTATTTCGGGGTGGCGCGGATCGGGCGGGATCAGTTGGCGGACTATGCCGCGCGGCGCGGGGTCAGCGTCGAGCAGGCGGAGCGGTGGCTGCGGCCCAATCTCGACTGAGCGCGACCAGCACCTGGGCGCGCAACCAGTCGCGGTCGGCGGGGCGGGCGAAGCTGTGGCTGGCCGAAGCGTGGTGGTGCACGGGGATGCGGGCGCGCAGGTCCGAAAGGTGGCGAAGGTGCCACGCATCGAGGAATGCGCGGGCGGTGTGATCGTCGGTCGCGAGCAGGATGTCGGTCGGGGTGCCGGAGGCCAGCCCCTCCGCGAAGCGGTTGGTCAGGCCGGTTGGGGTGCGGCGATCGGTGGCGAGGGTGACCAATCCGCGCGTCAGGAGGCCGAAGTTGACACGGCCGGTCAATAGTCGCCGCCATGCCGAGGGCGAAACCAGCCGCTGCGCATAGGTCGCGCGGATCGCGGCGGGGGGCGGCAGGTCGTTGGTCGGTTCGACGACCCACGGATTGGCGAGCAGCAGGCGGTCGATGCCGGCCGGTCCGTGGAACAGCGCGAGGGTTGTCGCCGCGTCGCAATTGCCGAACGCCACGATCCGTTTCGCGCAGGTCGCAGCACGCAGCCATGCGGTGGCGCACATCAGGTCCGGCGCGGCCGACAGGAATCCGCCATTGGTCCCGGTCGAATCGCCGATGCCGCGCCGGTCGTAGCGCAGCACCGGAAAGCCCGCCGCCGCCACCGCCGCCGCCAGCAGCGCCATGCCGCGATGCGCGCCGATCCGCAGTTCGTTGCCGCCCGAGACGATCAGCAGCGCGGTGTCCCCTTCGGCGGGATCGAGCGTCGCGGCGATGGTTTCGCCGGCACAGGGGATCGTCACCAGCCGACGCAAGCGCGGCTCCATGCGGCGAGGTCGTCGGCGAGGGCGGCGGCAAGGTCCGGGTCGTTGCCCGGTTCGCTCCTGCGCCACAGTGGTGCCGCGTCGATGCGAAGATCGGCCGGGCCGGGATCGGTGCCGAGCCGGACGGTTCGGAGCGGCTGGACGGTAGCAGGCGTCGCGGTTTCGAGTTCGGCGAGCAGCGTCGCCGACAGGCGGTTGCCGGCGACGTCGGCCATGTCGCCGTCGCGATCGATGCCGATGCGGGACAGTTCGCGGAGCAGCCGCTCGCCCGTTTGCGGGGCGAGGTGCCAGCGACCGGCGACGTCGGCGTCACGATCGAGCAACGCGCTGGCACGGATCGCGGCGGTGACGACCGGCCGGTCGGTTGCCTCGACCAGCGCGACGACGGCGCTGCGCCAGTCGGTCAGCGTGACCGCGTCGGTCGGGAGCAGGCTGTCGCCCTGTCCCGGCAGGTCGGGCAGCATCGCACCGATATCGCGGGCAGCGAGCGCGCGGAGCAGCCCGACCGCGAAGGTGCGGGTGCGGTTGGCTTCCTCGAACGGGGGCAGCAGCAGCAGGACGACCGGACCGGTAGCGGGACCGAAGCGCCAGAGCGCCTCGCTGCCACCGGGCCAGTCGTAGCGGTCGATCAAGCGGGGGCCTTGGCGCTCGCGAAGCGGACCAGCGCGCCGAAGGTTTCCATCGTTTCGCCGTCGATATCGTCGTCCTCGATCAGGATGCCGAGCCGGTCCTCCATCTCGGTCAGGACGCCGGCGACCGCCATCGAATCGAGTTCGGGCAGCGCGCCGAACAGCGGCGTCGCTTCGTCGAAGGCGGCGGCGCGTTCGGCGGACAGGCCCAGCACGTCGCGCAACACCGCGCGGACGGTTTCCTCGGTCGATGCTGAACCCTGTGCGATCACGTCGTTTCCCCTGTCGGCGATATGGTCGCCGGATCGCGGGTGTGTAAGGGTTGGGGCGCGGGATGCCAAGGTGGCGGGTTGGGGGGCGTTGCCGTCGTTCCTGCCTTGCGTTCGGCGGGCCCGCGCTTGTGGTCGTTGGAGCAAAAAAAGTCAGGTCGAGGGGGCCAGTCGCAGGGCGTTCTTCTGCTTGGCTCTGGACCCCCGCCTGCGCGGGGGCACGGCAGATGGGCGGGTCGTCCGAGGCGAGAGCGACATTCAGTTCGCTGGGCGCAGGAATAGTGTTCCATCCCCTTTCGTCACTCCCGCGCAGGCGGGAGTCCATATGTGCCAGCGTTGCGAATCCGGCCGAGACGTCAGTGTCTATGGATTCCCGCCTGCGCGGGAATGACGAACTTTCGTGGTGGTCGTCGAATGTCGATACGACCAGGCCGGTCGGACTTTGGGTCGGTCGGGTTGCTGCCTGACCTTTCGTACTTCGAAGTCCGCAGCGCCCCCGGTTCAATCCGTCCCGCAACTGGGCTAAGGCGCGGGGATGCCTGATCCGGTTCCGCAGACGATCGACCGCTTGCCGTTGCGCGGGGACGCTGATGCCGCGGCGTTGATCGACCGTGAGGGCGTAGTGACGTTTGCCGAACTCGAAACGCTGGTCGCGCGGGTCGCCGGTGGGTTGCGGAGTTTGCCCGCCGGCGCGCGGGTGGCGACGTGGTTGCCCAAGACGCGGCTGGCGTGCGTCATGCCGCTGGCGGCGGCGCGGGCGGGGCTGGTGCATGTGCCGGTCAATCCCGCGCTCAAGCGGGCGCAGGTCGCGCATATTCTGGCCGATAGCGGGGCGTCGCTGCTGGTGACGCAGGCCGCGCGGCTTGTGGCGTTGGCCGCGGGGGATGTGCCCGCGGGATGTGCGGTCGCGACCGACATGCCCGACATGCCCGATGGCGCGCCGATGGCCGCGAGCGACGGCGATCCGGCGGCGCTGGTGGCGATCCTCTATACCTCGGGGTCGACCGGGCGGCCCAAGGGGGTGATGCTGAGCCATGCCAATTTGTGGCTGGGGGCAGTTTCGGTCGCGCACTATCTGGCGCTGACGCCCGACGACCGGGTGCTGGCGGTGCTGCCGCTGAGTTTCGATTATGGGCAGAACCAGTTGTTGTCGAGCTGGGCTGCGGGGGCTGCGGCGGTGCCGCTGGATTACCTGACCGCGCGCGACGTGGTGAAGGCGGTCGACCGGTTCGCGGCGACGACGCTGGCCGGCGTGCCGCCGTTGTGGACACAGTTGCTGGAGGCGGAGTGGCCGGCGGGGACGGCGGCGCGGCTCAAGCGGCTGACCAATTCGGGCGGGGCACTGACGCCGCGGATGGTGCGGGGGTTGCGCGAGCGGTTCGCGGGTGCCGATGTGGTTGCGATGTATGGGCTGACCGAGGCGTTCCGGTCGACCTGGCTGGACCCGGCGTTGATCGATGCGAACCCCGATGCGATGGGTCGGGCGATCCCGTTTGCCGAGGTGGCGGTCGTGCGCGCCGATGGCAGCCGGGCCGGGCCGGACGAGCCGGGCGAACTGGTCCATGCCGGGCCGCTGGTCGCGCAAGGGTATTGGCAGGATGCCGAGCGGACCGCGCTCCGGTTCCGGCCGGCACCGGCGTGGATGGCGAGCGGCGGCATGGCGGTATGGTCGGGCGATACGGTGGCGGAAGGGGCGGACGGATTGCTGCGCTTCGTGGGACGCGATGACGAGATGATGAAGGTGGCGGGCAACCGGATCAGCCCGACCGAGGTCGAGGAAGCGGTCGAGGCCGGCGGCGAGGTGGCCGAGGCGGTCGCGGTCGGGCTGCCCGATCCACGGCAAGGGCAGGCGATCGTCGTCGTCGCGCGGGCGGCGGTCGAGGGTGCGGAGGCGGCGGTGCGTGCGCGACTACGGCGCGACCTGCCGAGTTTCCAGCAGCCGGCGCATTATGTCTGGGTCGAGGCGATGCCGCGCAACGCCAATGGCAAGCTCGACCGGGTGGCGGTGCGGGCATTGGCGCATGGCGCAGTGGCATGAAGCCGATCGGGCCAATCCCGGCGGGCTTTGCCGGGCAGTCGCGGTTGAGCGTAGGTGGGGTCGATTTCGCCGAGTTGCTGGCGCGTGCCGGGGATACGCCGGCGTTCGTGTATGACGGCGGGGCAATTGCGGCGCGGGTGGCACGGTTGCGGGCGGCGCTGCCCGACGGGGTCGGGGTGCATTATGCGATCAAGGCCAATCCGCACCGCGACCTGCTGGCGATGATCGCGCCGCTGGTCGACGGGCTCGACGTGGCGTCGGGCGGCGAACTGGCGATGGCGCTGAACGAAAAGCCGGCGACGGCGATCAGCTTTGCCGGGCCGGGCAAGCGCGACGATGAACTGACGGCGGCGATCGGGGCCGGCGCAACGCTGCATGTCGAATCGGAGGGTGAAGCCGACCGGGCGCTGGCGATTGGCGATCGGCTGGGCATTCGTCCCCGGATCGCGGTGCGGGTGAACCCTGATTTCGAACTGCGCGGATCGGGGATGCGGATGGGCGGGCGCGCCTCTCCGTTCGGGATCGATGCGGCGCGGGTGCCGGCGCTGGTGCGGCGGCTGGTGGCGGTCGGTGCGGACTGGCATGGGTTCCATATCTTTGCCGGGTCGCAGACGCTCGACAGTGCGGCGATCATCGAGGCGCAGGCGGCGACGGTGACGCTGGCCGAGCGGCTGGCGGAGGAAGCGGGGGCGGTGCCGGCGTCCGTCAATCTGGGCGGCGGGTTCGGCATCCCCTATTTCGCGGGCGACCGGCCGGTCGATGTCGAGAGCGTAGGTGCCGCGCTGGGTGAGCGGCTGGCCGCGCGCGGTGCGGTGCTGCGCGAGACCGGCTTTGCGGTCGAACTGGGCCGCTGGCTGGTGGGCGAGGCGGGAGTGTATTGTACGCGCGTGCTCGACGTGAAGGTCAGCGGCGGCGAGACGTTCGTGGTGGTCGATGGCGGGCTGCATCATCAATTGGCGGCGAGCGGCAATTTCGGGACGGTGGTGCGCCGCAACTATCCGGTGGCGGTGGCCGAGCGGATCGATGCCGAACCGACGACGACGGCGTCGGTGGTCGGATGCCTGTGCACCCCACTCGACCGGCTGGCGGACCGGGTGGCGCTGCCGCAGGTGGCGGTCGGCGATACGATCGTGCTGTTTCAGGCGGGGGCGTATGGCGCGACGGCCAGTCCGGCGGCGTTTCTGGGGCATCCGCCGGCGCGCGAATTGCTGGTTCGGGAACCGTCATGATCCGGCGATTGTCGCAAAATGGGACAGGGTCGACGCTTGTTGCTGTACTCAACCGGATATTTACCCCTTGGCCGGCATAGCGGGCTACAGTCCTGCGCGGTCGTGGCCGTGCGCGTTCGAACGAGGAAGTTTTATGCGTCCAAAGGGTGGAGTTGCCGGGGTGGCGCTGTGCGCGGTGCTGGGCGGATGCGCCGGCGGCGCGACGCGACCCGAACTGCCGCCCGCGCCGTTCGTGCAGGCAAAGGAGGCACCGGGTGAGGCCTATGTCATCGGGCCGCTCGACCAGCTGAGCATCTTCGTGTGGCGCAATCCCGAATTGTCGGCGAAGGTGCAGGTGCGTCCCGATGGGCGGATCACCACGCCGCTGATCAACGACATGCCCGCCACCGGCAAGACCCCGGCGATGCTGGCCGACGACCTGAAGCTGGCGCTGGGCGAATATGTGAAGGACCCGCTGGTATCGGTCATCGTAGAGAATTTCTCGGGCACGTTCAGCCAGCAGGTGCGGGTGGTGGGCGCGACCGAAAAGCCCGCTTCGCTGCCGTACCGCGCGAACATGACGCTGCTCGACGCGATGATCGCGGTCGGCGGGCTGAACCAATATGCGTCGGGCAACCGGGCGCGGCTGGTCCGCTATGACCGGACGACCGGCAAGCAGCAGGAATTCGGGCTGCGCATTTCCAGCCTGTTGAAGAACGGCGATTCGAGCGCGAACGTCAAATTGCAGCCCGGCGACGTCATCATCATTCCCGAAAGCATGTTCTGAGATGGACGGGCTGTATGGGGAACTGAAACTGATCGTCCATGCGATCTGGCAGCGGCGCTGGATCGCGCTGGGCATCGCGTGGGTGGTGTGTCTGGGCGGGTGGCTGGTCGTCAGCCAGATCTCCAACAGCTATCAATCGACCGCGCGGGTGATGGTCGAGATGCGGCAGGTGCTGCCCGGTGCCGAGGCGGCGGTGGCGCAGAATGCGCAGTCCAACAACATCGACCGGATCCGCCAGACGCTGACGTCGGCGGTGAACCTCGAAAAGGTCGTGCGCGGCACGTCGATGGCGGAGACGATCGCCAACGACCGCGACGTGGCGGACCGGGTGGCGTCGTTGCAGAACGCGATCAAGCTGACCGCGCAGCAGGACAATCTGTTCGAGATTTCGGCGACGTCGGGCAATCCCAAGCTGGCGCGCGAGATCGTGCAGAAGATGATCGACATCTTCGTCGAGGACAATCTGGCGAGCGACCGCGATGCGACGGTGCAGTCGCTCCGCTTCCTCGACCAGCAGCTGGCGCAGCGGCAGACGCAACTGGCCGATGCCGAGGCGCGGCGGCAGGCGTTTCAGGCGCAATATATGGCGATGCTGCCGGGGACGGGCTCGCTCGACGATCGTATGTCGAATGCGCGGTCGGAACTGGCGCAGATCGATGGCGATCTGGCGGCGGCGCAGTCGAGCCTGTCGGCGGCGAACGCGCAGATGGCGGGCACGGCGGCGACGCTGCCGGGCACCGCGGGGACGGCGATGGTCGGGCCGGCACGCGCACGGCTGAACGCGATCGAAGGGCAGATCGCCGAGGGACGCAGCCGGGGCTGGACCGACGCGCACCCCGACATGGTGGCGCTGAACCGGCAGCTGGCGGCGGCACGGGCGGCGGCGCGCGGCGAGGGCGGTGGCGTCAGCGGCGGGACGGCGGCGTCGCCCAATCCCTTCTATCTGCAATTGCGTGCGGCGCAGGCCGACCGGCAGGCGACGGTTGCCGAACTGACCCAGCGCAAGCAGCAGATCGAGGGCCAGCTGAACGGATTGCAGGCGAAGATCGCCGCCGATCCGCAGGCGGCCGCGCAGCAGTCGCAGCTCGACCGCGACATCGCTTCGCTGAAACAGCAATATGACTCGTTGTTCCAGGATCGCGAACAGGTGCGTATCCAGAGCAGCGTGCAGACCGATACCGATGCGGTGAAATTCAGCGTGATCGACCCGCCGACCCAGCCCCGCGCACCCACCGCGCCCAACCGGCCGCTGCTGCTGATGGGCGTGCTGGTCGTCGGGATCGGCGCGGGGCTGGGGGCGGCGTTCGCGCTCAGCCGGTTGAAGACCAGCTTCGCCACGGCGGCGCGGCTGGAAAAGATCAGCGGAATGCCGGTGCTAGGCGCGATCGGCGAGGTCGTGACCGAGACGGTACGCGCCGAGCGGCAGCGGCGGTTGAAGCTGTTCGCGGGCGGGGCGGGGGCACTGCTCGCCGCGTTCTTGCTGTTGCTGGGCCTAGAGTTCGCACAGCGCGGGCTGGTGGCCTGAAGGGAGGACGGCCAAGTGAACGATCAGTCGCACCGTGGCCTGCGTGGCGCATCCCTGCTCGAGCGGGCGGCGGACCGTTGGCGGCTGGAGCCGGTAGCCGGCCTGCCGCCGGTGGCCGAACCGGCCGTGCCGGAAACCGCACCGGCGGGACAGCCGATGCCCGAAGCGCGCGTTCCCGCGATCGATCCCGCGCGGATCGATCGCGATGCGCTGGCGGCCGGCGGCATGCTGGTGCCCGGCGGGCCGGTGACCGCGCTGGCCGAGGAATTCCGGCTGGTGAAGCGCCAGTTGCTGGCGACCGGTGCCGATGTCGCCAAGCGCGACGAGGATGCGGCGCGCATGATCCTGATCTGTTCGGCGCAACCGGGCGACGGCAAGACGTTCTGCGCGATCAACCTTGCGCTGTCGCTGGCGGCGGAGCGTGACCTGAACGTCCTGCTGGTCGATGCCGACGTCAACAAGCCCGACATTCTCGACCGGTTGGGGATGACGGCCGAACGCGGACTGCTCGACGCGCTGGGCGATGCGAGCATCGATGCCGAGGCGCTGGTGATCCCCACCGACGTGCCGCAGCTGTCGATCCTGCCGGCGGGGACACGGACCCATGCCGATACCGAATTGCTGCGCAGCGACCGGGCGCGCGCGGTGCTCGATACGTTGCTGGCGGCCGATCCCGATCGCATCATCCTGTTCGATTCGCCGCCGGCGCTGGCGGCATCGCCGGCAGCGGTGCTGGCGACGCTGGTCGGGCAGACGGTGCTGGTGGTGCGCGCCGATCGCAGCAGCGAAGCCGACCTGCGCGAGGCGGTCGCGCTGCTCGACGGGTGCGACGAGATCCAGCTGCTGCTGAACGCGACGACCTATCGCGCCGACGGGCCGCGCTTCGGCTATTACGGGCAGGAACAGGATTGATGCATCGCGTGGCCCTGCCGGTGCTGATCGCGACCGCCGTGCCGGCACAGGCGCAGCGCGTCGATGTCAGCCCCTATATCGAAGTCGGGCAGGCGGTCGCCGCCGACCTGACCGACGGCGACGTCGTCACCTATACGCAGGTGACTGCCGGGGTCGATGCGCAGGTCACGACGCAGCGCGTGCAGGTACAGGCCAATTACCAGTATCAGCGGATTTTTGATTGGGGCAGCGGCTTTGGCGGCGGTGAAATCCATTCGGGGCTGGCGCGCGCCAATGTCGCGATCACGCGCTGGCTGAACTTGGAGGGCGGCGTGATCGCGACGCGGGCGCGGGGCGACCAGCGCGGCGGCGGTTTCGGACCGTTCGTCAACGCCAGCAACGTCAATACCGCACAGGTCTATGGCCTGTATGCCGGCCCGACGATCGCGACGCGGGTCGGACCGTTCGCGGTCAACGGCACGTACCAGTTCGGCTATGTGAAGGCCGAGGCACCCGGCGCGATCGATCTGGCCCCCGGACAACGGCGGGTCGATTATTTCGACGAGGCGACCAGCCATCTGGTGATGGGGAGCGCGGGCACGCGCGCGGGCACGATCCTGCCGATCGGCCTGACCGTGTCGGGTGCGTGGCTGCGCGAGGATGCCGGGCAACTCGACCAGAAATTCGAAGGCACCTATGGCCGGATCGATGCGGTGCTGCCGATCACGCGCACCCTCGCCGCGGTCGGCGGGGTCGGTTATGAAAAGATCGAGGTGACGCAGCGCGATCCGCTGATCGATGCGCAGGGTCGACCGGTACTCGACGGGGCGGGGCGGTTCGTGACCGATCCGGCGTCCGATCCGCGCATCGCCTATGATATCGATGGGCTGATCTGGGACGCGGGCGTGTTGTGGCGGCCGTCGCCGCGCACCGCACTGGAGGCGCGGCTGGGGCGGCGCTATGGTTCGATGAGCTATACCGCATCGCTGCAATGGCAGACCGGACCGGGCGCGGCGGTGCAGGTCGGGGTCTATGACAGCGTCACCACCTTCGGCCGGCAGCTGACCGGATCGCTGGCGCAACTGCCGATCAACTATATCGACGGGCAGGACCCGTTCGGCGCGCGCTATGGCGGGTGCGTGTTCGGTGGCGGGGTGACGCCCGAGGGACAGTCGAACGCGGGCGCGTGCCTGACGCCGGTGTTCCAGTCGATCAGCGCGGCGACGTTCCGCGCGCGCGGGATCGATGCGGTCTATTCGATTACGCGCGGGCCGACGCGGCTGGGGCTGGGTGCGGGCTATGCCAGCCGGCGCTTCTATATCCCGCCGGTGCCGGGGGCGGTCGTCTATTCGTCGCGCGACGAAAGCTATTATGTGCAGGGCTTTGGCCAATGGGCGATCGACGGCCGGTCGTCGTTCAGCGTCGATGTGTACGGCAACTATTTCACCAGCGGGATCGAAGGCGGTCTCGACGCATGGGGCGGCGGGGCGCAGGGCGGCTATTACCGGCGGTTCGGGCGGGCCTATGGCAGTTTGACGGCCGGGCTGTACGGCTTCGACGTCGAGGGGGCCGACGCCGATGTGATCGCGCAGGCGCTGCTGGGAGTCGGGTACCGGTTCTAGGGGCGATCGATCTTCAGCTGTCAGGCCAGCGAACTGCTGCCCTCCCTGACAAGGGAGGGGCTGGGGGTGGGTCGGTCTGGGGCTGGAGAGTCCGCTCCCTCGCGGGCCAACCCACCCCCGACCCCTCCCTTGTCAGGGAGGGGAGAAGTCGACACCCTACTGAATGTCGATCGCCCTCGGATGAAGTGATAGCGCCTCGCGCTTCCCCGCACTTCGCGTCCTTCCTGCGCAGGCGGGAATCGTTATCCGCGGACGGTCGTCCGGATTCGGCGACGCCGCGTCGATTGACCGCCGCCTTCGCGGAGGTGACGAGAGAATATCATGCCATCGTCAGCGGCTTGCCGCACGGTCGTGACCTGCACATAGGTCGCGGCGCGAAATTTTAAGAAGAATAAACCGATCGGGGGTTATACAGCTCCCAACGGAGATGCTGATGTACGACGATCACTATGGCCTGACCGGTCGCCCGTTCCAGCTGACGCCCGACCCGGCGTTCTGGTTCGATACCGCGACGCATCGCAAGGCGATGGCGTATCTCGGCTATGGGCTGAGCCAGGGCGAGGGCTTCATCGTCATCACCGGCGATCCGGGTACCGGCAAGACGACGCTGCTCGGCCATTTGATGCGGACGATCGATGCCGCGCGACTGAACGTCATCCGGATCGTGACGACGCAGATCGAGGCGGACGACCTGTTGCGGCTGGTCGCGTCGGGGCTGGACGTCGATCCCGCCGGGCTGACCAAGGCGCAGTTGCTGGGCGGGATCGAACGCGGGCTGCACAATGTCGCGCGGTCGGGCCGGCGGACGCTGCTGGTGATCGACGAGGCGCAGTCGCTGCCGGTCGGGTCGATCGAAGAATTGCGGATGCTGTCGAATTTCCAAGCGGGCGGCTATGCGCTGTTGCAGATCTTCCTGCTCGGCCAGCCCGAATTCCGGCAGCGGCTGCACGGGTCGGACCGGCTGGAGCAGCTGCGTCAGCGGGTGATCGCGATGCATCACCTCGACCCGATGGAGGTCGAGGAAGTCGGACCGTATCTGGAACACCGGTTGCGGGTGGTCGGATGGACCGGCAGCCCGAGTTTCTCGCCCGATGCACTGGAGTCGCTGCACCGCTGGTCGGGGGGGATTCCGCGGCGGTTGAACCAGTTGGCCAGCCGGGTGCTGCTGTTCGGCGCGATCGAGGGGATCGACCGGTTCGGCGCGCTCGACGTCGAGAACGTCATTTCCGATCTCGACCGCGACGGGCTGGGCAGCCGGGCGGGGGATGCCGAGGCCGAGGAACCGGCGTCGTTCGCCGACGCCGATCCGCGCCCGATGACCCCGCCGCCGCCGCCGATGCCGCCGCGCCCGATCCATTTGTCGGTGGTCGAGAGTGGTCAGCGCCCGCCGGCACCGGTTGCCGATACCGAGGCGTTGCTGGCGCGGATCGAGTCGCTCGAAGCACGGCTGGAGCAGCAGGATCTGGCGCTGCGCCGGGTGCTGACGCTGCTGGTCGACTGGGTCGAGGGCGAACAGCGCCGGCCCGACCTGACGTCCGTCCGCGTCGTGGGCTGAGTCACCCCGATGCGCAACGCGATGTCGGTCGACGTCGAGGACTGGTTTCAGGTCGGCGCGTTCGAAACGGTCATCGACCGGCGCGACTGGGACGCGCTGGAACACCGGGTCGAGGCGAATACCGACGCGGTGCTCGACCTGTTCGCCGCCGCCGGGGTGACGGCGACGTTCTTCACGCTCGGCTGGGTGGCGGAGCGGTTCCCGGCGCTGATGCAGCGGATCGTGGGCGGCGGGCATGAACTGGCGAGCCATGGGTGGGACCATCGGCGGGTGTTCACGATGACGGCGGCGCAGTTTCGCGACGATCTGGCGCGGGCGCGGACGGTATTGGAGGATGCCGGCGGACAGCCGGTGACCGGCTATCGCGCGCCGAGTTTTTCGATCGATGCCCGCACCCCATGGGCGCATGGCGTGCTGGCCGATGCCGGCTATCACTATTCCTCGTCGGTCGCGCCGCTGGCCCATGACCATTATGGCTGGGCCGGTGCGCCGCGCGGGCTGTACCGGCCGGTTACCGGCAATGCGCTGGTCGAATGGCCGATCACGCTGGCGAGGGTGCTGGGTCGCGATGTGTCGGCGGGGGGCGGATTTTTCCGGTTGCTGCCGAACCGGGTCGTCGAGGATGCGGTGGTGCGCAGCAACCGGGCGGACGCACATCCGGCAATGTTCTATTTCCATCCATGGGAGATCGATCCCGGCCAGCCGCGCGTGGCGAACGCGCCGTTCCGGTCGAAGCTGCGCCATTATTCGCGGCTTTCGGCGATGGCGGGGAAGCTGGAGCGGTTGATGGCGCGGCATGAGTGGGGCCGGGCCGATGCGATCGTCGCCGAGCGTGCGGTCGCGCTGTGAGCCTGCGCGTTCGGCGGGCGGATCTGGGCGATGTCGGCGAACGCGCGCGGATCATGGCGTTCGTCGAGGGGCGGGCCGAGGCGACGCCGTTCCACCTGCCGATCTGGGGTGAGGCGACGGCGGCGGGGTGCGGGCAGGCCTATCGGATGCTGCTCGCCGAGGATGCGGGGGTGCTGGTCGGGCTGGTGCCGCTGACGCAGGTGCGGTCGCCGCTGTTCGGCGCGGCTTTGGTATCGACCGGGTTCGGGGTTGGCGGCGGTGTGCTGGGCGATGGCGCGGCGGCGCGGGTGCTGGCCGAGGCGGCGGTCGGGGTGGCGCGCGAGCTTGACTGTCCGACGATCGAGATGCGCGGCGGGGCGGCGATCGACGCGCCGGGCTGGACGTTCGACGACAGCCGCTATCTGGGGTTCGTGCGGTCGCTTGCCGGCGATGACGAGGCGGAATTGCGGGCGATCCCGCGCAAGCAGCGCGCCGATGTGCGCAAGGCGCTGGCGGCACCGTTCGAGGTGGCGATCGGGCGTGACCGCGCGGCGCTGGGCGAGCATTTCCGGATTTATGGGACGTCGGTGCGCAATCTCGGCACACCGGTCTTTCCGAAGGCGCTGTTCCGCGAGGTCGTCGCGGCGTTCGGCGAGGATGCCGATGTGCTGACCATCCGCCACAAGGGACGGGCGGTGGCGAGCGTGCTGTCGCTCTATTGGCGGGGCACGGTCTATCCCTATTGGGGCGGCGGGACGGCAGAGGCGCGGGGGTTGCGCGCCAATGAGCGGATGTATTTCGAACTGATGCGCCATGCGCGGGGGCGCGGCTGCGACCGGTTCGATTTCGGGCGGTCGAAAGTCGGGACCGGACCGGCGGCGTACAAGAAGAATTGGGGGTTCGTCGGCGAACCGCTCGGCTATCCGACCTGGACCGCCGATGGGGCCGCGCCGCGCGATGCCAGTCCGCTCAACCCCAGATACCGGCTGAAGATCGCGGCGTGGCAGAAGCTGCCGCTGACGGTATCGAACCGGATCGGGCCGTGGATCGCGAAGGGGCTGGGGTGAGCGACATCCTGTTCCTCGCCCACCGGGTGCCCTATCCCCCCGATCGCGGCGACAAGGTGCGCAGCCACCACGTGATGCGGCATCTGGCGACGCTGGGACGGGTGCATCTGGCTACCTTTGCCGACGATCCGCGCGATCTGGGCCATGATGCGGCGCTGAAGCGATGGTGCGCGAGCGCGGTGGTGGTGCCACGGACCAAGGGCAATAAGCGGGCGGCGGTCGAGGCGGTGGCGAGCGGCCGGGCGGTGTCGCTGGCGGCGTTCGATCATGCCGCGATGCGCGCGGCGGTGGCGCGGTTGCTGGACGAGCGGCGCTATGACGCGATCTATGTCTATTCGGGGCAGATGGCGCAGTATCTGCCGGACGATGCGCGGTTCGTCATGGATTTCGTCGACCTCGATTCGGCGAAGTTCGCCGCCTATGCCGAGGATGCACGCGGGCCGATGCGCTGGATGCTGCGGCGCGAGACGCGGTTGCTGGGCGCTTTCGAGCGCAGGGTGGCGGATCGAGCGCAGGCGACCCTGTTCGTGAGCGCAGCGGAGGCGGCGTTGTTCGGCGGGCCGGCGCAGGCGGTCGAGAATGGCATCGACACCGGCTTTTTTGATCCGGCGGCCGTGACGCCGGTAGCGGAGGCGGGGCCGCTGATCGTGTTTACCGGGCAGATGGACTATCGCCCGAACATCGACGCGGTGCGCTGGTTCGTGCGCGAGGTGCTGCCGGGGGTGCCGGGCCGGTTCGCGATCGTCGGGCGCAATCCGACGGCGGCGGTCCGCGCGCTGGCGGGCGAGCGGGTGATCGTGACCGGCGAGGTTGCCGATGTGCGCGGCTGGATCACGGCGGCGGACGTGGTCGTAGCCCCCTTGCTGCTGGCGCGCGGCGTGCAGAACAAGGTGCTGGAGGCGATGGCGATGGCGCGGCCGGTCGTTGCCTCGACCGCGGCCGCGGAGGGCATCGATCATGACGGTTCGATCCGGGTTGCGGGGGATGCGGCTGCTTTCGTGGATGAGATCAGGGCGTTGCTGGACGATCCCGTCGCGGCCGATACGCTCGGACGGGCGGCGCGGGCGCGGACGATCGCGCGCTATGGCTGGGATGCGCGACTGGTGCCGCTTGCCGGGCTGATGGGACTGTGAGCAGCCTGGCACTCGACCGGCCGGTGGACGTGCTGACGGCCGAGTGGCGGCGGTCGTTGATCGCGCTGGGCGGGATCTGGGCGCCATTGCTGCTGATCTTTCGCCGCGATGTCGGCGATGTGGTCGATATCTGGTGGAATTCGACCACCTATGGCCATTGCCTGTTCGTGCCGCCGATCATCGGTTGGCTGGTATGGCAGCGGCGGCGTGAGGTGCTTGCGTTGCAGCCGGGCGCGTGGTGGCCGGGACTGGCGATCGTCGTGGGCGGTGGCGCGGGCTGGCTGGTGGGCGAAGCGGCGGCGGTGGCGCTGTTCCGGCATGTCGGGCTGGTGATGCTGTTGCAGGGGGCGGTGGTCACGTTGCTGGGGCCGCGCGTCGCGCGGGGTCTGCTGTTTCCGCTGGCCTATATGGTGTTTCTGGTGCCGTTCGGCGATTTCATGGAGCCGTGGCTGCAATCGGTGACGGTCGCGCTGACCATGCCGATCCTGCACGCGCTGGGCGTATCGGCGAGCGTTGACGGCGTGCTCATCACCATTCCGGGCGGCTATTTCGAAGTCGCGGAGGCGTGTTCGGGCGCGAAGTTCGTGATCGCGATGATCGCGTACGGCGCGCTGGTCGCCAACGTCTGTTACGTCGCATGGCCGCGCCGGGCGGCGTTCATGGTGATGGCGCTGGTGATGCCGGTGCTGGCCAATGGCGTGCGGGCGGCGGGCACGATCTATGCCGCGCATCTGACGTCGGTCGCGGCGGCGACGGGGTTCGATCACATCGTCTATGGTTGGGTCTTCTTCGCGCTGACCATGGCGGGGGTGCTGGCGATCGGATGGCGCTGGTTCGATCGCGATCCCGATGCGCCGTGGTTCGACGTCGTGCGGGTGCAGGCGATGCCGATGCACGTCGCCGACCGGTCGATGGCGGCGGGCGCGGTGCTGGGCATCGCCGTCGCCTTTGCCGCATGGGGGTGGGTGATCGACAGCCGCGCCGATCCGCTGCCCGACCGGATCGGCCTGCCGAGCGTGCCGGGGTGGCAGCGGATCGCCATCACTGGCGAGCCATGGGTGCCGCACTATCCGGGCGCGGACCATTTCCTGATCGGCCGCTATGGCGATGCCCGCGGGCGCAGCGTCGACCTCGCGATCGCGGTCTATGCCGCACAGGGCGAGGGGCATGAACTGGTCGGGTTCGGTCAGGGGCCGATCCGCGAGAACGACCGATGGGTGCGGATCGCCGACACGCCGTCGATCGCCGGTGGCACCACGCTGCGCATGGCTGCGCCCGGCCCGGTCGAGCGCGAGGTCGCGACCTGGTATCGGATCGGATCGACGACCACCGGCAGCGAGGATCGGGTGAAGCTGGAGACGCTGAAGACGCGCCTGCTGGGCGGGGCGCAGCGCGGCGTGGCGGTATTGATGTCGGCGGAAAAGGGCACGGGCGATCCGCGCGGGACCATCATTGAATTCCTGCGCGCAGCAGGACCGGTCGACGCCATCGCCGATCGCGCCGCGGGAGGACGCTGACCATGTGCGGTATCGCCGGCCTCTTCCATCCCGCCAGCCCCAAGCCGGTCGATCCGGCGCGGATCGTCGCGATGACTGATGCGCAGGCGCATCGCGGGCCGGACGGGTCGGGGGTGTGGACCGCGCTCGGCGTCGGGCTCGGCCATCGACGGTTGTCGATCATCGACGTGGCGGGCAGTCCGCAGCCGATGGCGCTGCCGGGCGAGGGACTCGTCGTTACCTATAATGGCGAAATCTACAACTTCGCCGAGTTGCGCGCCGAACTGATCGCGCGGGGCGCGATGTTTCGCACGCAGGGCGATACCGAAGTGCTGCTGCACGCATGGGCGGCATGGGGGCCGGACATGCTGGCGCGGCTGAACGGCATGTTCGCCTTCGCGATCCATGATGCCGATCGCCAGTCGCTGTTTCTCGCGCGCGACCGGATGGGGGTGAAGCCGCTATACTATGTCGAACTGGCGGATGGCGCGGTGGCGTTCGCATCCGAACTGAAGGGGTTGCTGGCCCACCCGCTGGTACGGCGGACGCCCGACCTGCGCGCGATCGAGGATTATATGGCGCTGGGCTATGTGCCCGACGACGCCTGTATCGTCGCGGGGGTACGCAAGCTGCCGGCGGGCCAATTCCTGCTGATGCAGCGCGGGCGGGCGGTGCCGCCGCCGGTGCGGTGGTGGGACATCGACTTTTCGACGCGCGCAAAAGGCAGCACCCGCGATCTGGAGGTCGAACTGGTCGAGCGGATGCGCGAGGGCGTCCGGTCGCGGATGGTCGCCGACGTGCCGCTGGGCGCGTTCCTGTCGGGCGGGGTCGATTCGTCGGCGGTCGTCGCGCTGATGGCGGAGGCGAGCCGCGCGCCGGTCCAGACCTGCACGATCGGGTTCGACGAGGCGGGGCATGACGAACGCGGCCCTGCCGCCGCCGTCGCCACGCGCTTTGCCACCGACCATGCGGTGCGGACGGTGCAGTCGGACGATTTCGGGCTGATCGACACGCTGGTCGCGGCGTTCGACGAACCCTTCGCCGATGCCTCTGCGCTCGCGACCTATCGCGTCTGCGCACTGGCGCGCGAGCGGGTGACCGTCGCGCTGTCGGGTGACGGCGCGGACGAGGCGCTGGCGGGATATCGCCGGTACAAATTCCATGCCGCCGAGGAGCGGGTGCGTGGACTGCTGCCGCCCGGATTTCGCGAGCCGGTGTTCGGGGCGCTGGGCGACGTCTATCCCAAGGCCGACTGGGCACCGCGTCCGTTCCGGGCCAAGACGACGCTGCTGGCATTGGCGCAGGACGGCAACGAAGCCTATGCCGGCGCGGTCGGGGTGACGACGCCCGGCGTGCGGCAGGCGCTGTATACGCCGGCGATGGTGCGGCAACTGGGCGGGCATCGCGGCGAAGATCGCTATGTCGCGGCAATGCGGCAGGCACCGGGTCGCCATGCGCTCGACCGGGCACAATATGCTGATTTCCGCCACTGGTTACCCGGCGATATCCTGACCAAGGTCGACCGGACCAGCATGGCCGTCGGGCTGGAGGCACGCGAGCCGTTGCTCGACCATCGGCTGATCGAATTCTGCGCGACCCTGCCGCCCGGGCTGCGGCTGCGGCGGGGCGAGGGGAAATGGTTGATGAAGAAGGCGCTGGAGCCGTGGCTGCCGCGCGACATCCTTTATCGGCCGAAAATGGGGTTCGTGACGCCGGTCAGCGCATGGTTTCGTGGGGCACTGGCCGACGAGGCGGCGGCGCTGGTGCGATCGCCGGTGCTGGCAAACTGGTTCGACCTGCATGCGATCGAGCGGATCGTCGCCGATCACCGCGCAGGCCGGGCGGAGCATGGCCGGACGCTGTGGCAGCTGGTGATGCTGGAGCGGAGCGCCACGCGGCTGTTCGGCTGATCTGCTTCGTTTCTGCACGCAATCGCCACTCGACAAAGCACGGCGCTGCGATAGACCTTTGACGACCGGCGGGGGCCGGCGAACGAGGGGGATTGCGTGAAGCGTTTGGTCATGGCTCGGGCTGCCATATTGGCGGCAGTGTGTGTTCCGGCACTGGCGTTTGCCAGCGATACGCCGCTCTATCAGCCCGCCCCGGCATGGGTGATCGCGCCGCCCCCGGTTCCGACGAACGCGGCGGAGGAATTGCCGCCGATCGTGCTGCTCGATTTCCAGAAGCGGATCGAGGGCGACCGGCTATGGTCCTATGTCCATCAGCAGACGCGGATCGCCAGCAGCGAGATGCTGTCGCAGGCAGCGACGCTGACCCTGCCCTGGGCACCGGACAAGGGCGACCTGATCGTCCATGGTCTCACCATCCTGCGCGGCGATCGGCGGATCGACCTGTTGGCGAAGGGGCAGAAGTTCGTCGTGCTGCGGCGCGAACAGTCGCTCGAACAGCGCGAACTGACCGGCATCCTGACCGCGACGATGGCGGTCGAGGGGCTGGAGGTCGGCGACATCCTCGACATGCGGTTTTCGGTCACCGGACGCGATACGGCGCTGGGCGGGCGGGTGCAGGATGTCATTCCGCTGGTCGCGGCCCCGATGCGGATCGGGGCGGGGCGGGTCCGCTACAGCTGGCCGAAGGGAACCCAGCCGAAGTGGAAGGTAATCGCTGACGGGGTGCAGGCGACGCCGGTCACGAAGGGCGAGTTTACCGAGCTGAGCTTCGCGCTGCCGCTCGCCAAGCCCAAGGAGATGCCCGAGGATGCGCCGTCGCGGTTCCGCCATCCGCCGTTGATGGAGGTGGCGAGCTTCGCCGACTGGGCCGATGTGTCGAAGACCTTTGCGACGCTGTACAAGACCGACGGGCTGGTCGCGACGGGCGGTCCGATCGCCGGCGAAGTCGCGGCGATCATGAAGGCGGACGCGACGCCGCTCGGCCGGGCGCAACGCGCGCTGGAGGTGGTGCAGGACAAGGTCCGCTATCTGGCGGTCGGGATGGACGGCGGGAACTATGTCCCGCAAGCTCCTGCGAAGACGTGGGAAGTCCGCTATGGCGATTGCAAGGCCAAGACGCTGTTGCTGCTCGCCATGCTGCACGCCATGGGCATCGAGGCGGAGCCGGTGATCGCCAGCGTTGGCATGGGCGACTTCGTGCCCGAACGGCTGCCGAGCGCCGCTGCGTTCAACCATGTGTTCGTGCGGGCGACGGTCGCTGGCGAAACGCTGTGGCTCGACGGGACGGGTAGCAATGCGCGGATCGCCGATGTCCGGGATACGCCGGGCATCGGCTATGTCCTGCCGCTGCGGGCGGCTGGGGCGGTGCCGGTGATGGTCTCGACCCACGCCAATGCGCTGCCGATGGGCATCGTGACGATCGACGCCGACGAAAGCAGCGCGGTCGATCTGCCCAGTGCGGTCGACGTGACGTTCGTGGCGCACGGCGTGGTCGCGGCACAGCTGCGCGCGGCGAAGAGCCAGCTGGGACCGAAGGAACAGCGCGAGCTGATTTCGAACGTCCTGCAAAAGGCCGCAGGGGAGGGGCAATTCGCGGACGGGACGATCACGCCCGATCCGGTGAGCGGCGACGTCGTCATCCGTGCGAAGGGCGTGGTCGGCACCAGCTGGGGCATGGAGGACCGGCGGCGCAAACGGTCGTTGAACGGTCCGTTGAGCGATCTGACCTTTTCCCCCGATCGCAGCCGTCCCGACTGGACGGCGATCCCGGTCGCCGCGCCGCCGCCGCTGGGGTTCGAGCGCCGATTGCGGATCAGGCTGCCCGATGGCGGACGCGGGTTCACGCTGGATGGAACGGCGGACGCCGATCAGCGACTGGCGGGCCATGTCGTCAAGCGGACGACGCGCCTGACGAACGGCCTGCTGACGATGGACGAACGGGTCGACGCACTGGGCGTGGAGGTGCCGGCGGCGCAGATCGCCGCCGAACGCGATGCGGTGGCGACGGCGACCGCCAATATTCCGCATCTGGTCGCGCCCGCCGACACGCCGCGCCGCTGGACGCTGGACAGCGCGGGGATGGCGCAGTCGAGCCAGATCAAGGCGATCCGCGCGGTCTATGCCAAGGCGATCGCCGCCGATCCCGACGAAATCAGCGGGTATCAGAGCCGCGCCAGTTTCGAGAGCGGGGTCGGTAATTACCGCGCGGCGCTGCCCGATCTCGACCGGGTGATCGCCAAGGAACCGGACATCGATCTGTACCTGCAACGCGCCTATGTCCACGACATGCTCGGCGACCGGACAAAGGCGCTGGCCGATGCCGAAAGCGCGCGGCGGCTCGACCCGTCGAACCAGAGCGCGACGATGCGGCTGGCGTGGCTGAAGGCGGAGAATGGCGACCTGCCCGGTGGCGTTGCGCTGCTCGACCAGCGGATCGCGCTGGGCGGTGAACAGAAGCGCGCGGCGCGGCAGGACAAGGCGGCGCTGATCGGGGAGTTCGGCGACGCGGCGGAAGCGGTGAAGCTGTACGATGCGATGATCGCCGAAAAGCCGGGTTCGCCGAACCTGCTGAACGGTCGCTGCTGGATCAAGGGCACGCGGTCGGTGATGCTCGACACCGCGCTCAAGGATTGCACCAGCGCGATCGAATTGAGCGACAGCACGCTCGCCGCGCTCGATAGCCGGGCGATGGTCTGGTACCGGATGGGCCGGTATCCCGAGGCGCTGGCCGATCTCGACGCCGTGCTGGCGGCGGAACCCGACATGGCGAGCAGCCGCTATCTGCGCGCCGTGGTGATGAAGGCGATGAAGCGCGATGCCGATGCGCTTGCCGACCTGACGATGGCCCGGCGGGTCGCGCCGCAGATCGATCGGCAATATGCCCGGTTCGGTTTCAAGATGTAGGCGTTCGCCGAACCGCAGATACGAGAACGGCGGGGGATTGCTCCCCCGCCGTTTACGTTTTTGGCGATGGTTCGAGGATCAGTCGAACATCTTGCCGAAGGCGCGCTTCGTGCGATCCTTCCACGCGCCGCGGTGATAGGCGTCCGAGGCAAGGAGCGGCATGACCGAGCCGGCTTCGGCGAAGACCATCTGTTCGAGCGCGGTGTCGACCTTGCCCCAGCTGGCCGCTTCCTTCAGCGTCGAGGACGAACACGCGCCGTCGCGGACGTCGGCGACGGTGATCTGCACGGCGTATTTGTGCATCTCGACATCGTCATAGCCGAGGATTTCGGCGCAGACGACGGTGTCCTGGATGAAGTTCTTCGGCACGCCGCCGCCGATCATCAGCAGGCCGGTGGTGCCCGCCTTGATCTTGATATCGGTCAGTTCGCGGAAGTCGGCGATGGCGTCGAGCACCATGTACGGCTTGCCCTCCTTTGCGCGGTCGACCTGGTGCTTGACCAGACCGAAGCCGGCCGAGCTGTCGACGAAGGCCGGGCAGAAGATCGGCACGTCATGCTCGTACGCCAGCTTGACGAGGCTGTTTTCCTTCTTGCCATGCTCCGACAGATACTTGCCCATCTCGCGGATGAAGGCGCGCGACGAATAGGCCTTCGGCTCGAGCGAGTTGGCGATTTCACCGATGGTGTGATCGCAATCCTGCAGCTGCTCTTCGTCGATATAGGTGTCGTAGATGCGGTCGATGTAGAGCGAGCGCAGCACGTTATCGTCGGGGATTTCAAGCGCCTGATAATGCTTGTGGCCAAGCCCTTCGAAGAAGTCCATGTCGACGATCGACGCGCCGGTCGCGACGACGCCGTCGATCATGTTCGAGCGCAACAGCTCGGCGTACAGATCCATGCAGCCGCCGGCCGAGGTCGAACCGGCGATCACGAGGAAGATCGAGCAGTCCTTGTCCTCCAGCATCTGGTTGTAGATGCGGGTGGCGCGCGCGAGGTCGCGGCTGGTGAAGCTCATCTTGCCCATCGCGTCGATGATCGGGCGGGCGTCGAACTTGGTGATGTCGACATGCTCGACGGTGGTCGAAAGCAGTTCCGCCTTGCGGGTGTCGTTGATCGTCGTGTCGGTCATGATGGTCCCATCATCATCGATAAGCCGTCGTCGTTATGGGGACGCGGAAACCCGGTATGGCCTCCTGCCCGAAAAAGTGGGGAGGAGCCGATGGCGGTCGCATAGCGCAAAGGCCATGCAAAGCCCACCCCCGGCCCCTCCCGCACAGGTGCGGGAAGGGGGAGGTGGCTGGTTAGGATAGTGGCGTTACAGCTTGACGACGTTGTTCGAAACGAACGCCGGCACGGGATCGAGTTCGATATACATCGACTCCATCGGCTCGTCGTCGGTCACGACGGTCTCGCCATTGCCGAAGCCGTTGAACGCGGTGCGCATGGCCGAGCCATAGGCACCGAGCATGCCGATCTCGAAATAATCGCCGCTGCGGGTATCGGCCGGCAGCGGGAACGGTCCCTGCATCTGGTCGATATCGTCGCAGGTCGGACCCCAGAAGCTGAAGTCCATGTCGCGCGCATCCGATTCCGGCTGACGGAGCAGCTGCACCGGATACTTCCAGCCGATGTGCGCCGCATCGAACAACGAGCCATAGGCACCGTCGTTGATGAACAGTTCCGCGCCACGGCGATGTTCGACGCGGACGACGACCGATGCATATTCGGCACACAGCGAGCGACCCGGTTCGGCCCACAATTCTGCCGAATAGCTGATCGGCAGGCTTTCGAACGCGCGGTGGATCGTTTCGAAGAAACGCTCCAGCGGCGGCGGGGTCATGCCGGGGTAGCAGGACGGGAAGCCGCCACCGACGTCGATGACGTCGACGGTGACACCGGCATCGACGATTGCACCACGAACGCGTTCCATCGCGTTGCTGTAGGCGTCGGGCGACATGGTCTGGCTGCCGACATGGAAGCAGATGCCCAGCGCATCGGCGACCTGACGGGTCGCGATCAGCAGCTGCTTTGCTTCGCCCGGCCCGACGCCGAACTTCGACCCCAGCGACAGCTTCGCATATTCGGACGACACGCGCATCCGCACGCACAGGGTCAGATCGGTCGCGCCATCGGTGGCGGCCACGATCTTTTCCAGCTCGTCCATGCTGTCGAGCGAGAAGGTCCGCACGCCATGGTCGAAATAGGCCTCGGCAATCGCTTCCGGGGCCTTGATCGGGTGCATGAAGTGACAGGTCGCTTCGGGCAGCGTCGACTTCACCAGACGCACTTCGCCGATCGAGGCGGTGTCATAGTGCGCTATCCCGTTGTCCCACAGGACACGGAGCAGGTCGGGCGACGGATTCGCCTTCACCGCATACATCGAGCGGCCCGGAAACTTCTCGACGAAGAATCGGGCTGCGCGCGCTGCGGCGTGCGGGCGAACGAGCGTGACCGGTTCGACCGGTCGGCGCTCTGCGATGTCGATCCCGCACTCGAACGAGGAGTCACGGGCGATAAAGGGGGCAGCTAGCCCCAGCGCGCTATAGTGCTTGGCCAATTCAAGGGACCTCCAATTGCCTTTCGGCATACGGTGACAAAAGCTGCCTTGCGGTTGGAAGTCCCATGGGGCAGCGGAGGCGCGATCTATGGTCCCTAACCCACGATGTAAAGTGGTTCTGCGACGGAACGGGCATTTTATGACGATTTTGCGACAGCCGACGCGAGCAGGGGTCCGCGACGCAGCGGCCAAGATGGCGAGTATCCTGCCGCCGTCCCCATTGATGATGAGGGAAATCAATGGCTTGCGGGTCGCGTTGAAGATGGAATCGCTGCAGCCGATCGGGGCGTTCAAACTGCGCGGCGCGTGGCACCGTTTGACGGCGCTCAGCGACGAATCGCGGGCGCGTGGCGTCGTCGCTTTCTCGTCGGGCAATCATGCGCAGGGGGTCGCGTGGGCGGCCAGGCGACTGGGAATCGCCGCCACGATCGTGATGCCCGCCGACGCCCCCGAGACGAAGCTGCGGGCGACGATGGCGCTGGGCGCGGAGGTCGTCCGCTACGACCGGGCGACCGAAAGCCGCGAGAAGATCGCCGCGCATCTGGCGCATGCGCGCGGCGCGACGTTGGTGCCGAGCTTCGACGATGCGTGGGTGATCGAGGGGCAGGGGTCCGCCGGGATCGAGGCGGCGGAGCAGATGGTGGCAGCCGGGCTTCCGGTGCCGTCGCAGGTCGTCGTGCCGTGCGGGGGTGGCGGACTGGCCGCCGGCATCGCGCTGGCGCTGCCCGATGCCGAGATCGTGACGGTCGAGCCGGAGGGTTGGGACGATATGCGCCGCAGCCTCGAGGCGGGATGGATCGAACCCGTCGGCGATGCGCCACCGCCGACCGCCTGTGACGCGCTCCAGACGCTGCGGGTGGCCGAGCGAACCTTAGACGTGCTCTCACGCCGTGGTGCCACCGGGGTGGCGGTCAGCGAGGCGGAGATTGCCCACGCGCAACGCTGGGCCGCGCAGCACTTGCGGGCGGTCGTCGAACCGGGCGGCGCGGTGGCGCTGGCGGCGATCCTGTCGAAACGGGTGACGGTAAAGCCGGGTACGCTGGTGCTGGTGTCGGGCGGCAATGTCGATCCCGTCGCCTATGGCGCGGTGCTGGCGGCGTGACGCAGGGGCCGGCGGGGACGCTGCTCGCGATATTGATGCTCGTCGCGATCCTGCTGATCGTCTTCGGCGTCCGGATGATTGCGCGTGGCGAACGGCGCAACGGCAGCCTGATGATCGTGTGTGCGCTGGTGATGGTCGGGAACGTCGCGATCTGGACGATGTAGGCGTCAGTCGCGCTGCGACGGCATGCGGTAGCTCCGCTGGTCCAGCGCCTGAGCGGCATTGGCGGCATTCTGCGCGTCGATCTGCGTCCATTCGGTTCTGGTGTGGCAGACCGGGCGGGCCATGATCGAGCCGGTCGTCATTTCGCGGCGGCAGACTTTCTTTTCGGGTTTCGGTGGCGTCGGGGCGGCAGTGGCTTGCGTTGCCGCCGCTAGTAGCAAGATGGTCAGCATGGGCAGGATGTCCTGTACCGGAATGGCACCGGCATCCTATGGCGACTGTTGAATATGGCAAGCATCAAACGCTCGCCGCGGCAAAGCCGCGTCGTCGGTCGGTGCCGATTGGCACCGCCGGCCGGGCGCGCCGCGAAGGTGCGGGTCGGCGTTGCGACCCGCAGCGCCGGGCTCATTTAATCGGCGAGTTCGGGTCCAGCCGCATGTCCAGATACTTGTCCACGCTGCCCATCAATTGCGGCATTTCGTTCTGGAAGAAGTGGTTGGCACCCGGGATCACATCGTGATGGATGGTGATGTGACGCTGGGTACGCAGCTTGTCGACCAGCTTCTGCGTCGCCACCGGCGTCACGACTTCGTCGGCGTCGCCCTGGATGATGATGCCGGAGGAGGGGCATGGCGCCAGGAAGGTGAAGTCGTACATGTTCGCAGGGGGTGCGATCGAGATGAAACCGCGGATCTCCGGGCGGCGCATCAGCAGCTGCATGCCGATCCATGCGCCGAAGCTGACCCCCGCGATCCACGTCGTCTGCGCCTCTGGGTGGAAGCTCTGTACCCAGTCGAGCGCCGAGGCGGCGTCCGACAGTTCGCCGACGCCGTTGTCGAACGTGCCCTGGCTCTTGCCGACGCCGCGGAAGTTGAAGCGGAGCGTCGCGAAGCCGCGGCGCTGGAACGTCTTGTAGAGTTCCTGCACGATGCCGTTGTTCATCGTGCCGCCCGACGACGGATGCGGGTGCAGGATCATCGCGACCGGCGCGCGGGGGCGGGGAGCGGGGGCGAAACGGCCCTCCAGTCGACCTTCGGGACCGGGGAAGATGACTTCGGGCATGGGACGTCCTGTTACGTTTCGGGCGCGGCGATGGCGCGAAGATGGATCGCGGCTATATAGGCCCGTGCAATCGGAACGGAAGTGTTTTGACGACCCGCATCTATCTCGACCACGCCGCGACCACCCCGATCCGGCCCGAAGCGGCAGCCGCGGTCATCGACGGCATGGCGCGCTGGGCCAATCCGTCGAGCCCGCATGCCGAGGGGCGCGCCGCCCGGCGGGCGCTGGAGGATGCGCGCGCGCGCATCGCCGCGGCGGTGGGCTGGGATGGCGAGGTGATCCTGACTGGCGGTGCGAGCGAGGCGCTGGCGATCGCGCTGTGCGGTGCGGGCCGGTACGAAACGGTCGTGAGCGCGGTCGAGCATGACGCGGTCCTGCGTGCGGCGGAAAGCGACATCCGGTTGCCGGTGGGTACGGATGGATTGGTCGACCTCGACGATCGTTCGTCGTTGCTCGCTGCCCTTGATCCCCGCGAAGCGACCGAGCGGTTCGCGATCCAGTCCGCCAACAGCGAGACGGGTGTGTTGCAGCCGCTCGACCGGATCGATGCGCTGCGGCGGGAGGCGTGGATCGGGCGGCCGATCACGCTGGTCGCGGACTGTTCGCAAAGCGCCGGCAAGCTGCCGCTGCCGCCTGCCGACCTGATCGTCGTGTCGGCGCACAAGCTGGGCGGACCGCCGGGGATCGGCGCGTTGCTCGTCCGGGACCTGTCGTTGTTGCGCCCGACCGGCGGACAGGAACAAGGCTATCGCGGGGGCACGGAAAACCTGCCCGCCGCGCTGGGCTTTGCCGCCGCTTTGGAGGCATCGGGCGACTGGTTCGACCGGGTGGCACTGCTTCGCACGGAACTGGACCGCATCGTGCGGGCGCATGGTGGCGAGGTGATCGCCGATGCGTCGCCCCGGATTCCGACCATCGCCGCCTATCGACTGCCGGGGCGGTCGGCGGCGGCGCAGCTGATGCGGCTGGACTCGGCCGGGTTCGCCGTGTCGGCCGGGAGCGCGTGTTCCTCGGGAACGCTCAAGACCAGTCACGTCCTGACGGCGATGGGCATTGATGCCAAGGCGGCGAGCGAAGTGATCCGCGTCAGTTTCGGCTGGACGACGACCGCCGACGAGGTCGAGCGATTCGCCGAGGCATGGAAGGCGATGGCGTGACCTATCTGGATTATCAGGCGACGACGCCACTGGCCCCGGAGGCGTTCGCGGCGATGGTGCCGTGGCTGCGCGACCATCATGCCAACCCGCATTCGCCGCATCGTGAGGGGCGGCGGGCAAAGGCGACGGTGGAGGTCGCGCGCGATCAGGTGCTGGCCGCGCTGGCCCCGGGCGCGGAGGGGCGGCTATTCTTTACCAGCGGCGCGACCGAGGCGGCGAACTGGGCGATTGCCGGGACGTTCGAACGGTCGGGGGCTGCCCGGCCGAAGGTGGTGACGATCGCGACCGAGCATAGCTGCGTGCTCGATACCGTGCGGGCGTTGGCGGCGCGGGGGGCGGAGGTCGTGGTGCTGCCGGTCGGCGCGGACGGGCTGGTCGATCGCGACGCGGCGGTGGCGGCGATCGATGAACGAACCGCGCTGGTCGCCGCGATGCTGGTCAATAACGAGATCGGCGTGGTGCAGCCGATCGCATGGCTCGGCGAACTGGCCCGGTCGGTCGGGGCGGTGATGGTCTGCGATGCGGTGCAGGGCTGGGGGCGGGTCGCGCTGCCGGTTTCGGCCTGCGACCTGATCGCGGTGTCGGCGCACAAAATCTATGGGCCGAAGGGGATCGGCGCGCTGTGGGTGCGCGCCGGAACCGAACCGGCCGCCCTCCTGTACGGCGGCGGGCAGGAAGGCGAGTTGCGATCGGGCACGCTCAGTCCCGCCTTGTGCGCCGGGTTCGGCGTGTCAGCGGCGTTGCTGACGCAGGACGATCCGTCGCATGTCGAGACCTTGTGGGATGCGGCGCGGGCGGTGTTGTCGGCACCCGACTGGGTGTTGAACGGGGATGCCGGGGCGCGCTGGCATGGCAATCTCAACGTGCGGATGGACGGGCTGGATGTGGCGCGGCTGATGAGCGAATGCCGCGACATCGCCTTTTCGGCCGGATCGGCCTGTGCCAGCGAATCGGGGCGGACCAGCCATGTGCTGCGCGCGATCGGGCTAAGCGATGCGCAGGCGAAGAATGCGATCCGGATCGGGTTCGGGCGCTACACGACGCAGGAGGAACTGGTGGCGGCATTGCAGACGATCGATCGCGCGGCGCGGGGGCAACGATGATCGTCCGCTTCGTCCGGGCCGATGGCAGCGTCGAGGAAGCGCGCGGGGCGGCCGGCGACCGGCTGCTCGATCTGGCGCAGGCCTATGACCTGCCGCTCGAAGGGACGTGCGGCGGGCAGATGGCGTGTTCGACCTGCCATGTCATCGTCGATCCGGCCGACGCGCCACGCCTGCCGCCGCCGGGCGAGGATGAGGAGGACATGCTCGATTTTGCCGAAGGCGCGGTCGCGACCAGCCGGCTGGCCTGTCAGATCGTGCTCGACGAGTCGCTCGACGGGCTGACGGTGCGGATGCCCCCTGCGGCACGCGACGCGCGGCGGTAACGCTCGACCAGCAGCACCGCGACCGCGCCGCTGGCATAGGCGATGAAGTCTTTCGGATCGAAGCCGCTGCCGAGGATCATCCGGGCGACGCGATCGTGATCGAGGCCGATGGAGGCAAGCACGCGGAAATACTGGCCGAACTCGATCACGACGGCGATGGCGAACGCGATCAGCGTCGCCGGCAGGACGCCCGCACGGGTGACGGCGCGCAAGGCGGTATAGACCAGCATCACCGCCAGCGCATCGCCGACATAGGGCCGGACGATCGGATCGTGCAGGAACAGTGCGATGGCCAGGTCGATCGCCAGCAACGCGATGGTCAGCGCGGCATAGCCCTTGTGCAGTCGCATGGTCGCTCCCCGAACGGTGCGATCGACATGGCGTGCGACGGGCGTCGACGCAACCGCTTGCCCCGACGCGGCACCACCGCCTAAAGACCCGCGATGACCGTGAACGTCGATATGGGGACGGACCCGGCGGGCAAGACCGTTCCCCTTGATCTCGAAGAATTGTTGGCGACCCGATTGCTGGTGCAGGGCAATTCGGGGTCGGGAAAGTCGCATCTTCTCCGCCGCCTGCTCGAACGCAGCGCGGGCCATGTCCAGCAGGTGGTGATCGATCCCGAAGGGGATTTCGTGACGCTGGCAGGAGCCTATGGCCATGTCGTGATCGAGGCGGCCGATCATAGCGAGCGCGAGGTCGCGAGGTTCGCGACGCGCGCGCGCGAGCATCGCGCCTCGGTGGTGCTCAGCCTAGAGGGGCTGGAGGCGGAGGGGCAGTTGAAGTGCGCCGCCGCGTTCCTGAACGCGCTGTTCGATGCGCCGCGCGAGCATTGGTATCCGGCGCTGGTGGTGGTGGACGAAGCGCAGTTGTTCGCACCGGCGGGCGGCGGCGAGGTCGTCGAGGAAGTGCGGCGTGCGTCGCTGTCGGCGATGACCAACCTGATGTGTCGCGGGCGCAAGCGCGGCCTTGCCGGCGTGATCGCGACCCAGCGTCTGGCGAAGCTCGCCAAGAACGTCGCGGCCGAGGCGTCGAACTTTCTGATGGGGCGCACCTTCCTCGACATCGACATGGCGCGGGCAGCCGATCTGCTGGGCATGGAGCGGCGGCAGGCCGAGGCGATCCGCGATCTGCAGCGCGGGCATTTCCTCGCGCTGGGACCGGCGGTGTCGCGGCGGCCGCTGTCGATCAAGATCGGTCCGGTGCAGACGTCGGCGCGCAGCGGCAGTCCCAAGCTGACGCCGCTGCCGAGCGCACCGGTGGCCGATATCAAGGGTTTGTTGCTCGCCCCGGTCGAGGCGATGCTGCCGCTTGGGCCGCCGATCCGGCACGTCGCGCCACCCGAAGCGGTGGAGGCGGCGATCGCCGCGCCGGTGCGGCCCAGCAACGCGCCCGACCTGCCCGAACGGTCGGCGGACGAAACCGATATGATCGTCGCTGAGGTGCTGCGGGCGCTGGTCGAGGACGAGGGCGACCAGCCGCGCGCGGCGGCGGTGCTGTATCAGGATTTCGACGTGCGCTGCCGCATGGTCGGCCTGCCGCGCCCGCCGCTCGACCTGCCGGCCTTCACGCGCCGGCTGGCGTGCGCGCGGGCCGGCATTTTCCAAGCGCCCGACGAGGAATGGGCGCAGGCGCTGGCGATTGCCGATGTGCTGCCCGACGACATGCTCGGCGCGTTCATGCTCATCGCGCGGGCGGCACGCGAAGGGCGGCCGTGTCCGAGCGACGCGGCGATCGCGCGAACCTATGGGACGAGTTCGCTGGGGCGGGTGAAACGGTTGCTCGCCTATATCGAGGGGCGCGATCTGCTGGTGTGCCGGATCGATCTGGCGGGCAAGCGGTCGATCGCGTTGCCGCATCTCGGTTGGACGACCGAGGCGGCGGAGGCAGCGTAAATCCTCCCCGGCACGGGGAGGGGGACCGCCGCGAAGCGGTGGTGGAGGGGAGCTTCCACGAACGGATCGCCCTTGGAGATCCCCCTCCACCAGCCTGTGGCTGGTCCCCCTCCCCGTGCCGGGGAGGATTCAGGGTTTGGCGTACCGATCCTTCAGCAGCCGCCACGTCGCGCGCAGGCCATAGGCTTCGCCACCTTTGGCGCGGCCGGGTTTGGCGGCGGTGCGCCAGGCGAAGGTGTCGAGATGCGCCCATGCGGTGCCCGGCGTCACGAACCGCCGCAGGAACAGCGCGGCGGTGACCGCGCCGGCCATGCCGCCATCGGGAGCGTTGACTATGTCGGCGATGTCGGACTTCAGCAGGTCGTCATAGCCATCCCATAGCGGCATCCGCCACAACGGGTCCTCTTCCGCCGTGCCTGCCGCGAGCAGGTCGGCGGCGAGCGTATCGTCATTGGCGAAGGTCGCCGGCAGATCGGGGCCGAGCGCCACGCGGGCGGCCCCGGTCAGGGTCGCGAAGTCGATCAGCAGGTCGGGGTGATCCTCGCACGCCCGAGTCAGCGCATCGCCCAGCACAAGCCGCCCTTCGGCATCGGTATTGGTGTTCTCGACCGTCAGCCCCTTGCGCGTCGTCAGCACGTCGCCGGGACGGAAGCTGTCGGCCGATACGCTGTTCTCGACCGCCGGGATCAGCAGATGGAGCCGGACCGGCAGATGCGTTTCCATCACCAGCCCGGCGAGTGCCAGCGCGTGCGCCGCGCCGCCCATATCCTTCTTCATCAGACGCATGCCCGAAGACGGCTTGATATCGAGCCCGCCACTGTCGAAGCATACGCCCTTGCCCACCAGTGCGACGCGAGGATGCGCCGGGTTGCCCCAGACCAGTTCGATCAACCGCGGTTCGCGCCCCTTGCCGGCGGCCTTTCCGACCGCATGGATCATCGGATAGCCGGTCTCAAGATCGCGGCCGGTGGTGACGGTAACGGTCGCGCCATGCGCGTCGCCGATGGTACGGACGGCAATGGCGAGTTCGGCAGGGCCGAGGTCGGCGGCGGCGGTGTTGACCAGATCGCGGACCCGCGCGGTAGCGGCCGCCTGTCGCAGCGCTTCGTCGATCCGGGCTGGTTCGTTGGAAAGCAGGACGCGGGGGGCGTCGTCATCGCCCTTGCGATAGCGGGTGAAGCGATATTGCGCGGTCGCCCAGCCGAGCTTCGCAGCGCCGGGGGCACCGCTGGCGAGGCGATAGCTGCCGGCAGGAAGCTGCGCGGGCAAATGCGCCAGCTCCCATGACGACAGGTTCGCCGGGTCGGCGACGACGGTGGCGACCGACCATTCCTCGGGGCGTTCGCCGGGCAGCGTCGCGGTCTTGCCGGCCTTGGCGACCAGCCGCTGCGCCGTCGCGGCGGCGCGAATGCGCGGGGGTTGCTGGCCAAGCCACGCATCGAACGCGGCGAGCGGGATCAGGTGGATGGTACGGGCATCCTGCCCGCGGTCGGCGGTGATCGTCGGAGTCATGGCCGAGATGTAGGGGGCGGGGGGCGCAAAGCGCAATCCTCCCCGTGCCGGGGAGGATTTCAGGCTACCGGCACGCCGTACAGGTCGTGTTCGTCGGCGTCCTCGACCTCGACCCTAACGATGTCGCCCTGTGCCAGATGGCCGGCGTCGCGCAGGAAAACCTCGCCGTCGATGCCCGGCGCGTCGGCGGTGCTGCGGCCGGTCGCGCCGCCTTCCTCGCCGACTTCATCGATGATGACGTCGATCGTGCGCCCGATCTTGGCGGCCAGCTTGGCGGCCGAAATGGCCGCGGTCTTTTCCATGATCCGCGCGTAGCGTTGTTCCTTCACCGCCTCCGGCACCGGATCGGGCAGCGCGTTGGCGGCGGCACCCTCGACGGGTTCGAAGCGGAACGCGCCGACTCGGTCGAGCTGCGCTTCGTCCAGCCAGTCGAGCAGATACTGGAAATCGGCTTCGGTCTCGCCGGGGAAACCGACGACGAACGACGAACGGATCGCGATGTCGGGGCACACCTCGCGCCAGCCGCGCAGGCGTTCAAGCACCTTGGCATCGTTCGCCGGACGCTTCATCGCCTTCAGAACATTGGGCGAGGCATGCTGGAACGGAATGTCGAGATACGGCAGCACCAGCCCCTCGGCCATCAGCGGCACGACCGCGTCGACATGCGGATAGGGATAGACATAGTGGAGCCGTACCCATGGCGCGATCTGCCCGAGTTCGCGGGCCAGATCGGTCATGTGCGGCACGACCTCGCGCCCCTTCCACGCGCGCGGTTCGCGGCGGATATCGATGCCATAGGCCGACGTATCCTGGCTGATGACCAGCAGTTCCTTCGTCCCCGCCGCGACCAGCTTTTCCGCCTCGCGCAGGATCGCATCGGGACGGCGGCTGACCAGATCGCCGCGGATCGACGGGATGATGCAGAACGAGCAGCGGTGGTTGCAGCCCTCCGAAATCTTCAGATAGCTGTAATGGCGCGGCGTCAGTTTGAGGCCGCTTTCGGGGACCAGATCGACGAACGGCGACGGGATCGGCGGCGCGGCTTCGTGGACCGCCTCGACCACCTGTTCGTACTGATGCGCACCAGTGACGGCCAGCACCTGCGGGAAGCGGGCGCGGATCGTCTCCGCCTCCTGCCCCATGCAACCGGTGACGATCACGCGCCCGTTTTCGGCGATCGCCTCGCCGATCGCTTCGAGCGACTCTTCCTTGGCGGAGTCGAGGAAACCGCAAGTGTTGACCAGCACGACATCGGCCCCGGCATAGTCGGGCGACATCTGATAGCCGTCGCTGCGCAATTTGGTCAGGATGCGTTCGCTGTCGACAAGGTTCTTGGGACAGCCGAGGGAAACCATCCCGACACGGGGAGGCGAAGGAAGACGAGTTGCCATGATTGCCCGGTCACATAGCGATTTCGGCAAAAAATGATAGGGGCGGTGCTGTGGTGCGGTTTGCCGCGTCCGGCGAAGGTCGCGAGGCTGCGGAAAGCGATCGGCCCGAACCGCGCGGCATCCGGCGTTACCGGGTGACCACTTCGACGATCATGTCGCCGGGTTGCAGGTTGCGGGCTTCGGGGCTGTCGAACGTGATCTTGCCGCCCTGCCGATAGATGCGCAGACCAAGGCCAGTGGTGATCGCCGACAGCGGCTGGCCCACCTCGTGCGCCGCGACCGGGCGTTCGGACAGCGCGACCGCGCCGTCGATCGACGCCAGATCGAGCATGTAATCGGCGATATGCGGCCCGCGACACGATCCGGCGAGCAGCAGCCCGGCGAAGCTGACCGGATTGATGACCGTCGTCGCCCCGGCAGCACGCGCCGGAAATTCATTGTCCTCCGCCTTCACGATCACGCTGATCGTCAGATCGGGTGCAAGATGGCGGGCGGTCAGCGTCACCAGCACCGACGTGTCGTCGCGTCCCGTCGCGACGATCAGGGCGCGGGCGCGCGCGATGCAGACGTCGTTCAGCGTCGCGTCGCGGGTGGCATCGGCCAGCAGCACGATACAGCCCAGTTTCTGCGCGGTGTCGAGATGCGCCTGAACGGGATCGATCACGACGATACGACGTGGGTCTTCGCCCCGCGCGACCAGTTCGTCGACTGCTTCGGACCCGGTCTTGCCAAAGCCGGCGACGACGATGTGACCGGTCAGTTTGTCTTGCAACAGCGCCATGCGCCAACGCTCCCAATTGCGCCGAAGGACGAATTGATAGGTCGTGCCGATGAACAGCAGCACGACGAATACCCGGATCGGCGTGACGATCAACGCATCGAACAGGCGCGCGCGTTCGGTCACCGGGGCGATATCGCCATAGCCGGTGGTCGTGATCGAGATCATCGTGAAATAGATCACGTCGGCGAAGCTGACCTGCCCATCGTAATTGTCGCGCAGACCCTCGCGATCGAACCAGTGCACCGCCACCGCGATGCCGACCAGCGTCAGGACCGCGACCACCCGCCACAGGATCGACGCCCAGACCGGCAGCGGCGACGATTGCCGCAGGACGGCGCGGCGGGACGGCGGTTTCACCGGCGCGGCAGTCGCGACAGCGGATCGACCGGGGTGCGGCCCGACCGCACCTCGAAATGGACCGCCGGGCGTTCGGCATAGCCGGTGTCGCCCGACAATGCGATCTTCTGCCCCTTCTTCACCGCCTGCCCGCGCTGCACCAGCAACTGGCTGGCATGGCCGTACACGGTGGTCAGGCCGCTGCCGTGGCGGATGATGACCACGCCGCCGAGGCCCGGCACGCCGGTGCCGACATAGGCGACCGTACCGGCGGCGGCAGCGGCGATCGGCGTGTCGATCGGGACCGCGATCTTGATGCCGTTGTTGCGCTCCCCGCTGTCGCCCGCGCCGAAGCGTTTGAACACCCGGCCATCGACCGGCCAGATCAGCGTGCCCGGATCGGCGCTGGGCGGGGCGACGGCAGCGGTCGACGGCAGGACCCGGCGGGGCGAGGTGACGGCGGGGGCAGGGCGTGCGTCCGGTTCGATCGCCGGTTCGCCGCCGGTCAGAATATCGTCGATGTCGAGCTGGAACGCGGCGGCGCGTTCGGCGGCCGAGCGCGGCACGGCATCGACCGGGATCAGAATGCGCTGCCCGGCCCGCAGGATGAACGGTTCGGTCAGCGCATTGGCCGTGGCGATGCGCGACCAGTCGACGCCGTACGCGCGGGCGATGGCGATGCCGCTCTCGCCCTTGCCGACCATGTGGTAGCGGCCGCCGGGGATGGTCAGGCGCTGGCCGGCGCGGATCATGAACGGCGGCGGCAGGTTGTTGGCGCGCGCGATCGCCTCGGTCCCGGCACCGGTCAGGTTGGCGATGCCGCGCAGCGTGTCGCCGGGGCGGACGACATAGCTGCTGGGCGCGACGCTCCGCGCGTCGGGCACGACCCGCTTCGCTTCCCATGCGGGCGGCGGCGAGGGCAGGGCCGTGACGCCGTCGCCTTGCGGTTCGGTGGCGGGCGGGGTGCCGGGGGCGGCGGTCGGTGCCGGTTCGACGGTCGGCCGTGACGCGATGCGGCCCGGATTGGACGGGATACAGCCACTCGCGCCGATCATCAGCGCCGCCGCTACCGCACTCCGTGTCGCGAACCGCATCACCGCCCCCGTTCGTTGCCTAACCCGCCGGGGTCAGGACGTCCTGCCCGACATAGCGGCGCAGCACGTCGGGCACGACGACCGAGCCGTCGGCCTGCTGATAATTCTCCAGCACTGCCACCAGCGTGCGCCCGACCGCAAGGCCGGACCCGTTGAGGCTATGGACGAAGCGCGTCGCCTTCTCCCCTTCCGGGCGATAGCGCGCGTTCATGCGACGTGCCTGAAAATCGGTGCAGGTCGAACAGCTCGAAATCTCGCGGTACCGGTTCTGGCCCGGCAGCCATACTTCGAGATCATAGGTCCGCGCCGCCGCAAAGCCCATGTCGCCGGTACACAGTTTCATGCGACGGAACGGCAGGACGAGGCGGTTGAGGATATCCTCCGCCGCCTGCGTCATCCGCTCATGCTCGACGTCCGACTGGTCGGGGGTGGTGATCGACACCATCTCCGCCTTCTCGAACTGATGCTGGCGGATGAAGCCGCGCGTGTCGCGCCCGGCGGCGCCCGCTTCCGACCGGAAACACATGGTCAGCGCGGTGAAGCGCAGCGGCAGTTCGCGCTCGGGCAGGATCTGCCCGGCGACGATGTTGGTCAGCGATACCTCGGCGGTCGGGATCAGCCAGTGATCGCCGGTCGTGCGGAACAGATCCTCGGCGAATTTCGGCAACTGACCGGTGCCGTACAGCGCCTCGCCACGCACCAGCACCGGTGGCACGACCTCTTCATAGCCATGGATGCCGGTCAGCGTATCGAGCATGAACTGGCCGAGCGCACGATGCAGTCTGGCGGCGGCTCCGCGCACCAGCGTGAAGCGCGCGCCCGACAGTTTGGCCCCGGTTTCGAAATCGAGGCCGATCGCCGGCCCGATCGCGTCGTGCTCGGCGGGCGGGAAGGCGAAGGCGGTGGGATCGCCGACCGTCTTTTCGACGACATTCTCGTCTTCACCCGCGCCCTGCGGAACGTCGGCGAGCGGCAGGTTGGGGATCGCGGCCAGACGGGCGGTCAGTTCCTCGCCGAGCATCGCCTCTTCCTCCTCGATCGCGGGCATCCGCTCCTTGAGCGTTGCGACTTCGGCCATCAGCGCGGTGGCGGTCGCTTCGTCGCGGCTCGCCTTGGCCGCACCGATCGCTTTCGACGCTTCGTTGCGGCGCGCCTGTGCAACCTGCACTTCGGTCAGCAGCGCGCGACGGCGTTCGTCGAGATCGACGATCGCTGCCGACAGGGGCTCCATCCCGCGGCGGGCAAGGGCGGCATCGAAGGCGGCGGGATCGTCGCGGATCAGGCGGATATCGTGCATGGCCGGGCTATGGCGAGCGCCGGTCGGCCATGCAAGCCGCAACCGCCGCCGCCGCCGGTGCGTTGGGCGGTCGGTACAATCAGAGGAGAGATGGAATGCGGATTCCCCATGACGCCTGTGTGTTGGTCGCGGATGGCCGCAAAATGCTGTTTTTCCGTAACGAAGGCGACGCGAATACGCCGAACCTGGTGGTCGAGGATCAGGCGATGCAGGCCAACCCCGCCGATCGTCATCAAAAGACCGACGCCGCCGGGCAGGCGCAGTCGATCCGTGGCGGCAATTTCGCACAGGGCGGCGGCAGCATGGGCGAGACCGACTATCATCAGCAGGCCGAGGATCGCTTCGCCGCCGAAGCAGCCGAACTGCTCCGCAAGCGCGCGCTGGCCAACGAGTTCGAGGCGCTGATCGTCGTCGCCCCGCCCAAGACGCTGGGCGAGATGCGCAAGCATTATCACAAGACCGTCAGCGAGCGCCTGACCGGCGAACTCGACAAGGACCTGACCGGCCATCCGGTCGACCAGATCGAAAAGCTGATTTCGGCCGCCTGATAGACCTGCGGACCGCGCGTTGCCGCGCGCGGTCCGTTATTCGGCGACGGCGGTCTTGCGCGCCAACCGCTTGCGCAGGACCAGCGCCGCCGCCGCGCCGCCGAACAGCAGCAGCATCGGCGGGGCGGGGACCGGCGTCGGGCCGTCCGGATTTCCCGGAGGCGGCTTGCCGTTCGAACTGCCGTTCGAACTCCACCCGCCGTTCGAGCTCCAGCCCTTGCTTGACGAGCCGTTCGATGAGGATGAGGTCGAAGTGCTGGTTGACCCCGACGATGCCGAGGACGTGCTGGTCGAGACGTTGCCGCTCGACGACGACGAGGTGGAGGACGAGACGTCGCCGCTGGACGACGCCGACGACGACACATTCCCGCTCGACGACGAGGAGACATTGCCGCTGCTGCCGCCCGAGGCGGACGAGGTGCTGCTGGTGCTCGATACGCCGCCGGTGCTGGTCGACGATCCGCCCGACGATGTCGAGGTCGACGATGCCCCCGACGATGTCGAAGACCCGCCGGTAGAGGTCGACGACGCACCGGACGAGGTCGAGGAAGACGATCCGCCCGATCCGCCCGACGAAGTAGAGGTCGAACCGCCACTGGTGCTCGACGTCGAGGATACGATGATCCCGCTCGACCCACCGCCAGAACCGCCGCCGCCGAAGAAGCCGCCGGCAAAGAAGCCGCCACCGATCCCGCCACCGCCGGTGCCACCGACCAGTACCGGTCCGCCGCCAAAGCCCCCGCCGCCCTGCATCGGCGACATGTCCGCACCGGTGAAAGCGGGGGGCAGGGGAACCGGTGCTCCCTGGCTGGCGACGGTTACCACGGTCGGCGGGCACACCGTCTTTGTCCGGGTGACGACGCGGGTGACGACCCGTCGCGGTGCCGGACGGGGCGCGGCCCGTTTGGTGATGGCGCGTTTGGTGATCGCGCGCTTCGTGATCTCACGATTCTGCGCGGATTCGGCGACATGCACGGCACCGCCGCCAAGGACGGCACCGCCGCAGGCACATGCGCACAGTTTCGCCAGGGCCATCTTTACCGACATGCCGCACCATTCTTCCTGTAAGTACCACCGATCACCGCGTCGCCGCGATGCTCGGGATCAACCTGCCCCACCAAGACGAAACAAAGCGTAAAACTCAACCCATGCCGGGTTCGTTTTCCCGCCTTATTCGGGAACGGCACGACACGCCAGCCGGCGAGGGTGGTTAACGTACCGTAAAGGGACGTGGGTTCACAAGCGAACCGATCCGGTTAACCCTTTTGAACCGCCGCGCTTTCGGCGGCTGGCCCTGGACGCTTGTGGTGCTGCCCTCCGCCCGATATAGGCGCGCGGACAAACGAGAGGCGGCACCCCGCGGACTTCGTCAGGGGAAGCTCCGGGGTGGAGATTGGGATGGCCACGGTTTTGAGCGATACGACACGACCTCTCGACATACCGCCGCCGGCAAATGACGACGGGTATCGTCCGCATGCGGACGAACCGTTCATGAATCCGCGGCAACAGGCATATTTTCGCGCCAAGCTGCTGGCATGGAAGGAAGCGATCCTTCGCGAATCGCAGGATACGCTGGCGCACCTGCAGAACGAATCGCTGCGTGAGGCCGACCTGACCGACCGTGCGTCGAGCGAGACCGACTGGTCGATCGAACTGCGGACCCGTGACCGGCAGCGCAAGCTGATCTCCAAGATCGAGGCGGCGGTGCGTCGCATCGATGACGGTGAATATGGCTATTGTGAAGTGACCGGCGAGCCGATCGCGCTGGGTCGGCTGGAAGCCCGCCCGATCGCGACGATGACGGTCGAGGCGCAAAGCCGTCACGAACGGCAGGAAAAGGTATCGCGCGAGGAATAGATGCCGATGCGAAGCGCGGGGCCGGTGGCCGACCCCGCGCAGTGCGTCACAGCGATGATATCTCCTGCTTCACCTGCAACTTGCGTTTCTTGAGCGACGACAGCAGCGACTGGTCCGGCGCGGGGCGATGGGTCTCGGCCGAAATCTGTCGATCGAGCGTCGCGTGTTTCGCTTCGAGTGCGGTGAGGTGGGCAGACTGCATCGTTGCATCCTCCTGCTTGGCTGTTGGGGGAATGAGTAAAACACAGGATCGGGCGAATGTCGCCATATCCGATAGGATTTTCGACACGACGTGTGAAAATCGCCGACGGACCGTTGCCAGCGCCGGGACGGCGGGTGACAGTAGCAGCCGATGGACGAATCGGACCTTGAGCAGCGGCTGGGACTGTTGCGGATCGAGCACCGCGATCTGGACGACGCGATTGCGGCGCTGGCGACCGCGACTCACCTCGACCAGTTGCAGATGGCTCGGCTGAAACGCCGCAAATTGCGCCTCCGCGACGAAATGGCGGCGATCGAGGACCAGCTGATCCCCGATATCATCGCCTGATCGTCAGATTCGGGGACGCGCGGCGCAGACCGTCGATCCGGCCGCCTCTTTCGCGGGTCGGGCGGGCGTGGCATTCTGCTGCCATGGACGTAGCCGAAAACGGTGCGATGGTGCATCGCCGACTGATCGATTCGATGTATGTCGAAGCGATGCTGCTCGCCGATGAGGCGCGGGCCTATTTCGATCAGGTCGGGATGGCCGAGCGGGCGACGCTCGATCCGATGGCGCGGGTCGTGCTGTCGTGCGAGTCGCTCAAGATCACGACCCGGTTGATGCACGTCATCGCGTGGCTGTTGACGCAAAAGGCGATCGACGCGGGCGAGATGGCGGCGGAAATGGGGAACGATCCGCTGCGCACGCTGCCCGACGGTCCGGTGACGGACGAAGACACGCTGGCGACGATGCCGGTGGGTACGCAGACGCTGATCCGCGCGAGCGTCGACCTGTATCGCCGGGCGGAACGGATGGAGCGGTCGCGGAGCGCTCCGCCGGCGGCGAGCCCGGCGCGCGCGATGTTCGAACGGTTGGCGACGCGGCTATAGCAACCGGGCACGCGCGGCGTGATATTCGGCGGCCATCCGGGCGATGCGATCGGCGGCGGGGACGACCGCGTCGACTGCGCCGATGCCCTGACCGGCCCCCCAGATATCCTTCCATGCCTTGGCCGCCGAACCGAAATTCATCGCCGAATGATCGCTTTCGGGAAGGGCGTCGGGGTCTAGGCCCGCGGCGACGATCGAGCCGCGTAGATAGTTGCCGTGCACACCGGTGAACAGGTTGCTGTAGACGATATCGTCCGCGCGACAGTCTACCACCGCCTGCTTATAGGCCGGGACGGCATTGGCTTCGGCGGTCGCGATGAAGGGCGAGCCGACATAGGCGAGGTCGGCACCCGCGGCCTGCGCCGCCAGGACCGCGCCGCCATTGGCGATCGCGCCCGACAGCGCGAGCGGGCCGTCGAACCATTGCCGCACCTCCTGCGTGAAGGCGAACGGGTTGAGTCGACCGGCATGACCGCCGGCCCCGGTGCAGACGAGGATCAGCCCGTCGGCACCCTTTTCCACCGCCTTGTGCGCGAAGCGGTCGTCGATGACGTCGTGCAGGGTAATGCCGCCCCAGCCATGGACGGCGGTATTGAGATCCTCGCGCGCGCCGAGCGAGGTGATGATGATCGGCACCTTCCATTTGGCGCAGGTAGTGAGGTCGGCCTCTAGCCGATCGTTCGAACGGTGGACGATCTGGTTCACCGCGAACGGCGCGGCGGGACGGTCGGGATGGGCGCGGTCGTGCGCGGCCAGTTCGTCGGTAATGCGGTGCAACCATTCGTCGAGCTGCGCCTGCGGACGGGCGTTCAGCGCCGGGAAGGAGCCGACGATCCCCGCCTTGCACTGCGCGATGACCAGATCGGGGCCGGAGATGATGAAGAGCGGCGAACCGATCACAGGGAGGGCGAGCGTGTCGAACAGGGGAGGGAGCGCCATATCAGTTTCATAGCGCAACGATAATCGCTGTCCAGTGGCGGAAGTTGGCGAAGTTGACACGATGTCGATGTCGGCGTGTTGGGCAGTTGGCGTTTAAATACAGCAATGGCAAGTGGTTAGAACGGTTCGCGTCGCGCCGAAGTTTACACCGGTTGCACCGCGAACCCGAAATCGGAACGGCGCTTTCAAAGAACAGTCGCACCGTCGCACGGGCCGGCGATGTAGGAAAGTTTGGCCGCCACCCATGGCCAACGCGTTGTTAACCGGGCTGTCCTATCGTCGACCGCGACAAAGATAGGAATGATCGATGGTCGAAGTCGCGCGCAAGCGTAGTCTGGTGCTGTTCGAGGTCGGTGCGGCGGCGCTGTTGCTGTTGCTGGCGTTCGGCCTTGCGGCGAAGGGGGTGCTCGACATCCACCATTATCCGAGCCAGCCGGTGGTGGCGGCGGCGTTCGCGATGCCGGCCGGGTGCGACTATGCCGGCGGGAAGCCGACCGCCCGGGTGCTAGCGCCCTGCGTCGCCACCGCGTATCGGCTGACCGGGCTGACCGATCTCGGCCTGAATGCCGGGAAGGGCGACGAGCATTGGTACCGGGTCGGCGACGATGCGCTGCTGCTGCTTTGTGTCGAGGGCGACGCGACCTGTCTGGTGCGCGCGCGGGTGTCGAGCAAGTTCGTGCGCGGCGCGGGCGATCAAGCCTAGATACACGTCAGCCGGTCACGACCTGATACAACAGCACCGAATTGAGCACGATCACTGCCGCACAGATCGTCCACGCCGCGATGGCGAGGACCGGGCGGTTGGCGAACTGGCCCATCCGCCCGCGATCGCC
Source organism: Sphingomonas sp. Leaf5 (assembly GCF_001421155.1). Taxonomy (NCBI): domain Bacteria; kingdom Pseudomonadati; phylum Pseudomonadota; class Alphaproteobacteria; order Sphingomonadales; family Sphingomonadaceae; genus Sphingomonas; species Sphingomonas sp. Leaf5. The sequence continues at coordinate 10,270 of NZ_LMJZ01000004.1, read as the reverse complement.
GGTGAAGCGGACCAGCGGGTAGACGGCGAAGGGCAGTTGCAGGCTCAACACCACCTGGCTGGCGATCAGCAGTTGCGCGGTGCCGCTCTCGCCATACAGGCTGGCGACGACCACCGCCGGCACGATCGCGATCAGCCGGGTGACGATCCGCCGCAGCCATGACGGCAGCCGGATGTTCAGGAACCCTTCCATCACGATCTGTCCGGCGAGCGTCCCGGTGATCGTCGAATTCTGCCCCGATGCCAGCAACGCGACGGCGAACAGGATGCTGGCGGCACCGGCACCGAGCATCGGCGTCAGCAACTGATAGGCGTCCTGAATTTCCGCCACGTCGGTCCGACCGGCGGTGTGGAAGGTAGCGGCGGCGAGGATCAGGATCGATCCGTTGATGAACAGCGCCAGCATCAGCGCAATCGAGCTGTCGATCGTGGCGAGCTTCACCGCCTCGCGCCGGCCCTCGACTGACCGATCGAAGCTGCGCGTCTGCACGATCGAGCTGTGCAGGTAGAGGTTATGCGGCATCACCGTCGCGCCGAGGATGCCGATCGCGATATACAGCATCGCCGGGTTGGTGACGATTTCCGTCCGCGGGATCAACCCGTTGGCGATCGCGGCGAGCGAGGGTTGGGCCAGCGCCAGCTCGACCGCGAAGCAGCCGGCGATCACGATCAGCAGGGCGACGATGAACGCCTCCAGCTTGCGAAACCCATATTGCTGCAGCAGCAGGATCAGCATCACGTCGACCGCGGTGATGCACACGCCCCAGACAAGGGGGATGCCGAACAGGAGTTGCAACGCGATGGCGGTGCCGATCACCTCCGCCAGATCGCAGGCGATGATCGCCAGTTCGCATAAGCCCCACAATACCCAGCGGACCGGTGCCGGATAATATTCACGACACGCCTGGGCGAGGTCGAGGCCGGTGACGATGCCGAGCTTGGCCGACAGCGATTGCAGCACCATCGCCATGACGTTCGACAGCAGGACGACCGACAACAGCGTATAGCCGAATGCCGATCCGCCGGCGATATCGGTCGCCCAGTTGCCGGGGTCCATATAGCCGACCGCGACCATATAGCCGGGGCCGGCAAAGGCCCCGAGCTTTCGCCAGAATTGTCCCGCACCGGCCGGAACGGGCACGGTGCGGAACGATCCGGGAAGGCTGGGTCGACGTTCCGGGGCGGGTTCGGCGGCGGACGGTGGTGGTGCCATGGTCGGTCGCGTTCCCCGGAAACGTGTCAAATCGCGGCGCTGGTTTTCAGCAGCCCGTTGACGCCCGCGGGGAAGAACCCGCCGAGCGCGACCGAGCTACGCGTCTGATACGCGACGTTCAGCACCTGGGCCGGCGCGCGGGCATAGGTGATGCCGCTGCCGTCGGTCGGCACGATGTTCGACGCGTTGTTGGCGGGGCGCACGCCCTGATCGATATCGGCCGCGCCGTCGAACCCGTCACGGGCGGTCGACAACGCTTCGGTCGCGTCGATCAGTGCGGGGGTGGCGATGCCGCGACGATAGAGCGCCGAGCGGATCAGGCCGGCATGATAAGATTTGGCACCCTGCATCCCGGCGGCGGCATCGAGGAACGCGGCACCGGCGAGCGAGCCGATGATCCCGCGATAGGCGGTGACGACCACATCCTCGAACACGAACGCGCCGAGCAGGAATCGATCGTCGCTTTCATACACGTCATACGCCGCCGTCGCGGTGGTGATGAGCGCGGCGGTGCGGGCAAGGTTCGAAAACGCGCTGGTGGCGGTAACGCCGAGGTCGATCGCCGGCTGCGCGATCACGGTCGACCCGATCACGCCGCGCAGAAAGGCGACATGGGCGCGGGTATCGGCGGCGAGTTCGCGGGCATAGCGGCCAATCGTCGCGTCCTCGAAAACGTGCTGCCGCCCGCCGGTCGCCGCACCGGCGGTGCCGCTGCCGCTGAGCAGGCTGGCGTCGAGGCCGGTGCCGGTCGTGGCGACGCTGTAATATTGCGCCTGTAGATACGCGAAGTTCAGCGTGAAGTTGAGAATGTCGGCATCCGTAGCCGGGCTCGGCACCGGTGTCGGCGTGCCCGATGCGGTCGGCGTGGGGGTGGGCGTCGGCGTCGGCGCAGGATTGCCGTTGTTGCCACCGCAGGCGGCGAGCAGCCCGGCCCCGGCGACGGCGGCGGAGACGCCACCGGCGGCGCGCAGGAAGTCGCGGCGGCTGTCGCCCGCATTGCGGTCCATCAGGATCGATTCGTTGGTCATTGGTCTCGCTCCCGAAAGGCTCAGTTCGCCGCGCTGGTCTTGATGTTGCCGTTGACGCCGGCGGGGAAGAACCCGCCCGTCGCGACGGCATTGCGGTTCAGATAGGCGATGTTGAGCACCTGTCCGGTGGTGCGGCCATAGGGCAGGCCGTTGGTATCGAACGGCATGATGTTCGACTGGTCGCCGATCGGGCGGATGCCCTGATCGATGTCGGTCGCGCCGTCGAGGCTGTCGCGCGCGGCGGAAATCGATTCGGTCGCATTGATGAGCGACGGTGCGGCCAGCCCGCGGACATACAGCGCCGAACGGATCATCGACGCGTGATAGGCTTCGGCGGCGAGGATGCCGGCAGCGGCCTGTCGGATCAGCGTGTTGGCGATGATCGGCAGCGCACCGCGATAGGCGGTGACCCCGACATCCTCGAACAGATAGGCGGCCAGCAGGAAATTATCGTCGCTGGCGTACGGATCGAAGCTCTCGCCGGCCCCGATCAGCCCGGCGGCACGCGCGGCGTTCGAAAACGCGCTGGTCGCGGTCGCGCCGATGTCGAGCGCGGGCATGGCGACGGCCGAGTTGCCGAGCGCGTTGCGGATGAATTCAACGTGGGCGATTTCGTCCTGTGCGATTTCGCGGGCGAAATTGGCGATGACCGGGTCGTTCAGCGTCGCCTTGCGTCCGCCGGTCACCGCGCCCGGCGTCGTGCCGGTCGGGCCAGTCAGCAGATTGGCGGCAAGGCCGGTGCCGTTGGCGGCGAAGGCATAGAATTGCGCTTCGAGATATTCGAGGTTCAACGCGAAGTTCAGCACGTCGATGTCGGACGCACCGGCGGTTCCCGATGCGGAAGGGGTCGGCGTCGGCGTAGGCGTCGCGGTTCCGGTGGGCGTCGGCGTCGGCGAATTATCGCCGCTATCGCACGAGGTCAGCGCGAGGCCGCCGCCGATCGCCGCGGCGGCACCGAACGCGCGGAAGAAGTCGCGGCGTTCCTCACGCCGGCGCGTCCGTGCGTCCAGCGCCTCTACCATCTGTGTCTCGTCGGTCATCTACCGGTTCCCTTAACGCGTTCGGCCCCGTCCCGCACGGAATCGCGGAACGACCCGGGCCAGTCGTGTGACGTGCGCGCCATGGTGGCGGCGCGCGTGCCCGTTGCCGACGTGCTGTATTGCGTGTGGGCGCAAGAGGCTAGGGGGTGGTTGTGAGGGAATTGGGGGCAGCGAGCGGTTTGCGTGGCTGCCCGGCGATCTGGCACAAATCGTCGTCACCCCGGGCTTGACCGACTTCTGCGAACGCGCTGATTTTTGCCACCTGCCGTACCCCCGCGCAGGCGGGGGTCCAGGGTTCCAAGCGCAAGCCGTTGTTTGCTTGGCTCTGGACCCCCGCCTGCGCGGGGGTACGACTAGTTTGCGGCTAGGATTGCTACTTTTTCGGAATTTCGATCAAGTCCGGCGCGACGGGTCGGGGCAGTACCGGGCAGGGAGCCTTACGCCGCGACGCGGCGGCGTTCGGACAGTTCCTCGTTCAGCATCTCGGCAAGCAGGAACGCGAGTTCGAGGCTCTGCCCGGCGTTCAGGCGCGGATCGCAATGGGTGTGGTAGCGATCGGCGAGGCTCTGTTCGGTGACCGCGATCGCGCCGCCGGTGCATTCGGTAACGTTCTGCCCGGTCATTTCGGCGTGGATGCCGCCGGCATGGCTGCCCTCCGCCCGGTGTACGGCGAAGAAGCCGCGCACTTCGGCGAGGATCCGGTCGAACGGCCGCGTCTTGTACCCCGTCGTCGCCTTGATCGTGTTGCCGTGCATCGGATCGCACGACCACACCACCGGATGCCCTTCGCGCTGAACGGCGCGGATCAGCTTGGGCAGGCCCGCCTCGATCTTGTCATGGCCATAGCGGGTGATGAGCGTCATGCGGCCGGCAACCCGGTTCGGGTTGAGCGTGTCGAGCATCCGCAGCAGCGCATCGGGCTCAAGGGTGGGGCCGCATTTGATGCCGATCGGATTGCCGATACCGCGCAGGAATTCGACATGCGCCGACCCGTCGAAACGGGTGCGGTCACCGATCCACAGGAAGTGGGCCGACGTGTCGTACCAGTCGCCGGTCAGCGAATCCTGCCGGGTCAGCGCCTGTTCGTACGGGAGCAGCAGCGCTTCGTGGCTGGTGTAGAAGCTGGTCGCCTTCAATTGCGGCACGCTGTCGGCGTCGATGCCGCAGGCGGCCATGAAGTCGAGTGCCTCGCCGATGCGGTCGGCGACGTCGGCATATTTCTTCGCCCACGGGCTGCGGCCCATGAAGTCGTGGGTCCAGCGGTGCACTTGATGCAGGTTGGCATAGCCGCCGGTCGCAAACGCGCGCAGCAGGTTGAGCGTCGCCGCCGCTTGCGAATAGGCCCGGATCATCCGCTGCGGATCGGGAATGCGGCCTTCGGGGGTGAAGGCGATGTCGTTGATGTTGTCGCCGCGATAGCTGGGCAGTTCGACGCCGTCGACGACCTCGGTATCGGCCGAGCGCGGCTTGGCGAACTGACCGGCCATGCGACCGAGCTTCACCGTCGGCAGCTTCGATGCGAAGGTGAGGACCACCGCCATCTGGAGGATGACGCGGAACGTGTCGCGGATATAGTTGGGATGGAATTCCGCAAAGCTTTCCGCGCAATCGCCGCCCTGCAACAGGAACGCGCGGCCTTCGGCCACTTCGGCGAGCTCGGCGGTCAGGCTGCGCGCTTCGCCGGCGAAGACGAGCGGCGGATAGTTGGCGAGCTGTGCCGTCGCCGCGTCGAGCGCCTGCGCATCGGGGTAGTTGGGAAGCTGGCGCGCTTCGGCGGTCGTCCAGCTATCGGGGGCCCAGGTGGCGGCCATATGCGGTATCCATCAAGTCGGTTCGGGCAATTCCCATGCGCGAAACCGGTCGGCCGCGCAATGAAGGAAAGGTTGGCGGGTCCGATCGACCGCTTCGATCAGCCGTAGCGGTGGTGGAACTCGTCATGGTCCATGACGAGGTAGCGGATCGCGTCGATCAGCGCCCAGATGCCGGTGACGACCAGGCCGACGACGGTGCAGGTCAGCAGCAGCATGACGATGCCCGACCCGGTCTTGCCAAGGTAGAAGCGATGGATGCCGAGCGTGCCGAGGAAGAACGCGAACAGCACGGCGGCGATCTTGTCCTTGCGCGGGCGGCGGCGGCGATCGTCGTTCGCCGGGACCGGCGCGACGGTGCCGGGCACGTGATAGATCCGCAGCGCGCGGCCGTTCGATACCTCGAAATCGACCTGCGCGCCCACCGCCGGGCCGACGCGGTCGCTCCAGTCGTCGGGCTCGAACCAGTAACGCTGTCCGTCGTCGCCGGCGATCCGCCCCTCGCGTCCGTTCCGATCGACGCCCAGCACCTGTCCCCGCATATCGTCCCCCGATGATTCGCGGGCCGGGTATGAAGGCGAAGCGGGGCCGGGAGCAAGGGCTTAGCGCACGCCATTTCGCCGCCCCGGCGAAGGCTGGGGCCTCCTGCGGCGAGGAGCGGCGCTTCGTAACCGGGAGATCCCAGCCTTCGCTGGGATGACGTTTGGGGCGCCGTTACGCCAGCGTCGGTCGCCAGTCCCAGCCCAGCGGGTCGCCGTCCATGACCTCCACGCCCGCGGCGGTCAGTTCGTCGCGGATGGCGTCGCCTTTCGCGAAATCCTTCGCGGCGCGGGCTTCGCGACGGTCGGACAGGCGGACTTCGATCGCGTCGGCGTCGATGGTCGCGCTGGCGGGACGGACGCGCAGGTCGGCGCGTTCGAGGGTTGCGAGACCGAGGCCCAGCACCGCGTCGAAATCCGCGAGCGCCGCCAGCCGGTCGGCGGGCGTCAGTTTCTTGTCGGCGAGCAGTTCGTCGAGCACCGGCAGCGCACGCGGCGTGTTCAGGTCGTCGGATACTGCCGCGTCGAGCCGCTCGCGATAGGCACCGGCCTTCGTCGCGTCGCCCGTACCCGAGGCGCGGGTGCGCAGGGCGACGACGGTCATCGCCAGCCGCTTCAACCGGGTCAGCGCCGCGACCAGATTGTCGGCCGAGAATTCCAGTTCGGAACGATACTGCGCCGACAGGCACATCATCCGATAGGCGAGCGGGTGGACACCACCGTCGATCAGCGTCTGGAGCGTGGTGAACACACCCTTCGACTTCGACATTTTCCCCGAACGTTCGACGAGGAAGTTGTTGTGCATCCAGAAGGCGGCACCGCTGTCGGCGCACCCGCAATAGGCCTGGTTCTGCGCGATCTCGTTCGGGTGGTGGATCTCGCGGTGGTCGATGCCGCCGGTGTGGATGTCGAACGGTGCGCCCAGATATTTCAGGCTCATCACCGAGCATTCGAGATGCCAGCCCGGTGCGCCTTTGCCCCAGGGAGAGTCCCATTCCATCTGGCGCGTCTCGCCCGGCGGGGTCTTGCGCCAGATGGCGAAGTCCTGCGGGTGGCGCTTGCCCGCCACGGGATCGATGCGACCTTCGCCGGCATCGTCATGCCCACCGGCCAGCGCGCCATAGTTCGGCACGGTGCTGCTGTCGAAATAGAGGCCGCTGTCGAGTTCGTAGCAATGCTCGGGCGCGATCCGCTCGGCGAAGGCGATCATCTCGGCGATGTGATCGGTCGCCACCGACCAGCGGGTCGGGTCGTCGATGTTGAGGTCGCGCAGATTGACCTTGAACGCTTGCGTATAGTGCGCGGCGATGTCCCAGATCGACTGGGCGCGGGCTTTCGCCGCCGCCTCCATCTTGTCGTCGCCGGCATCCGCGTCGGAGGTCAGATGGCCGACATCGGTGATGTTGATGACATGGGTGAGCGGATAGCCCTTCCACCGGAGCACCCGGCTCAGCGTGTCGGTGAAGACATAGGCGCGCAGATTGCCGATATGGGCATAGTTGTAGACGGTCGGGCCGCACGAATAGACGCGCACCCCCTTTGCCGGGTTGAGCGGTTCGAACCGCTGGAGGTTGCGGGTCAGCGAATTGTGAAGCGTGAGCGGGGCACCGTGCATGGCCGAGCGCATAGCGCGGTGCGCTCCGTCTGCAAATCCGTACCGTTGAACGGGAAATAGCACAGGCGACCGGAACAGTGCCGGACGATGGCGGTTGGTGGCTTCGTGATCGAAAAGCGTAATTCGATCAATAACATAACATGGATCAACTGGCCGGACCCGATGGTCCGGCGGACGGGAGAGCATGGCCATGGTCGACAGCCCACAGCCCGGCGATATCATGCGGGACGACGCACCCGCTTTTACCGCCAAGGACAAATCGAAACGCGCGGAAGCCGCGCCGAACGGTGAGTCGTCGATATCGGGGGTCGCCGTGACGATCAACCGGCCGGCAAGCGAACTCTATGCCTATTGGCGCGACTTCGGGAACCTCGCGACCTTCATGCTGAACGTCGAGGCGATCGAGGTGCAGGACGACCGGCGGTCGCACTGGACCGCTGCCGGGCCGAACGGCAGCTATGCCTGGGACGCGGTCGTGACGGAGGATGTCGCGAACGAACGCATCGGTTGGCGCGCGGAGAATAGCGACGTGCCGAACAGCGGCTGGGTATCGTTTCATGAGGCGGCACCGGGGCGCGGCACGGTGGTGACGGCGATGATCGCCTACTCCCCACCCGCCGGCATTCTGGGCAAGCTGGTCGCCAAGGTGACGCAGCAGGAGCCGGCAATCCAGGCACGGCGCGATCTGCGCCGCTTCAAGCAACTGATGGAAACCGGCGAGATCGCGACGACCACGCCACCCAACCGCGAACCCAAATCGTAAAGCAAGGAGCCGGCGATGCGCGCACTTACCTGGCACGGCAAGCACGACGTTCGCGTCGATACCGTCCCCGATCCCGAGATCATCAACCCGCGCGACGCGATCATCAAGATCACGTCGACCGCGATTTGCGGGTCCGACCTGCATTTGTATGACGGTTACATCCCGACGATGCAGGCGGGCGATATCCTCGGCCATGAGTTCATGGGTGAGGTGGTCGAGACGGGACCCAAATCGACCTTGCAGAAGGGGCAGCGCGTCGTCGTGCCCTTCGTGATCGCCTGTGGCAGCTGCTATCATTGTTCGAAACAGCAATATTCGGGCTGCGACAACGGCAACCCGGCCGACAATCAGGATATCGCGCAGGAACTGTGGGGACAGGTCGCCCCCGGCCTGTTCGGCTACAGCCACATGACCGGCGGCTATCCCGGCGGTCAGGCAGAATATGTCCGCGTGCCGTTTAGCGATGTCGGGCCGATCGTCATCCCCGACGGGATCGAGGACGACAAGGTATTGTTCTTGTCCGACATCCTGCCGACCGGATGGATGGCGGCTGAAAATGCCGATATCGAGGACGGTGATATCGTTGCGGTCTGGGGCTGTGGTCCGGTCGGGCTGTTCGCAATCCAGTCGGCATTGCTGATGGGCGCGCACCGAGTGATCGCGATCGACCATTTTCCGCACCGGCTGCAACTCGCCAAGGGGCTGGGGGCGGAGGTCCTCAATTTCGAGGAGACCGATATCTATGATGCGCTGATGACGATGACCGGCGGGATCGGTCCCGATGCGGTGATCGACAGCGTCGGCCTCGAAAGCCACGGCCTGTTCGTCGACAATATCGTCGACCAGATCAAGGCATCGACCTTCCTCGGTACCGATCGGCCGCACGCGCTGCGACAGGCGATCGTGGCGTGCCGCAAGGGCGGTCGCGTGTCGGTGCCCGGCGTCTATGGCGGGATGATCGACAAGTTCCCGTTCGGCGCGCTGATGGAGAAGGGGCTGACGCTCAAGACCGGGCAGACGCATGTCCAGCGGTACCTGCCGGCGCTGCTGACCGCGATCATGGAGGACAAGATCGATACGACCTTCCTGATCTCCGACCGGATGGCGCTGGAGGATGCGCCCAAGGGATACCGGAAATTCCATGACGAACAGAATGTCTGCACCAAGGTCGTGCTGAAGCCCGATTGGGCAAAGGCCGATGCGGCGGGAGAAGCATGATGGCGAACAAGCTGGCGGTCATCACCGGCGCGTCGACCGGGATCGGCTATGAACTGGCAAAGATCGCGGGGGCCGAAGGCTATGACCTGATCGTCGTCGCCGACGAACCGCAGATCACTGTTGCCGCCGATGATTTCGGCGCAGGCGCGGTGCGGGCTGTCGAGGCCGATCTTGCGACGTTCGAGGGCAACGACCGGTTGCTCGACGAGGTGGCCGGGCGGCCGATCGACCTGCTGATCGCCAATGCCGGGCGTGGTCTGGGCCATGCGTTCATCGAACAGGAGGTGTCGGCATGGCGACGGGTGATCGACACCAACGTGACCGGCACGACGTACCTGTTGCAGAAGGTCGCGCGGGAGATGGCAGCGCGGGGCGAGGGGCGCATCCTGATTACCGGATCGATCGCCGGGCTGATCCCCGGCAGCTATCAGGCGGTGTATAACGCGACCAAGGCGTATCTCGACAGCTTCGCCTATGCGCTGCGCGAGGAGTTGAAGGACAGCGGCGTGACGATCACCGTGCTGATGCCGGGGCCGACCGATACGCGCTTCTTCGAACGTGCCGGCATGCTGGACACGCCGGTCGGCAAGGACGATTCGAAGGAAGATCCGGCGAAGACCGCGCGCAATGGCTGGGACGCGGTGATGGCCGGATCGGCGCATGTCGTGTCGGGGGCGAAGAACAAGCTGCAAGCGGCGATCAGCCATGTCACGCCCGACAGCGTACTGGCGAAGATGCACACGAACATGGCGAAGCCGGACGGGGAGTGATTTCGGCCCCTTCCTGCTCAAGGGAGGGGTTGGGACGGGTCCGTTCGTGGTGCGCGGTTACGCATCGTAGGACCGATAGACATTCAGCGATATCCGCGAAATTTCGTCATTCCCGCGCAGGCGGGAATCCATAGACGCCGACGGTTTGGCTGGATCCGCGACGCTGGCGTCTATGGACTCGCTGAGTTCACGAAAGAAGTGCACCATCGATAAGGTGGCAGCGCGATGGGACGAGATTACAGGCAGCTCAGCCTTGACGAGCGGATCGAGATTGCCC
>NZ_LMJZ01000003.1:0-152270 GCF_001421155.1 Sphingomonas sp. Leaf5 | reverse complement strand
CCGCGACATGCTGGCCCGCTTCAACCGCCGAACCAGGCGCGCTTCCAAGACCCAACAGATGCTCGAAATCACCCCCGACATCCTCCTCGCCAGAAAACGCCTACAGAGTCCCACGTGAACACTCCCGGCGGAGGCGGGGGTCCAGAGCCGAATAGCACTCCGCTTGCGTCGGTGACCCTACGGACATACGCCGGTCGCCACATTTAAGCGGCAGTCCGCTACCGCGACGATCGCGGCAGAATGCTACTTCCCGATACTCACGCACCCAGCACGTGCATCCACATCGGTCGGCCAAGCACGCTGGTCGAGCTTTCCAGCTTTTCCAGCGCCTGCGCGACGCTGCGCTCGGGTCCTTCATGCGTGACGATCGCCACCAGCACGCTGCCATCGGCATTCGCGCCGCGCTGGATCAGGCTTTCGATCGACACGCCGGCATCGCGCATCGCCGCGGCGATTTCGGCGAGGACGCCGACCTTGTCGGTGACCTGCAACCGCAGATAGGCGCGGCCGCGGCGGTCGCCGGTCGGTTCGGGGGCCGCCGGGGTCAGGTCGGCGACCGGCATCGCATAGGGTGGGCCGAATTCGCCACGGGCGATGTCGATCAGGTCGGCGACCACCGCGCTGGCGGTCGGCCCATCGCCGGCACCGCGCCCCTGAAAGAACAGGCGGCCGACGAAATTACCCTCGGCGACCACGGCGTTCAGCGATCCGGTGACATGCGCCAGCGGATGGTCGAGCGGCACGAGGTGGGGATGGACCCGCTGGAACAGTCCACGCGGCCCCGCTTCCCCCACCCCGACCAGCCGGATGCGGTAGCCGAGCGCCGCCGCTTCGGCGATATCGGCGGCCAGCACGTGGCGGATGCCGGTGACCGCCACCGCATCGAACGCCGGCTGGGTGTTGAACGCGAGGCTGGCGAGGATCGACAGCTTGTGCGCGGCATCGACGCCGTCGATGTCGAAGCTCGGATCGGCTTCGGCAAAGCCCAGCGCCTGCGCCTCGGCCAGCACTTCGGCGAAATCGCGCCCCTCGGCCTCCATCTTCGACAGGATGAAATTGCAGGTGCCGTTCAGGATGCCGAAGACCTGCGAAATCTCGTTGGCCGCCGCGCCTTCGCGCAGGCCCTTGACGACCGGCACGCCGCCCGCGACCGCCGCCTCGAACTTCAACGCGACGCCCTTGCCTTCGGCGGCCTTCGCCAGTTCGAGGCCATGATGCGCGATCATCGCCTTGTTGGCGGTAACGAAGCTCTTGCCCGCCGCCAGTGCGCCGCGCGCCAGCGTCAGCGCCGGGCCATCCGATCCGCCGATCAGTTCGACCACGACATCGGCATCGCCCGCCTGCACCAGCGCCGCGGTGTCGTCGACCCACTGGTAGCGCGACAGGTCTACGCCGCGATCCCGACTGCGGTCGCGCGCCGATACCGCGACGACTTCGATCGGGCGACCGGCGCGGCGGGCGATCAGCGCGCCGTTGGTCTCGATCAACCGAATCACGCCCGCACCCACGGTTCCAAGGCCGGCGATGGCGACGCGGAGCGGTTCAGTCATGATATCCTCGGTTCGTTACGACATAAAATTGCGGCCGGAGCGTCGCCCCGGCCGGTTTCGTGTCTCTAGTCGCCACCGCGACGGAGGGAAAGGGCTTGGCTGCGGGTCATGCCTTGATAAGCCCAATCTCGACCAGCCGCTGATAGAGATAGTCGTGCGCAGTGATCGGCGTTTCGTAGCGATTGGGGCGTTCGTCCGAGACACAGGCCGGCAGCGTCTCGATCAGGAAATCGGGCGCGGGGTGCAGGAAGAACGGCATCGAGTAGCGCGAATGGCCGCGCCGTTCGGGGGCCGGATTGACGACGCGGTGAGTGGTCGACGGCAGCACGTGGTTGGTCAGCCGTTGCAGCATGTCGCCGACATTGACGACCATTGCACCCGGCGGCGGCGCGACCGGCAGCCAGCGTCCGTCGCGGTCGAGCAGTTCGAGCCCCGCTTCCTCGGCCCCCAGCAACAGGGTGATGAGGTTGATGTCCTCATGCGCGCCGGCGCGCACTTCGGGCGCATCGGCCGCGACCGGCGGATAGTGCAGCAGGCGCAACACCGAATTGCCGTCCTTCACCGCAGGGTCGAACCAGTTCGGCTCCAGCCCGAGATAGCGCGCGATCGCCGACAGCAACCGGTCGCCCGCCGCATCCAGCGCGGCGAACAGGTCGAGGAACGCCTCGCGAAACCCCTCCGGCCGGTCGGGCCAGACATTGGCGGGCATGACGTCGCCATAGCGGTGGCCGGCCACGAGTTCGCGGCCGACGTGCCAGAATTCCTTCAGATCGACATGGGTTGCGCCCTTGGCGATCTCGGTCTTGAACGGGGTATAACCACGCGCGCCGCCGCCGCCGTCGACGAAATAGCCGCGCTTTTCGCCCTCGGGCAGGTCGAAGAACGCCCTGGTCATCGCCCACGCACGGTCGATGACGTCCTGATCGACGCCATGGTCGGATACCATCGCGAACCCGAAGCGTTGGAACGAGCCGCCGAAATCGCGGGCAAAGCCATCGGGGTCCCGATCCGCCTGCGCCATCGAAATCAACGGAACCTGCGAAAGCGGCGTGTCGGCCATGGGTCTCAAATCCTGAAAGATACCGGAACGAAGCCATGAAGATAGACGCCCGGCCCGCCCACGAACAGGGTCATCCTTTGCGTGACGCAGCGCCCGAGTTCCGGCATGGGGGATGACGCGATGCAACAAAGAACCGATCCCCTGTCGCCCGACACCTCCGCCGCGCTGACCGACGCCGCCACCGGCCCCGAAGGATCGGCGGACCGTTCGCCGCTGCCGTTCGGCGAGTTCGTGACGCTGATCGCGGCGCTGATGGCGCTGACCGCGCTCGGCATCGATTCGATGCTGCCCGCGCTGCCCGCGATCGGCGATGCGCTGGGCGTCGCCGAACCCAATACGCGGCAGTTCGTCGTCACCTCGTTCCTGCTCGGCTTCTCGATCGCGCAGCTGGCCTATGGTCCGCTGGCCGATCGCTATGGCCGGCGGCCGGTGCTGATCTTTGCACTGATCGCCAGTACGATCACCAATCTGGTCGCAGCGGTATCGGGCAGTTTCCTGCTGCTGCTGATCGCGCGATTCGCATCGGGCGCGGCGGTGGCGGGCGGACGCGTCGTGACGGTGGCACTGGTACGCGACTGTTATTCGGGCCGGGCGATGGCGCGGGTCATGAGCCTCGCCTTCATCTTCTTCATGGCCGCCCCGGTGCTGGCCCCGACCTTCGGCCAGTTCGTGCTCGCCTTCGCATCGTGGCGCTGGATCTTCGGCGGGATCGCGATCGTCACCGCCGCTGTGTTCGCGTGGTTCGTGCTGAGGATGCCAGAAACGCTGGCCGAATCGGACCGTGCGCCGCTCGACCCCGGCCGGATCATCGCCGGCTATCGCATCGTGCTGCGCGATCGATATGCGGTCGGCTATACGGTCGCGGCGGCGCTGCTGTCGGGCGGGCTGTTCGGCTTCGTCGGATCGATCCAGCAGATCATGGAAGTGACGTTCGGCAAGCCCAGGCTGCTCACCGTCGTGTTCGCCTGCGTCGCGGGCACGATGGCGGCGGGGTCGTTCTTCAATTCGCGGATCGTGATGCGTTTCGGCACGCGGCTGATCTCGCACGCCGCCTTGCTGGGGCTGGTCGCGGTCGCGGCGGTCCATCTGGCGATCACGCTCGCCGGTCTCGAATCGCTGACCAGCTTCATCATCCTGCAGGCGATCATGATGGCCTGTTTCGGTCTTGCTTCCTCCAATTTCTCGGCGATGGCGATGGAGAATATGGGATCGATCGCCGGCACCGCCTCGTCGTTGCAGGGATTCGTGTCGATGCTGGGCGGTGCGGTGCTGGGCGCGCTGATCGGTCAGGCCTTCGACGGCACCACCGTGCCGCTGTATGGCGGGTTCCTGTTCCTCGGCATTCTCGCGCTGCTCGTCGTGTTTCGTACCGAACATGGCCGCCTGTTCCGCCGGGGATAGGAACCGGGGCGCGATCCGGCGGGTTTCCCCGTCCTAACCAGCAGGAGTCACGCGATGGGTGGTCATCAGGTAAATGGTCAGGGGTCGGGCGACGACGGCTATGACGAGGACGGCTATGACGAAAGCCAGCGCGCCGAAATCCTCGAAGCGACCCGCGACGGACCCAGCGACGGCACGATCCTGACCGACCTCGAACCCGATCTCGGCCTGTCCGACGACGAGGACGAGGACGAACTCGACATGGTCGACGACGAACTCGCCGAAGAGGACGAGACGGTAACGATCACCGGTCAGGGCGATCAGGCCGAGGACGAGTTGCAGGAAGATTTCGACGAGGACAATCTGCCCGAGGATAGCGACCTTGCCGATGCCGATCGGGACGCGATCGAACCGTGAGGATAGCGGCGGTCGTCGGGCTGGCGGTGCTGCTGTCGGCGTGCGGCGGCGGCGAGGCGGGTAACGAGATGGCGGCGGCGAACGACGCCGCCGTCGGTGCCGCCGAACCGACGCCCGTTGCCGGTGCGCCGACACCGGTGACGCCGTCGACCACATTGCCCCCCGGCGACGGCATTCCCGGCGTATCGGCCCCGCCCCCGGCCAACGAAGTCCGCTCGGTCGCCACACCCGATCCCGTCGCGACCGAAGCGGGTCCACAGGAAGCGGTGGCGGTGCTGAACCAGTATTTCGCGGCAATCGGCAGCGGGCGATATGACGACGCCTACCGCCTGTGGAACGGGCGTGGCGAGGCAGCCGGCATGACGGCGAAGGCGTTTGCCGATTCCTTCGCCAAATATGCTGAGTATCGCGCGACGATCGGAACGCCCGGCCGGATCGATGCCGGGGCCGGGCAACGCTATATCGACATACCGGTCCGGGTGACCGGACGGCTGAAGGACGGCACGCCGGTATCGCTCGCCGGACCGATCACGCTGCACCGGACCGGCGATATCGACGGCGCGACCGCCGAACAACGGGCATGGCGTATCCAGACCAGTGGCCTGAAGCCGCGTCCGGCACCATGAGTGCGCCCCGCTACACCCGACAGATCACCGCCGGTCCCGACGACATCGATGAGCTGGGCCATGTCAACAACGCCGTCTGGGTCCGCTGGATTCAGGACGTGGCGGTTGCGCACTGGCACGCGTTGGCCACGCCCGAACAGCATGCCGCCTATGTCTGGGTCATCACCCGCCACGAAATCGACTATCGCGGCAGCGTCCTCGCGGGCGAGACGGTGACGGCCGAAACCTGGGTCGCCGATGCGCCGAAGGGGGCGAGGTTCGACCGGCTGATGCAATTCACCGGCGCGGATGGGCGGGTAAAGGTCGAGGCCCGCACGACCTGGGCACTGCTCGACCGTCGGAGCGGGCGACTGCTGCGCGTGCCTGCCGAGGTGGTCGACCGGTTCACGCGGTGAGATGGGCGGTAGTTGCCGTCACTCCGGACTTGATCGAGACCGCTGCGAAAGTACCGATCCTGACCCCCTGCCGTACCCCCGCGCAGGCGGGAGTGTTCACGTCGGACTCTGTAGACGTTCTCTGGCGAGGAGGATGTCGGGGGTGATTTCGAGCATCTGTTGGGTCTTGGAAGCGCGCCTGGTTCGGCGGTTGAAGCGGGCCAGCATGTCGCGAAACGAGGCGTTGGACGATTCGATCAGATGCGTCTGCGCCTTGGTCTGCTGGTGGGGTTCGGGCGCGCCGATYCGYGCAAAGGCGAGGTGGTAGCAGGAGTTGGCGTCGGTGAAGATGGCGCTGATCTGGCCGACAGCGGCCTTGGCCAGGGCGTAGATGGCGGTCGCGCTCGTGACGCGACGCGTCGATGCCGGCGGCTGTACGCCGTCCAGATCACCGCTCGCTGCCGTTTTTTTGGACGTAGGTRTAGATCTCGTCCATCTCGATGACGTCRGCCTCCCCGGTGTCGACCGGAGCGGCTTGCGCAAGTTTGACCTGYAGCGTCGCATGCTCCTTGCGGATCCATTTGAGGACCCCCGCCGGCGATGCACCCAGCACCCGGCCGATCGCCCGGATGCCCATGCCGTTCATGTACATCTCGATCGCCAAAGCTTTCGTCTCGGCACTGAACCTGGGCTGGCTGTCGGTGCAGTATCGNCGGCCGATCGCCCGGATGCCCATGCCGTTCATGTACATCTCGATCGCCAAAGCTTTCGTCTCGGCACTGAACCTGGGCTGGCTGTCGGTGCAGTATCGACCGCACGCCCGGCACACATAGCGCTGATGCCCCGACTTGCGGCCCCGCTTGATAAGGTCGGTCCCCTCGCACGCTGGACAACGCATCCTATCCTCCCCGTCCCAAATCAAAGGAACACCGAAGAATCCAAAACGCACCTCGTGTAAACAGTCCCGCCTGCGCGGGGGTACGTCCAATGTCGGGTTACATGCGCAGTGTCCGCATCCCCGGTAACGCCGCAGGCTAGATCACGACGACATCAAGTCCACCCGTTTGTGCCGAGTAGGGACTGAGCTTTTCGAAGGCCCGTATCAAAGCATCTTTGGCAGTCCTTCGATACGTCGCTTCGACAAGCTCAGTGGCTACTCAGGACGAGCGGTTCGATGTTAAGTCATCATCCCCTAGCTACCGGTCAGCGAACCGCCTTCACGGCAGCGGGACGTTCGCCTCGGCATCGCGCCGGGCGCGACGTTCCGCCCGTGCGGCATTGGCGCGCTGGACGAAGCATCCCGTCTGCCCGCCGACGCCGGCGGTCGAGCAGCTGCCGATCCCGCTTGCACCCGCGTTCAGATTGTCGCCAACGCGCGTCGCCCAGCTTTCGCCGTCGCGGGTCGGTTCGACGTCGCGCAATTCCTTGGGAATACGGAACCGTTCCTGCTCGCCACGGCGGACGCAGACCACGATTTCCTCGCCATCGGCGTTGGTCGGGCACTTGTCGTTGCCATAGATGACCATCGTACCGTTGCGGACCTGCGCGTCGGCAGGCACCGCCGGCATGGCAAAGGCGACGATCACGGCGGCACCGGCCAGAAACATGCGGGTCATCACAAAATCCTCCTGTCGGGGTAACGCGCCGACGATCAAATGCGTTTCGAAACTTCGATGGCGATGCGGCAGCCCGCGCGGATCGTCGCCGACAGCAGCGGATAGGCGGGCGCGCGTTCGGCACCATGCGCCAGCGCCGCTTCCTTATGCTCCAGTTCCTCGGCCTGGAATTTGCGGATCGCGGCCCCGAGTTCGGGATCGTCGTCGCCCAGTTCGGTGAGCTGATCCTCATAATGCTTGTCGATCTCGGTCTCGACGGCGGCGGTACACGCCATTGCCGCCTCCGGCCCGAGCGCCGCCGTCGCCGCACCCAATGCGAAGCCGGCGACGTCCCAGATCGGCTGGATGATCGTCGGCCGCACGCCGCGTTCGGCGATCAGCGCGTCGAAATAGGCGCGGTGTTCCGCCTCCTGCAACGCCATGCCCTGGATCGCCGCCGACATCGGGCTGCGGTCGCCCATCACCGCCAGCTGTCCGGCATAGATGCGCGTCGCGCCATATTCACCCGCCTGATCAACGCGGATCATCGATCGGACCCCGCCCGGCCGGGGATCGCCGGGTCGCCACTTGCTCATGTCCGCCTCCGTGTCGCCAGCATCAGCACCACCAACGCACCGGTGATCGAAAAGATCGCGTTGAATCCGGCCAGCGAGATGCCGAGCACCGACCATTGCGGCACGTCGCAGCGTACCACCGGTTGCCGGACGATCGCCGCCAGCAAATCGCCGCCGGTCGCATGCAGCGTGTTCGCGCAGGCGGTGACCCCCTGCCACCAATGATATTCGACGCCGGCGTGGAACACCCCGATCAGCCCGCTGGTCAATATGCCGAGCGCCGCAAGGATCACCAGCAGCCGTTTCGCCGAGGTACGCGGCGCGAAGAACGACAGCGCCGCGAGCACGATCGCCGCATAATGCGGCCAGCGTTGCCAATGGCACATCTCGCACGGGTACAGCCCGCCCAGATATTGCGAGCCGAGCGCCCCCGCGATCAGCATGAGCGGCAGCAGCAGCGCGATCCAGCGCGCGAGCGGCAGGTCGTTGGCGCGCATCGGTTCAGCGCTTGCCGGGCTTGGGCGCGGCGGCGGCCATCCGCGTCGTCGGCCCGACCCGGCCCATCGTCTGCAACGCGTAATAGAGCTGGAAATCGTCGACGCCGCGCTTCTTCAGCGATTCGGCGGTTTCGGCGAAGCGCGGATCGTCCTTCGTATCCTCGGTCAGCGTCTTGTCGTCGATGCCGGCTTCGTTGACCAGATGCCGGCGCAGATCGGCCTCGCGGTACACCGGACGGCTCTTGTAATCGGGGTCCGAAATCTGCGGTACCTTCAGGTCGGGGTCGATGCCGCCTTCCTGGACCGACCGGCCCGATGGCGTATGATAGCGGGCGGTGGTCAGGCGCAGCGCGGTGTTCTTCGACAGGTCGAAGATCGACTGGACCGATCCCTTGCCGAAGCTGCGCTCGCCCATTACGATCGCACGGTGATGGTCCTGCAACGCGCCGGCGACGATTTCCGATGCCGATGCCGTCCCCGGATTGGTCAGCACGATGATCGGCAGCCCCTGCGCCAGATCGCCCGGCACCATTTCCTCGGCGAAATAGCGTTCGGTATCCGCCTTGTCGCGGCCGCGCTGCGACACGATCTCACCGCGCGCCAGGAAGGTGTCGGACACCTCGATCGCCTGCGTCAGCAGCCCGCCGCCATTGTCGCGCAGGTCGATGACATAGCCCTTCGGCTTGTGGCCCAGCGCCTTGTCGATCCCGGCGATCGCGGCGCGGGTATCGGCCCCGGTCGTCTCGCTGAAGGTGTTGATGTTGATGACGCCGATGCCGTCCTTCACTTCCCACTTCACCGGCTTCTGCACGATCGTGCTGCGCACCAGCGTCAGTTCGATCGGCTTGTCGCGGCCGGGGCGGACGATGGTCAGCGATACCTTCGACCCCGTCGGCCCGCGCATCTGCGCGACCGCTTCGTCCAGCGTGCCGCCGACGATCAGCTTGCCGTCGACATGGGTGATATAGTCGCCCGACTTGATGCCCGCGCGTGCCGCCGGCGTATCCTCGGTCGGGGTGATGACCTTGACCGCGCCGTCCTCCATCGTGACCGACAGGCCGAGGCCCGAATAATTGCCGCTCGTGGCGATGCGGAGATTCTCGAAATCCTTGGCGTCGAGGTAGCTGGAATGCGGGTCGAGCGCGGCCAGCATGCCGCGCATCGCCCCTTCCATCAGCGTCTTGTCGTCGACCTTGTCGACGTAGCTCGCCTTCACCCGGTTATAGACGTCCATGAAGTTATCGAGTTCGCGAAAGCTGCCGGCATCGGCCTGCGCCATCGCGCCGGTCGCGACGGGGACCAGCGCCAGCGCGCCGACGATCGCGGTAGCCTGAAGAAACGGACGGGACATACGCATATACGCTTGATGCTTTCGACTGCGGTACGGAAGCCACACTAGCTGGAAATCGTCCGGCGATCAAAGCGGCGATGGCCTGAACCGGAGATGGACGACGCGGGGGCGGATGCAAGCGGTTTTCCGCCGTTGCCGGAGAGTGTGTCTGGAAACGCGCGGAGCGGGCCGGCACCGCTAAACGCGCAACCGCGCGTTTTCGAACAGCCTTCCTCGCTACAGCATCGCGGCCAGATCGACGGGGACGCCGTGGCGGCGCAGTTCGACGGTCACCCGCGACTCCCCGCCCGGTGCCCGCCCGATCACCGTTCCCGCGCGGACATGCGCGCCGACCGGACCGGCACTGGCGGCCAAGCCGGTGATCGCCGTCGTCCAGCCGCCGCCATGGTCGAGGATGACGACCCGGCGATAGCCACGAAACCGCTTGCTGAACGCGATGGTGCCGGCCGCCGGCGCGACGACGACAGCCCCCGGTGGAACCGTCAGCGTGACGCCGCGCGCGCGCACCCCGCTATCGCTGATTTCGCCGAACCCGGCGGCGACGATCCCTGCGACCGGCAGGCGATAGGCGGGCGGGGGCAGGGGCGAAGCGCCGGTTTCGGGGCGCGGCAGCGGTCCCGGCAACGCCGCCAGCGCGGCGCGGGTATCGCTGACCTCGCCCAGTTCCTCCAGCGAATCGACGATGTCGCGCGCCTGTTCGCCCAGCGCGATCGCCCGGTCCGATTCGACCAGCGCCCCGCGCGCCAGCGCCCGCGAACGCAGCCGCTGTGCCGCCTCCGCCTGAACCAGCGCCAGTCGTTCGCTCTCCAGTCGCGCGTTGCTCGCCGCCAGCGCGGTCAGCGCCGTGCCGGCCTGCGACCGCAGCCGCCCGGCATCGGCGATGGCGGTGCGGACCGCGGCGGTACGCTGCTGCATCGCGGGCACCACGGTGCCGAGCACCGCGCGGACATGGACCAGATCGTCGGTCGACCCCGGCTGCGCGACGGCCAGCCATGCGGGACGGCTGGCCAGCGACTGCAACGCGCCGACCAGCCGCGCGACCGGAGCCTGCCGGGCCGCCAGTTCGCCACGCCGCCGGGCGAGCAGCTCCCCGATCAGGGCGACGCGCGCCTGCGCCGCCCGGCGGCCGGCTTCGGCAGCGGTGATGCGTGCGGCGAGCGCGGCCTGAGCGGCACGACTGCGTTCGGCCCCGGCGCTGGCGGCGCGGGCGGCGCGGTCGAGCTGTTGTGATCGGACACTGGCCGCCGCCGCCGCCCGGCGCGCGCTTTCCAGCCGCGCGCGCCCGGTGGCGATCGGGTCGTCCTGCGCCCACGCCGCCGCACCCGCCAGCGCGGCCAGCCCGGCGATCAGGGCGACGGCGCGCCTCATCCCTCGCGGTGATAAGGGTGGCCGGCGAGGATGCTGGTCGCGCGCCACAATTGTTCGGCCAGCATCGCGCGGGCCATCAGATGCGGCCATGTCGCCCGGCCGAACGCCAGCAACAGGTCGGCCTGCGCCCGCTGCGCATCGTCGAAGCCATCGGCGGCACCCAGCAGGAACCGGGTTTCGCGCACGCCATCGTCGCGCCAGCGGCCAAGCTGCGTCGCGAACGCCAGCGACGGCAGGTCGCGGCCCTTCTCATCCAGCATCACGATGCGCGTGCCCGGATCGACCGGCGGGATCTTGCCGCCGGTATCGGGCAGTTCGGTGATCCGGGTCGGCCAGCCGACCCGCTTGAGATAGCGGTCGATCAGCTCGGCTTCGGGACCACGCCCGATCCGCCCGCGCGCGACGATATGCAGCAGCACGGGCGGCCGGCGTTATGCGTGCGCGGTCGGGTTCAGCGTGTCGCCGAACGCCCACATCCGCTCCAGATTGTAGAAGGTGCGGACTTCGGGGCGGAACAGGTGGACGATCACGTCGCCGGTGTCGATCAGCACCCAGTCGGCGGTCGGCAGCCCTTCGATGCGCGACGGGCGACCGAACTCGGCCTTGACCCGTTCGGCGAGCTTGGTCGCCATCGATGCCACCTGCCGGCTGGACCGGCCGCTGGCGATGACCATGTAATCGGCGATGCTCGACTTGCCGGCGAGCGGGATCGACACCGTCTCGACCGCCTGGTCGTCGTCGAGGCTGGCGAGCACCAGGCGGTGCAGCGCTTCGGTCTCGCGCATGGCATCGGTCGGGTCGGAAGAAGTCGGCAAGGGGGTCAGCTTTCAGGGGCCTGTGCACCGGACCGGACGGGCGGAATTGCCCGACGGTGCCAAGCGGGATCGGCGGCGCGGATCGCGGTCGCCGAAGTCGGATCGGGGCGGAAGCGTAAACGGACCAGCGCCGGCAAACTCCACATCGTCCATCGTCTCGCCTGGCCTGCGGGCCGCGCATGGCGCCGCAACCAGCCCATCGCAGGACTAGCGAGGGCGCGCCCGTCATAGCCCGGACGCGCGACGACCGCAATCGCCACAGTCCGCGCAATTCCGCGCCAGTCGCGCCAACGATGAAACTCCGCCAGATTGTCCGCCCCCATCAGCC
Organism: Sphingomonas sp. Leaf5; assembly: GCF_001421155.1. Classification (NCBI taxonomy): domain Bacteria; kingdom Pseudomonadati; phylum Pseudomonadota; class Alphaproteobacteria; order Sphingomonadales; family Sphingomonadaceae; genus Sphingomonas; species Sphingomonas sp. Leaf5. The sequence goes on along the minus strand of NZ_LMJZ01000003.1, from coordinate 140,334 downwards.
AGATGAAGCGATGCTGCGGGTATAGCCGCACCAGTTTGCGTAAGCTATCGACGGTATAGCGCGTGCCGAGCCGGCGTTCGATCGCGGTCGGCCGGATCGGTGCATGGCGTGCCACCCGCCTCGCCGACGCCAGCCGCGCGGCGAGCGGGGCCATGCCTGCGGCCGGTTTCAACGGGTTGCCGGGCGATACCAGCCACCACACCTCATCCAGCGCCAGGGCGCGTTTGGCGGCAAGCGACACCCGGCGATGGCCGTTGTGCGCGGGATTGAACGATCCGCCGAGCAGGCCGATGCGGCTCATGCGTCCCAATCCTCCCGATCATGCCGGATGCGCAGGATTTCGACGCGGTCGGGTAGCATGCGGTAGAACAGGAGGTACGGCGTCCCCCGGACCCGCCATTTGCGAACCGTGCCCGAAAGAATCTCCGGCCCTGCACCCGGATGTTCGCGGAGGAACTTGCCCGCCTGCTCGATCCTATCAATCATACGATCGGCGAGCGCCGTGTCGATTGCCAGAAACTTGTCGTCGATCGCTTCGAGATCAACGCGGGCCGGTGCCGACCACTCGATACCGATCATCCGCCGCGGAGCCGCCTTCGTCGTTCCTTCAATTCGGCAAACACGACCTCGTGCGGAATCAACTCGCCTCGATCGGCGGCATCGATCCCGACTTGAACGAAGGCCGCCAATTCCTCATCGGCACGCACCGCGCGGCGCAGCGCGTCGGCGGCGAACTCGTCACGGGTAATACCGCGCGCCGCCGCAACGCGGCTGATCGCATCGTCGGTCGCCGCGTCGATCGCGGTGGTGATCGGTCGCATTTCCATCACCGCAACCTATGCCGCGCCAGCCCCGTCATCAAGGCCGGGTCTGACCGGTCCCGCGCACGATCCACTTGTAGGTGGTCAGCCCCTCCAGCGCGACCGGGCCACGTGCGTGCAGCCGCCCGGTAGCGATGCCGATCTCCGCGCCCAGCCCGAATTCGCCGCCATCGGCGAACTGGGTGGAGGCGTTCCACATCACGATCGCCGAATCGACCCGCGCGAGGAAATGGTCGGCAGTCGGTTCGTCGGCGGTGATGATTGCGTCGGTATGATGCGATCCATGCGCCGCGATATGCGCGATCGCCGCGTCGACGCCGTCGACCAGCTTCACCGACAGGATCGCGTCGAGATATTCGGTGTCCCAGTCGTCGTCGTTCGCCTCAAGGATCGCCGGGTGCAGCGCCCGCACCTCCGCATCGCCGCGCAATTCGCAGCCGGCGTCGAGCAACCCGGTCAGGATCGGCAGCGGATCGGCAAAGCCCCGGTCGATCAGCAGGGTTTCGGTCGCGCCGCACACGCCGGTGCGACGCAGCTTGGCATTGACGACGATGTCCCGCGCCATCGCCGGATCGGCGGCGCGATCGACATAGCTGTGGTTCAGCCCGTCGAGATGCGCCAGCACCGGTACCCGCGCCTCTGCCTGCACCCGCGCGACAAGGCTCTTGCCCCCGCGCGGGATGATGAGGTCGATCAACCCCTCGGCGGCCAGCATCGCCCCGACCGCCGCCCGGTCGGTCGTCTGGATCAGTTGCACCGCCCCTTCGGGCAACCCGCCGGCCGCCAGCCCGCGGACCATCGCCGCATGGATCGCGCGGTTGCTATGGATCGCCTCGCTACCGCCGCGCAGGATCGCCGCATTGCCCGCCATCACCGCCAGTGCCCCGGCATCGGCGGTCACGTTGGGGCGGCTTTCGTAGATGATCCCGATCACGCCGATGGGCACGCGCACGCGGGTGAGGACGAGGCCGTTGGGACGTTCGGCGCGGTCGATGACGTCGCCGACCGGATCGGGCAGTCCGGCCACCGCCTCGACCCCGGCGGCGGTAGCTTCGAGCCGGGCGGCGTCGAGTCGCAACCGGTCGAGCATCGCCCCCGACAGGCCGTTCGCTTCGGCCGCGGCAATGTCCTGCGCATTGGCGGCGAGGATCGCGGGGCCGTCCGCGCGGATCGCGGCGGCAGCGTGACGAAGCGCGGCGGCCTTGAGCGTGGTCGGCGTGATGGCGAGCGTCTGCGCAGCGGTGCGGGCGGACTGGCCCATCATTACGATTTCCTGACTAGGCAACAATCGGTCGGTGGTCATGTCCGGTCTTCTCATATCAGCGGTTGTACAGCTGTGACGATCGAGGCGGTCTTTGTCACGTTGACGGCGCAACAACAAAAGGGCCGCCTCACAGGGAGGCGACCTCATTTTCGGAAACCCGTTTCCGAGGATCAGAAGTTGGCGCGGACGCTCGCGTTGAAGCGGCGGCCAATCAGGTCGTTGTACGAACTGGGATGTAGCTCGCCATAATATTCCTGACCCTGACGATTGAACAGGTTGTTGACCGCGACCGTGAAACGGAAATTGTCCGCTGGATCGAAGAACACGCCCAGGTTGACGACCGCATAGGCGTCAAGCTTGTCCAGTTCTCGGGCGTCGGTTCCGCTGCCGGCAACGCCCTGTGCGCGGTTCAGGCGGTTGAACAACTGCTGGCCGACAAAGTTGACCGTGGTGTTCAGACCGAAGTTCCGCTCGACATAGCGGATGCGCAGCTGCCCGGCTAGTTGCGGGTCGCCGATGACGCCCTGCGAATTGGCCGCACCGACGCCGGTGATGTCGTTCAGACGGCGATCGACATAGGTAAGGTCGGTGCCGAAGCTCAGCGTCCCATTCATGCCGACGCCGGACATGGGCAAGGAATAGTTCAGCGTCCCTTGGATGCCGCTGACTTCCAGACGCTGTCCGTTCACGAACCCGCTGGTGACGGCCGGCGTCGACGGATTATTGACTACACGCCCGGTGGTCGGATCGCGCAGAACCTGCGAGCAGAAGCCGTTGGCATTCAACACGTCGCTAGCGTTGAACGACGGGTTGTCGAAGCAGCCCGATACGATTTGCGCGACAGACAGGTTGGCGATCGGCCCACGGAGCGAGATGTTAATATAGTCGGCCGTGACCGAGAAGCGGGGCAGGAACCGCGGCTGGAGGACGACGCCGTAGCTGAAACTGCGGGCTTCTTCGTTCTCGAGGTTGGGATTGCCACCCGACCGAGCGAAAACAGTCGCCAGCGACGCCGGGTCCGGCGTGTTGAAGTCGGTGCCGGGGAATGCCGCGATGAACGCCGCGCAATTTGCGGCACGGACCGCAGGTGCAGGACCGCTGTTACGGCTCGCCGGCTGGCACAGATCTGGGACGGTCGAGAAAGTGTTGACCTGCGGGAGGAACAGTTCGGTGATACCCGGCGAACGGAACGACCGCGTATAGGTGCCGCGGAACATGACGTCCTCAATCGGCGCGACGTTGGCACCGCCGGTATAGGCAAAGAAGCCACCGTTGATCGAGTTGTGCGAATATCGCCCACGTCCGGTCAACTGCACCTGATGCAGGAACGACCATTCCAGCTGTGGCGAGACGAGCGGAAGGACGACTTCGCCGAAAATGTCGTTCAGCTCGTACGCGCCAGACAGCGCGGTGATCGGCACCGACCGGCCGCGGCCCTGCTGCTGGAAATCCGATGGCGTGAAGCTCGCCGCTTCGCGACGATATTCGTAGCCGACGTTCAGGCCTATACCGCCCGATCCATAGATGTCGCCGGTCGTACCCGACAAGCTGGAGTTGAACACCGTCTGTTCCTGACGGCTGCGCGTCACGAACTGTTCGATGACATAGGCCCGGGCCGCCTGCGATGCCGCACCGCGACCGAACAGGTTCAGCGGAACGCAGGCCGAATCGGCAATTGGCGTGCCGCCGGGGGCTGCGAAGCCGTTGCCGCCGGTACGAGTCGCGGCTGTGGCGCAGACGATGTTGCCGGAGGCGTCGCGCGCGACATTCGTCGCGTTGATAAATCGTTGCGCGTTCAGATCCTGACCATAGTCACTACTGCGCGTCCGGCCGTACGAGCCATAGACCTCGGCATCGAAATCGCCGCCGGCGAAGCGGAACGTGCTGCGGATGCCGGCCACACCATAGGCGACGTCCGTTTCGTTGTACCCAGTCAAATCGGCAAGGTCGTCCGATGCGCGCGAAAGTTGGAAGGTGGTGACGCCACGCGAGGTCAGCTGCGCCCGCGCCTGATCGTTCAGGAACGGATTGTTGACGCTGTAGCTCACCGGAGCGCTTAACCCGCCGAACAGCGACGAGTTGAACGTTGGCTGCTGGGTGAGCTCGTCGGCGCGGGATTTGAAATAGGTCCCTTCCGCGAACAGTTCGACATCGTCGGTGGCCTTGAACGTGATGAAGCCGTTCAGCGTCGTACGACGCAGGTCGGACGTGATCTGCGTATAGTCCGAAAACCGGAAACCGTCGCCGCCCGATCCCGACGTGCCGGGGAAAACGATGCCTTGATTGAAGGGCACGAGGTTGCCGTTCGATGCGAACTGCAGGCCGTTGGACGTTGCCACGCCGAACGGGACCGCCGGATTGAGGGCGTTGCCGGTTGCGAGGTTGGTGCCCGTGATCAGGCCACCCGGCGTGAGGAACGGGATGTTGACGTTGCGGATCAACACCGTGCCGGGATTACCATCGGTCGGGCTGTTGTTGAAACCGTAATTCGGGTTTAGGCGACCGTCGTCCCCCGGCACGATCCCGCCCGGACGCAGCGTGGCGGACTGCGCCGCCGATGGGTTGGTGGCCCCGCCGATGCGGCGGCGGAGGAAATCACGGTCGTTGTAGACCATGCCCTTGAGATCGTCGTGCGACGCGGCGACGGTGATGTTCAGGCGATCGTCGAGGAAGCTGCGTCCCGCGATGCCCGAAAAGTTCAGATTCTGGTTGTCGCCCTGTTCCGAAATTCCGCTGGTGGCACTGAGTTCGAGGCCTTCATACCGCGACCGCAGCGTGATGTTGATCGTGCCGGCGATCGCGTCCGAACCATAGATCGGCGCGCCGCCTATGCTCAGGGTATCGATGCTGTCGACAGGATGCTCGGAATGATGTTGGTGTCGACCTGCGTACCGGCAGCTGCATTGGTGAAGATCGTCGCGACGTTCGAGCTGACGAAGCGGCGGCCATTGTAGAGCGTCAGGGTACGATTCGAGCCGAGGCTGAAGATGTTGATGAAGTTAGTGCCCTGACCAAAACCCTGACCGCCCTGCGGCGTGACGCTGCCACGCACGCCGGGCAGTTCGTTCAGCGCGTCGGCGACGTTGGTGAAGTTGCGTTCACGAAGCTGCGCGCTACTGAACGTTGTGATCGGTTCCGGCGAGGTCAGGTTCGGATTGCGAATACGCGACCCGGTGACGATGATCGTGTCGACGCTGTTGTTCGCCTCTTCGACGCGCGCTTCTGCAAGGCAGGCGGCATCGCCCGGATCGCAAGCTTCGGTAGCGGCGGCCTGACGGCCGGCTTCGGCCGTCTGCGCAATGACAGCGGTAGGGATAAGCGCGTACGACGCAAGCGCCGTCGCGCCGAACCAGCGGTAGATTTTCATGATTTTGGCCCCGTTATGTGTACCGGATGAAACCGGTCCGACTGGGACAGGAAAATGTATTATCGGATACCATGCAAGGGGCGGCTGCGCACCGATATAATACAGGTACGCGACAGTTGCATGAATGCCACATGAATGAAACAGTACTGCGCAGCAGTGATATTAAACAACGTTCCACATGATAAATGTTATAATGATACTACGCAGCAACAGTTTGTTACTTCACTTTCACCGCTCGACGCACATCGCAATGCCCATGCCGCCGCCGATGCACAGCGTTGCCAGCCCCTTCTTCGCGTCGCGGCGCTTCATTTCGTAGAGCAGCGTGGTCAGCACGCGGGCACCCGATGCGCCGATCGGATGGCCGATCGCGATCGCGCCGCCGTTCACGTTCACCTTGTCGGCGGTCCAGCCCATGTCCTTGCCGACCGCCAGCGCCTGTGCGGCAAAGGCTTCGTTGGCCTCGACCAGGTCGAGGTCGTCGACGCTCCAGCCGGCCTTTTCCAGCGCCCGGCGCGAGGCGGGGACGGGGCCGATGCCCATGATCGACGGATCGACGCCGGCGGTGGCCCAGCTCTTGATCGTGGCGAGCGGTTCGAGGCCGCGTTTGGCGGCTTCGTCGGCCGACATCACGACCAGCGCGGCGGCACCGTCGTTCAAGCCCGATGCGTTGGCGGCGGTCACCGAACCGTCCTTCTTGAACGCCGGACGCAGGCCCGACACGCCGTCGATGGTCGCGCCGGCGCGGATATATTCGTCCTGATCGACCACCGTGTCGCCCTTGCGGCCCTTGATCGTCACCGGGGCGATCTCGTCGACGAAGCGGCCTTCGCTGCGCGCGGCTTCGGCGCGGTTCTGCGAACGGACGGCGAATTCGTCCTGCTCGGCGCGGGTGACCTGATATTGCTCGGCAAGGTTTTCGGCGGTGATGCCCATGTGATAGCCGTTGAAGACGTCGGTCAGGCCGTCCTTGATCATGGTGTCGACCATCGTGCCGTCACCCATCTTGGTCCCGGCGCGCAGTTGCACCGCATGTGCCGACAGCGACATGCTCTCCTGTCCGCCCGCGACGACGATCGTCGCGTCGCCGGTCTGGATCGCCTGTGCCGCCAGTGCCACCGCGCGCAGGCCCGACCCGCAAACCTGGTTCAGGCTCCATGCCGGCACTTCCTTCGGCACGCCTGCCGCCATCGACGCCTGCCGGGCCGGGTTCTGGCCCTGTGCGGCGGTCAGCACCTGGCCGAGGATCACTTCCGATACGTCCGCCGGCGCGACACCGGCCTGATCCAGCGCGGCGGCGATCGCCTGCCGTCCCAGTTCGTGCGCCGGCACCGCGGCAAAAGCGCCGAGGAAGCTCCCGACGGGGGTACGCTTGGCGGCAACGATGACGACGTCGGTCATGGGCAATCCTTCTCCTAAAGGTTCCCGCGCTATCTAGTGCGCGAACCGTCGCATAGCCAGTGCGCAAGCGGTTCCCACAGGACGCTTCGTCCGCGCGAGCCGACGATCATGCCGACATGGCCCGCGGGCACGATCCGCCGGTCGGGCAGGCCGATCGCGCTGGCGGCGGGAACGATGCGGTCGTCCGCCGCGACGAATTCGACCATCGGCACGGGGTGGTCGGCGGCGGCGATGCGATCGGCGACCCGCCAGCGTCCGGTGCCGGGCAGATCGGCATCGAACAGGTCGTCGAACAATTCGCGCCCCGCCGCATAGGGGAGCGGCGCGCCGGCATTGGCCCAATCCTCCAGCGCGACGAACGCCTGCGCCTTGGCCGATGCCGGGTCGAGATCGGCGAAGGCGACATATTTGTCGACCGTGCGCCCCGGATCGAGTTGCCAGAACATCGCCTGGAGAAACTCCATCGGGACGAGGCCCATCCGCTCGGCGGTCGGCTGCGCCATGGTCCATTGGTCGGCGATGCCGGCGCGGGTCGCATCGTCGAACCCCGCAAAACGCCACGGCGTGGCAATCAGGGCGATGCCCGCCACCGGCACGAACCCCGCCGTGGCGAGCGCGATCGTCCCGCCAAGGCAATAGCCGACCAGCAGCGGCGGTTCGTCCAGCGTCGCGCACAGCCGCGCCGCCGCCTGCGCATGACGCCCAAGGTCCATCGCGCGATCGTCGGGCGCGGGCGTCCCCCAATCGACCAGCAACACCCGCAACCCCTGTCCGGCCAACCAGCGCAGCAGCGAGTTTTCGGGCGACAGGTCGAGGACGAACGGCGGATTGATGAGCGACGGGATCACCACCACCGGACGGCCGGTCCCGCCATAATCGCGCAACCCGATCCGTCCGTCGCGCGCGACCGGTTCGGCCATCGGCGCGCGCGGCAGGCGCGGCGCGTCCTGATAGGCGCGCAGACCCGTCAGCGCGCGGGCGCGACGGCCGGGATCGTCGGCGGTTTCGCTGCGCAACATCGAGAGAAACAACGGTAAAGGCCGTGGGCCGTGTTGCGGCGCGGTATCAACCGGTGTAGCCATAGGAACATCTTTCGCGCAAGGATTTCGCATGAAGAAGGCAGCGGCCGACGGCAGCCCCGTCATCATCAAGAAATACGCCAATCGTCGGCTCTATAATACCGAGACTTCGTCCTACATCACGCTCGAGCATCTGGCAGCGATGACGCGCGAGCATCGCGATTTCAAGGTCGTCGATGCGAAGACCGACGACGACATCACCCATAACGTGCTGACGCAGATCATTATGGAGGAGGAGAGCCGGGGGCAGACGCTGTTGCCGGTCAGCTTCCTGCGTCAACTCATCACCTTGTACGGCGATTCGATGCAGGCGATGGTGCCGGGGTATCTGGAGGCGTCGATGGACAGCTTCCGCCGGAATCAGGAACAGTTCAAGACCGCGGTCGAGGGTGCCTTCGCCCATTCGCCCTTCGCGGAAATCGCCAAGCGCAACCTCGCCATGTTCGAAGCGGCGGCGCATGCGTTCAAGCCGGGTACTCCCGGTGCGCCCGGTACCCCCGGCGCAACCACGCCCGCGACCAACACGACCGAAACGCCGGTCAAGGTCGATGAAATGGCCGCCCTGCGCGCCGAACTTGCCCGCTTGCAGGACAAGGTCGACAAGCTGGGATGAGCGGGCGGGGGTGCCGTTCGGTGCCCCGCCCGCGCAGTCGGGTTCGAACTTGTCGGGAAGCGTCCGCCAAGAACGGCTACCCTGCGAAACCCCGTTCCCGGTGCGCGCGCGGTACGTCGTCCGATCGCGGCTCGAACCGGACCGAACGGCAGGGGGGAGGGCGATACGGCCCTCACCCCATGAACGTTACTTCGGCTTGACGAAGCGCAGCGTCATTCGGTCGCTTTCGCCGATCGCGGCATATCTGGCGCGGTCGACGTCCTTCAATCGATAGGTCGGCGGCAACGTCCACACGCCTTGCGGCCAGTCGGCGGTATCCCTCGGGTTGGCGTTCACGTTCGATTTGCCGGCCAGCCTGAACCCGGCCTTCGTTGCAAAGGCGATGACCGAGCTTTCCTTCATATATCCCGATTTCTCTTCGGCGGCGGCGTCGCGTCGCTCGGGCAGGCGGTGCTCGACCACGCCCAGCACGCCGCCGGGCTTCAGCATCCGGAACATCGCGTCGAACGCCGCCTGCGCCTGATCGGCCCCGCCGAAGCGCCAGTTGTGGACGTTGCGGAACGTCAACACCTTGTCGGCGACGCCGTCCGCCACGCCGGCCTGTCCGGCATCGGCGGGGAAGGCCATCGTCTGCACCTTGCCGAACGCGGTCGCATCGCGCGCTTGCAGTTTCGCCACCATCTCGGCGGTGCGCGGCAAGGGGCCGGCGGCAACATACCGGCCCTTTTCGCGCAGCATCGGTGCCAGGATTTCGGTGTACCAGCCATTGCCCGGCCAGATTTCGACGACCGTGTCGGTCGGCTTCACCCCGAAAAACGCCAGCGTCTCGGCCGGATGGCGATAGCGGTCGCGTGCCGTATTCGCCGGATCGCGCAGCGGCGATGCGACCGCGGCGGCCAGCGGGCCGCGCGGGGCCTGCGCCGGGGCGGGGGTCAGCGCGACCAGCGCGGTACTTAGGACTGGCAGGAACAGGGCGGTTCGACGCATGGGAAAACTCCTGACGGGAGGAACGGGTGGACGACGCACACAGGCTGTTATGGACGATCGCGGGCGTGGCGGCGATGCTCTTTGCGGTGTCAGTGCTGGCGGAACGTCGCCGTACCCTGCGCCGCGATCCCGATCGCGTCGGCTGGATGCCATGGACGCTGGTTCAGTTGATCGCGGTGCTGCTGGCGGTGTTCAGCGTCGCGATGGCCCTGAAATAGCGCGCGATATCCGGCCGGCGGACGCCGGGCAAGGCACGCTGTTCACCCCCGCTGCCACCGCTCAATAAAAGCGCGCCAGCGTCAGCGTGCGTACCGCGCCGTCGCACATCGTCAGCCGCACGACCCGTCCCGGTGCATCGGTGCCCCAGCGGACGTCGACGCCGCCATTGGCCGTCAGCGCCACGGCCTGTCCATCGACCTGACAGATCAGGTCGTTGGCCTTCCACCCCGCCTTCGCCGCCGGACCGCCGGCCATGACGTGCAGCACGCGCAGCCGCGCCCGGTCGTACCCCAGCAGCAGGCCGCTGGTCGATTTGAGCGGCGCGGGCGGGGCGTCGGGGTTCGGTGACAACAGCATCTGCCCCGCGCCGGGATCGAGCAGCACGCGGTAGCGCAGCAACAGCCCGGTGCCGACCCGCCCGACGACGCGAACCTGTTTGGCAAAGCCGCCATCCGCCTCGATCCGCACTTCGATCGGCCCGGTCGGCTGCCCGCCCAGCGACACCGCGTCGGTGACGGTCAGCCCGGCATCGACCACCCCGCCCGCGCCATAGGCGATCGTCGACGTGACCCGCGCGCCCCTGATCGCGGCCGTGCGCCATGCACTCCGCGCAATGCTGAGCGCGCCGCCATCGCCGGTATCGATCAGCAGCGGGCGGAGGCGCGTCTTCGCCAGCATCGCCTGCGTCAGATACAGGCCGCTGCCCGACTGGACCGACAGCGGCACGCGGGTGCCGGTGAACGGCATCCGTCCGCTCGGCAACAGGCGGAACCGGCGGTTGGCGAAATCGATGTCGAGCGCATGCGGAGAGATCAGGTCGGTACCGACCAGTACATCGGCATCGCCCGAGGCGCTGGCGAGCAGTTTGGGCAGGTCGATTACCGCCACCCGTCCGCCGCTGCGGTCGAGTGCGCCGAACGCGACCGACTTGGTCGCCGCCCAGTCGACGCGGATCGAACCGCCCAGCGCCACGCCCGCCGCTGCGCCCTGCGGATCGATGGTCAGCTTCGCACGGCGGGCGAAGTCGCGGCTGACCGCCGAATGGTTGAGCCCGGTGTCGAGCAGCGCCTGCGCCGCGACGCCGTCGACGGTCATCGCGAACCGCAGATGGTTGGCGGTGGTCAAAGTGAAGGGCACCCAGCGCGCCTCGGCATCGGCGGACAGCGTGCCCTGCGCACGGGCGATGGCGGGCGCGCACAGCAGCAGCGCGAGGATCAGGCGGAGCAACACCGCCCGGATGTAGGGCGACGGTCGCGCAAGTGCTACAGGCAGGCCTCCAGCAGCGCCTGATCGAAGCCATATTGCCGCGCCTTGTCGAGCGTATAGGGGCGCATCCCCATCGATCGATATTCACCGATGATCTTGCCGTCGGCGCTTTCGTCGAGATACTCGAACTTGAACAGCTCCTGCGTCACGATCACCGGCCCTTCCATCCCGATCACCTCGGTGATGTTGGTGACGCGCCGCGAACCGTCGCGCAGGCGCTTGACCTGTACGATCAGGTCGACCGAGTCGGCGATCTGGCGGCTGATCGCTTCCTTCGGCACCTTGATGTCCGACATCATCACCATGTTCTCCATCCGCGCGAGGCATTCGCGCGGGGAGTTGGCGTGGAGCGTCGCCATCGATCCGTCGTGACCGGTGTTCATCGCCGCGAGCAGGTCGAAACACTCGCTGCCACGGATTTCGCCGAGGATGATCCGGTCCGGGCGCATACGCAGCGCGTTCTTCACCAGATCGCGGATGGTGATCTCGCCTTGCCCCTCGAGGTTGGGCGGGCGGGTCTCCAGCGGCAGCCAGTGCGGCTGTTGCAGCCGCAATTCGGCGGCATCCTCGATCGTCAGCACGCGCTCGCCGGGGTCAATCATCTTCGACAGGGCGTTGAGCATGGTGGTCTTGCCCGATCCGGTGCCGCCCGAGATCACGACGTTGAACCGGCTGGCGCCTGCGACCTTCAGCGTGGTCGCCATTTCCTTGCTCATCGATCCGAAGCCCGACATCATGTCGATGGTGATCGGTTTCGCCGAGAATTTCCGGATCGAGATCGCGGTGCCCTTCAGGCTCAGCGGCGGCACGATCACGTTGACGCGGCTGCCGTCCTTCAGCCGCGCATCGGCCAGCGGCGTCGTCTGGTCGACGCGCCGCCCGACCGAGTTGCAGATGCGCTGCGCGATCTGGAACAGATGCTCTTCGTCGCGAAACGCGATATTGGCCAGCTCCAGCTTGCCTTTGCGCTCGACGAACGTCTGTTCCGGTCCGTTGACCATGATGTCGCTGATCGCCGGGTCCGCCAGCAATTCCTCAAGCGGTCCAAGGCCGAGCAACTCGTCGACCAGCACCTTTTCCAGCGCGAACTGCTCGCGCCGGTTCAGCGTCAGCTTCAATTCGGCCAACACCTCCCCGACGATCGGCCGGAATTCCTCGGCCAGCTCGTCCTTGTTGAGCGTCGCGGCGGCTTCGGGATCGACGCGTTCGAGCAGGCGCGGCAACACCTGTTCCTTGATCCGGTGGATCGAGGATTCGAACCCCTCGACGCGGCTGTTGCCGGCCTCGCCCGACAATGCCTGCCGGTCGGCAAGCCGCTGCATCGCATCGCCCACTCCCTGTGGCAGGCTGCCTGCCTGTTCGCCGGGCATCGGTGCGAAATCGTCGCCCGACAGCGGTATCTGGGTCAGCGGTGGAAATTGCGAGCCCATGTCGATATCGGCGGCGCGCGCCGGTCCCGATCCCTGCATCGGCCGCGCCACCCCGAAGGACGGCCTGCCGCCGCCCGCTCCGCCCATGCCGCTCCGCCGCCCGAATGCGTTCACGCTCGCCACCCCATTGATTCTCAGACGACAGGCTAGGGGGGAAGCTTTTACAATTGCCTAAGCATGTCCGGAACGGCTGATGCGCGAAGGGCGAGGCATGTCACCATGCCCCGCCCGACAACGGTTGGATCGAGGATACGCCGGCCGCTGCCTCCGTCGTCATTCCCGCGAAGGCGGGAATCCATACACCCGACGTCTGCGGATACTACCGGGCGTCGGCGGTAATGGGTTCCCGCCTGCGCGGGAACGACGAAGGATGGTTCAGATGTGGATCGGCTTGCCCTGCACCGCCATCGCCGCTTCCTTGAGCGCCTCGGCATGGGTCGGGTGTGCGTGGCAGGTATAGGCGATGTCTTCGCTGGTCGCGCCGAATTCCATCGCCTGTGCCGCCTGCGCGATCATCGTGCCGGCCAGCGACGAGACGATCCACACGCCGACGACGCGGTCGGTCTTGGCGTCCGCAATGACCTTCACGAAGCCGTCGGTGTCGCGGTTGGTCTTGGCGCGGCTGTTGGCGGCGAACGGGAACTTGCCGATCTTCACCTCGCCCTTTTCCTTGGCGGCTTCCTCGGTCAGGCCGACGCCGGCGATTTCGGGCATGGTATAGACGACCGACGGGATGACGTCATGGTTCACGATGCCGGTCTGGCCGGCGATGAACTCGGCGACCGCAACGCCCTCGTCCTCGGCCTTGTGCGCCAGCATCGGTCCGTGGACCACGTCGCCGATCGCCCAGATGCCGTCGACCTTGGTGCGGAATTCGTCGTCGATATCGACCTGCCCGCGCTGGTTGACCGACAGGCCGGCCTTGTCGAGCGCCAGATGTTCCGTGTTGGCGCGACGACCGATCGACACGAGCACGGCGTCGGCGGTGATCGTCGTCGCTTCGCCGCCGGCGGCAGGTTCGACCGTCAGCGTCGCGGTGCCGCCGTCGACCGATGCGCCGGTGACCTTGGTCGAGGTCTTCAGGTCGAAGCCCTGCTTCTTGAACAGCTTGGCCGATTCCTTGCGGACCTCGCCGTCGAAGCCGGGCAGGATCTGGTCGGCATATTCGACCACGGTGACCTTCGCCCCCAGGCGACGCCATACGCTGCCCAGCTCCAGCCCGATCACGCCGCCGCCGATCACGACCAGATGCTCGGGCACCTTGGGCAGTGCGAGGGCACCGGTCGAATCGACGATGATCGCCGCGTCGTTGTCGACCGCCACGCCCGGCAGCGGGGTAACGCTCGACCCGGTGGCGATGACGATGTCGCGCGCGGTGACGGTGCGATCGCCGATCTTCACGCTATGGTCGTTCTCGAACGACGCATAGCCCTTCAGCCATTCGACCTTGTTCTTCTTGAACAGATATTCGATGCCGCCGGTCAGCTCGCCGACCGCCTTGGCCTTTTCGGCGTGCATCTGGTCGAGGTTCAGCGTCGCGCCCTGAATCTCGACGCCGAACTTGGCGAGGTGGCCGCCGGTGGCCTCCTCATACAGTTCGGACGCATGCAATAGCGCCTTGGACGGAATGCACCCGACGTTCAGGCAGGTACCGCCTAGCGTCTCGCGCCCTTCGGCGCACGCGGTCTTCAGCCCGAGCTGCGCCGCGCGGATCGCCGCGACATAGCCGCCGGGGCCGGCACCGATCACGAGAACATCGAAGTCATAGTCAGCCATTGGTCTTACATCCCGTCCTAGTCGTTGTGGGCGATCACGCGGATCGCGCCGTCGCCGGTACGGCGGCATTGTGCCGCAAATTGTCGCAGGGCCGGAACTCCCCGCATCACGTAATCGAGTGCATCGGCATTGCCGAAGGTTTCCGCCATATAGACATCGGCCTTCGTCATTGCCCGCGGATCGAAGCGCCGGGCAAGGCCGGCATCGTCCTGCCGGTCGAGCGCATCGGCGAACGCCTTCATCAGCGGCGGCGCGATCAGGCCGATCCCGCCCTCGCCATTCTCGTCGGCACCCAGTTCGGGCAGCGCGGCGATGATGATGCCCAGCGTGTCGCCGATATCGTCCGCCGACCCGGTCAGCAGATAATGGACCGCGTGCCACGCCTCGCCCAGATCAAGGAAGTCGAGATCCTCGACGCCTTCCTCGAACAGGAAGTCCTCGAACACCGATGGGTCGGCGACCAGCCGGTCGATGTCGGCATCGCCGGCCCGACGCAGATAGATCACCATGCCCATCGGTGCTCGCCCGTCCCTTACAGGTCGATCAGCAGGCGGGTCGGGTCCTCGATCGCGTTCTTGAGCGCGACGAGGAAGGTCACCGCCTCGCGACCGTCGATCAGGCGATGGTCGTAGCTGAGCGCGAGATACATCATCGGGCGCACCACGACCTGTCCGTCACGAACGACCGGGCGTTCCTCGATCCGGTGCAGGCCCAGCACCGCCGACTGCGGCGGGTTGATGATCGGCGTCGACATCAGCGAACCGAACACGCCGCCGTTCGAGATGGTGAAGGTGCCGCCCTTCATCTCGTCCATCTTCAGCGTGCCGTCCTTGGCGCGCTTGCCGAAATCGCCGATCGTCTTTTCGACGCCCGCGACCGACAGCTTGTCGGCGTCGCGGATCACGGGAACGACCAGACCGCCCGGTGCCGACACGGCGACCGAGATGTCGGCATAGTCGCGATATACGATCTCATCGCCCTCGATCGATGCGTTGACCGACGGAATGTCCTTCAGCGCCATCGTCGCGGCCTTCACGAAGAAGCCCATGAAGCCCAGCCGAACGCCGTGCTTCTTTTCGAACAGGTCCTTGTACTTGGCGCGGGCCTCGATCACCGCCGTCATGTCGACGTCGTTGAAGGTGGTGAGCAGCGCGGCAGTGTCCTGCGCTTCCTTCAGGCGGCGGGCGATCGTCTGGCGCAGGCGCGTCATCTTCACGCGTTCCTCGCCGCGCGCCGGGGCGGTGCTAGCGGCAGGCGCTGCGGCGGCAGCGGGCGCGGCGGCCGGCGCGGCAGCGGCCGACTTGTCACCCGCGGCGGCGACCACGTCTTCCTTGGTGATGCGACCGTCGCGACCGGTCCCCTTGACCTTGGCCGGATCGACGCCGTGTTCGAGGATCGCGCGACGCACCGACGGCGACAGCGCGGCGGCGTCGACATTGTTCTCGCCACCGGCCGGGGCCTGCTGTGCAGCCGCTGGGGCCGGGGCAGGGGCGGCGGCAGGTGCCGGCGCGGCGTCCTGCTTCGGCGCGTCCGCCTTCGGCGCGGCGGCGGCACCGTCGCCCGATTCGATCGTCGCGATCATCGCGCCGACCGACACGGTATCGCCGGGCTGCACGGCATGCTGCCCCATGACGCCGGCGACCGGCGAGGGCACCTCGACCGACACCTTGTCGGTTTCGAGGCTGGCGATCGGTTCGTCGGCGGCGACCGCCTCGCCGGGCTTCTTCAACCATTCGCCCAGCGTCGCTTCGGTGATCGATTCGCCCAGGGTCGGGACCAGAACTTCGGTAGCCATCGGATATTCCTCCTCTGCCCCGTCAGGGGCGAGCACATTGGGTTACGACGCGGCCTTGGCGACCTTTTCGGCGGCGGCAGCGCTTTCGGACTGACGGGTCCGGCGGATTTCGTCGCGAACATTGTGGCCGAGCGCATCGGCGACCAGCGCGCCCTGTTCGGCCTGGTGACGCTTCATCAGGCCGGTGGCGGGCGATGCCGCCGCGGTACGACCGGCATAGCGGGCGCGCGCGACCTGCGAACCGGCCTCGGCCAGTGCCTCCTCGATCGCCGGTTCGACGAGGAACCACGAACCGTTGTTCTTCGGCTCTTCCTGCGCCCAGACCACGTCGGTCAGGTTGGGCAGGCGCTTGAGCCGCTCGACCAGCGCGTCCGACGGGAACGGATAGATCTGTTCCACGCGGACGATCTGCGTCGCGGTATCGCCCGCCGCATCGCGTGCTTCGATCAGGTCGAACGCGACCTTGCCCGAACACAGCACCAGCCGGGTCGTGTCCGCATCCGCCGGCGCGGCCGGATCGGACAGCAACCGCTTGAAATGGGTGCCTGGCAGGAAGTCCTCGGTCTTCGACACCGCCAGCTTGTGCCGCAGCAGCGACTTTGGCGTCATGATGACCAGGGGCTTGCGGAAATTGCGATGCATCTGCCGGCGCAGCAGGTGGAAAAGATTTGCCGGAGACGTGACGTTGGCGACCTGCATATTGTCGCCCGCACACAGTTGCAGGAAGCGTTCGAGACGCGCCGAGCTGTGTTCCGGACCCTGACCTTCATAGCCGTGCGGCAGCATCAGCACGAGGCCGTTGGCGCGCAGCCACTTGGCTTCGCCCGCCGCGATGAACTGATCGATCATGATCTGCGCACCGTTGGCGAAATCGCCGAACTGCGCTTCCCAGATCACCAGCGCCTTCGGATCGGCCAGCGCATAGCCATATTCGAAGCCGAGCACGCCATATTCGGACAGCGGGCTGTCGAGCACTTCGAAGCTGCCATGCTCGATATTGTTGAGCGGCACATACTTGTGCTCGTCGGTCTGGTCGACCCACACCGCATGGCGTTGCGAGAAGGTACCGCGACCCGAATCCTGCCCCGACAGGCGGACGCCGAAGCCTTCCGACAGCAGCGAACCGAAGGCCAGTGCCTCGGCGGTCGCCCAGTCGAAGCCTTCGCCGCCCGCGAACATGCCACGCTTGGCGTCGAGGACGCGCGACAGCGTCTTGTGGACCTGGATGCTGTCCGGAACGGTGGTCAGCGTGCGGCCCAGCGAGTCGAACAGCTTCTGTTCGATACCGGTATCGACCGAACGGCGGGATCCTTCGGCATCCATCGGCGCATGCAGCCCCGACCAGCGACCGGCGAACCAGTCGGCGCGGTTGGGCTTGTAGCTCTTGGCGTTTTCGAATTCGCCTTCGAGATGCTGGGTGAATTCGGCGGTCTTGGCGGTGACGAAGTCGCCGTCGATGACGCCCTCTTCCTGCAACCGCTTGCCATAAATGTCGCTGACGCCGGGGTGGCCCTTGATCTTCGCGTACATCAGCGGCTGGGTGAAGGACGGTTCGTCGCCTTCGTTATGGCCGAAGCGGCGATAGCACCACATATCGAGGACGATGTCGCGCTTGAACGCCTGACGGAATTCGATGGCCATCTTGGTGGCGAAGGTCACCGCCTCGGGATCGTCGCCGTTGACGTGGAAGATCGGTGCCTGCACGCCCTTCGCCACGTCCGACGGATAGGGCGACGAGCGCGCGAATTGCGGCGAGGTCGTGAAGCCGACCTGGTTGTTGATGATGAAGTGGACGCAGCCACCGGTATTGTAGCCGCGGATGCCCGAGAAGCCGAGGCATTCCCACACGATCCCCTGGCCCGCGAATGCCGCGTCGCCATGGATCAGGACGGGCAGGACCTGTTCGTGCTTTTCCAGATCGCCGCGGAACGTCTGCTGCGCGCGGACCTTGCCGAGCACGACCGGATTGACCGCTTCAAGGTGGCTGGGGTTGGCGACCAGCGACATGTGGACCGATACGTCGTCGAAGCTGCGGTCGGTCGAGGTGCCGAGGTGGTACTTCACGTCGCCCGAACCGCCGATATCGTCGGGGTTGGCGCTGCCGCCCGCGAATTCATGGAAGAGGACGCGGAACGGCTTGTTCATGACGTTGGTCAGCACGTTCAGGCGACCGCGATGCGCCATGCCGTACACGATCTCGCGCACGCCGAGCTGGCCACCGTACTTGATGACCGCTTCGAGCGCCGGGATCATCGATTCACCGCCGTCGAGGCCGAACCGCTTCGTACCGACATATTTGCGGCCGAGGAACTTCTCCCACTGTTCCGCCTCGATGACCTTGGCGAGGATCGCCTTCTTGCCTTCGGGGGTGAACTGGATCGCCTTGTCACGGCCTTCCATCCGGTCCTGCAGGAACTTGCGCTCCTCCACGTCGGCGATGTGCATATATTCGAGGCCGACATTGCCGCAGTAATTGGCGCGCAGGATGTCGACGATCTCGCGCACGGTCGCCCATTCGAGGCCGAGCGTCCCGCCCAGATAGACCGGCGTGTCGATCTCGGCATCGGAGAAGCCGTGATATTCGGTACGCAGATCCTCGGGCAGTTCGCGACGGGCGAGGCCCAGCGGATCGAGATTGGCGGCAAGGTGACCACGCACGCGATAGGTGCGGATCAGCAACTGCGCGCGGATCGCGTCGCCGGCGGCCTTGGCGACATCGACCTTCGGCGCGGGCGCGGCAGCGGCGGCCGGGGCGGGCTTGCCGCCTCGGGCAGGCTTGGGGGCCGGCTCCATCTGCGTCGGGTCGAGCGCTGCGGTCAGCGCGTCGGTCTCGGTCAGCGGCCAGCGCTTGCTCTGCCAGCTGGGATGCTGGGTCGCACCCTCCAGCCCGTCGAACCACTGACGCCAGCCGGCATCGACCGACGAGGGGTCCTCGCGGTAGCGACCATAGAGCGTTTCCACGAATGCCGGGCTGACGCCGGCGGCGATGTCGAAATCCTGGCCTTCGTAGCCCATGGTCACATCCTGTCCGCTTCTGCCCGGTCGAACCGGGCGGTGCCCCGTGCGGGTGGTCGCACGGGGCAAGTCACCTTCAACCGTTCAGCACTGCGAGCAGCGTCGAACCCAGTTCGCTTGGGGAAGCCGCAACCTTGATACCGGCGGCTTCCATCGCCGCGATCTTGCTTTCCGCATCGCCCTTGCCGCCCGACACGATCGCGCCGGCATGGCCCATGCGACGACCCGGAGGAGCGGTGCGGCCCGCGATGAAGCCGGCCATCGGCTTCTTGCGGCCGCGCTTGGATTCGTCGATCAGGAACTGCGCAGCCTGTTCTTCCGCGTCGCCGCCGATTTCGCCGATCATGATGATCGACTGGGTGGCCTCGTCCGCCAGGAACAGCTCCAGCACGTCGATGAAGTTGGTGCCGTTGACCGGATCGCCACCGATGCCGACGGCGGTCGTCTGACCCAGGCCGGCGTTCGAGGTCTGGAACACCGCCTCATAGGTGAGCGTGCCCGAGCGCGAGACGACGCCGACCGAACCCTTCTTGAAGATGGAGCCCGGCATGATGCCGATCTTGCACTCGCCCGGCGTCAGCACGCCCGGGCAGTTCGGACCGATCAGCCGCGACTTCGAACCCGACAGCGCGCGCTTGACCTTGACCATGTCGAGCACCGGAATGCCTTCGGTGATCGCGACGATCAGCGGGATTTCGGCGTCGATCGCTTCGAGGATCGAGTCCGCAGCGAAGGGCGGCGGCACATAGATGACCGAGGCATCGGCACCGGTCTTCGACTTGGCTTCGGCGACGGTGTTGTAGACGGGCAGGCCGAGATGCTCGGTGCCGCCCTTGCCCGGCGTCACGCCGCCGACCATCTGCGTGCCGTATTCCAGCGCCGCCTTGGTATGGAAGCTGCCGGTTTCGCCGGTCATCCCCTGGGTGATGACCTTGGTGTTCTTGTTGACGAGGATGCTCATGCGTCTGCTCCAGCGTACCCCGGCGAAGGCCGGGGTCCAGTTGCGAAGTCGGTCATGGTCGTGCGATCCGATCGTACAGGTCATCCCAGTCGGGATTGAAGCCTTCGATCTCGCGCAGTTTCCAGGCTCGCTTCCATTCCTTCATTTGCCGCTCGCGCAGGCGGGCGGAATTGATGTCGTCATGCACCTCGTACCAGACGAGGCGATGACAATGTCGTTCTTTGGTGAAGCCATCGACCATCCCGGTACGGTGATCGAAGATGCGCTTCACCAGATCACTGGTCGATCCAATATAGATCGTGCCGTTGCGCCCGCTGGCCATGATATAGACCAAGGCGTTTCGTCCGATCATTGGCCTTCACCCAACTGGACCCCGGCCTTCGCCGGGGTGCGGTCGGGTTGCGGACAAAGGACTTACGCCAACGTCTCGTCGATGCCCTTGCAGGCGACCAGCAGTTCCTTGACCGCGTCGACCGAGACGGTGAGGTTCGCCTTGGCTTCGTCGTCCAGCGCGATCTCGACGATCTGCTCGACGCCGCCGGCACCGATCACCACCGGCACGCCGACGTACAGGTCGTTCACGCCGTACTGGCCATCGACATAGGCGGCGGCGGGCAGCACGCGCTTCTGGTCGTACAGATACGCCTCGGCCATCGCGATGCCGCTGGTCGCGGGCGCATAATAGGCCGAGCCGGTCTTGAGCAGCGCGACGATCTCGCCGCCGCCGCCGCGGGTACGCTTGACGATCGCGTCGATCTTTTCCTGCGTCGAACGACCCATCTTGATGAGGTCGGGAACGGGGATGCCCGACACGGTCGAATAGGAGATGACCGGGACCATCGTGTCGCCGTGGCCGCCGAGCACGAAGCTGGTCACGTCCTTGACCGACACCTCGAACTCGTCGGCGAGGAAGTGGCTGAAGCGCGCGCTGTCGAGCACGCCGGCCATGCCGACGACCATGTGGTGCGGCAGGCCGCTGAATTCGCGCAGCGCCCACACCATCGCGTCGAGCGGGTTGGTGATGCAGATGACGAAGGCGTCGGGGGCGTTGTTCTTGATGCCCTCGCCGACGGCCTTCATCACCTTCAGGTTGATGCCGAGCAGGTCGTCGCGGCTCATGCCCGGCTTGCGTGCGACGCCGGCGGTGACGATGATGACGTCCGCGCCCGCGATGTCGGCATAGTCGTTGCTGCCGATGATCTTCGCATCGAACCCTTCGACGGGTCCGCACTGCGACAGGTCGAGCGCCTTGCCCTGCGGCACGCCTTCGACGACGTCGAACAGAACGATGTCACCCAGCCCCTTAAGGGCAGCGAGGTGGGCGAGCGTGCCGCCGATGTTGCCAGCGCCGATCAGCGCGATCTTCTTGCGAGCCAAGACGTCTCTCTCCGTAGCAAGTCGGGCGCGGTCCTGCCGCGACGGGGGCGCTGTACGGTGTTTTCCAACGAGAAACAACCCTAAAGCACGCCTTAATGATAATAGATCGCAAATGCAATAGAGTGCATTCCGGCCGGAAAATCGGGCTTCTTGCCAAACAAGCGCTGAAAATCTGCCGTTATCGCGACCGGGCGGGGCAACAAACCGCGATTCGTGGCGGTCCGGCGTGCGACTCTGCTGGCAACCGGCGTGGGCTTTGCTATGCAGGCGTGGAATTCCGATTGCTAAGGTTTCGTCGATGCCCAATGCCCGTATCTATCAGTACCCGAAGAACGCGATGCAGTCGGGTCGTGCCAAGACGCAGATCTGGATGCTCGAATTCGAGCCGGCCGAGCCGAAACAGGCCGATCCGCTGACCGGTTGGGCAGGGTCGGGCGATACGCGCGAGCAGGTCAAGCTGCGCTTTCCGTCGCTCGACGCCGCGACCGATTACGCCACGCGCGAAGGGATCGACTTTCATGTCGTGCCGGCCCCCGAGCGCAAGTTGAAGCTGCAAGCCTATGCGGACAACTTCAAATGATTCGCACTTCGTTCGTCGCCGGCGCGATGCTGCTGGCCGTGCCCGCGTTGGCGGCGACACCGATCGCCGGGCGATATGTGACCGAGGACGGATCGGGCGTGATCGAGATCGGCCGCTGCGGCGCGACCGTCTGCGGCAGGCTGGTCCGTATCCTGAAGTCCGAGCCGAACGCGCCCAAGACCGACGTCAACAACAGCGATCCGGCGCTGCGCTCGCGGCCCGTTCTGGGGATGCCGATCCTGAGCGGCTTCACCGACGGCGGCAAGGACTGGCGCGGCCGCATCTACGACCCGCGCAACGGCAAGAGCTACAAGTCGATCGTGTCGCGCAACGGCGACGGCTCGCTGAAGGTGCAGGGATGTATCGCCTTCATCTGCCAGACGCAGTTGTGGAAGCCCGTGGGGTAGGGAACGGTATCGATACCGTGCGAATTCCCAGAATGAACGGCGACCAGATACTGGAGCAGTACCGGGCGGCGTTGATTGAACGGCCGCTTTCGCACGTCTGGCGGGGCCATGGCACGGCGATCATGGTCGAGTTCGGCGTACTTACGCCGAAGTTGCGCAGGGATGGATCGCCGGCCAATAATCCCGATGGCGAGTTGTCGCTGATGATCGAACGGACATGGCGGATCGAGCATGGCCAGCGGATATTGTCGGGCAGCTCAAGCGAGGATGCCGTCATCGACGCTTCGCTGAACCGGTTGCTCGGTAAGGACGTTCTGGATGTCACGACGTTCGGGCGCTTGCCGGAATTGCAGGTGGTCTTGTCGGACGATTTGTACGTCGTGTCGTTTGCGGCGGAAGCGGGCGGTCCCGAATGGGCGCTGATGGATCATCGTGCCAGTGGACTGCCGACCCTGATTTCGATGGGCGGGACGGTCTGCGCGGAGCCTTGACAGGATTGCCGCCGGCCATGGTGGTTGGCCTGCAGTGAACAGAAAAAGGCCAGGAAGGGGGGTTCCCTTCCCGGCCTTTTCTGCGTCTGGATCCGACACCGGCAAAGCCGGTGCCCGTCGGTCGGGTGCCTTGGCACCCGCCGGCCGTTCCGATTTTGTGTCCGGGGGAGCGTGGCTCCCCCGGTCCAAAATCAGAAGTCCATGCCGCCCATGCCGCCCATGCCGCCGCCGGCGGGCATCGCTGCGCCCTTGTCGTCCGGCAGTTCCGAAACGGTCGCTTCGGTGGTGATGAGCAGGCCGGCGACCGATGCCGCATTCTGCAGCGCGGTGCGGACGACCTTGGTCGGGTCGATCACGCCGGCGGCGACGAGGTTCTCGTACACGTCGGTCGCGGCGTTGAAGCCGAACGACGTGTCGGTCTGGTCGAGCAGCTTGCCCGAGACGACCGCACCGTCATGGCCGGCATTCTGCGCGATCTGACGCACCAGCGAGGTCAGCGACTTGCGGACGATGTCGACGCCGCGCGTCTGGTCGTCGTTCGCGCCGGTGACGCCTTCGAGCGCCTTGGTCGCGTACAGCAGCGCGGTGCCGCCACCGGGGACGATGCCTTCTTCGACGGCTGCGCGGGTTGCGTGCAGCGCGTCGTCGACGCGGTCCTTGCGCTCCTTGACCTCGACTTCGGTCGCACCGCCGACCTTGATGACCGCGACGCCACCGGCGAGCTTCGCCAGACGCTCCTGCAGCTTTTCACGGTCATAGTCCGACGAGGTGACTTCGATCTGCTGACGGATCGCATCGGTGCGGCCCTTGATCGCGTCGGCTTCACCGGCACCGTCGACCAGCGTGGTGTTGTCCTTGTCGATCGTCACGCGCTTGGCGGTGCCGAGCATGCCCAGCGTCACGGTCTCGAGCTTGATGCCGAGGTCTTCGCTGATGACTTCGCCCTTGGTCAGGATCGCGATGTCTTCGAGCATCGCCTTGCGACGATCGCCGAAGCCCGGAGCCTTGACCGCTGCGACCTTCAGGCCGCCGCGCAGCTTGTTGACGACGAGGGTCGCCAGCGCTTCGCCTTCGATGTCCTCGGCGATGATGAGGAGCGGACGGCCCGACTGCACCACCGCTTCGAGGATCGGCAGCATCGCCTGCAGCGACGACAGCTTCTTCTCGTGGATCAGGATGTACGGGTCGGTCAGTTCGACCTGCATCTTTTCCGGGTTGGTGATGAAGTATGGCGACAGATAGCCGCGGTCGAACTGCATGCCTTCGACGACGTCCAGCTCGAATTCGAGGCCCTTGGCTTCCTCGACGGTGATGACGCCTTCCTTGCCGACCTTTTCCATGGCTTCGGCGATCTTCTCGCCGACTTCACGGTCGCCATTGGCCGAGATGATGCCGACCTGGGCGATCTCGTTGGTGCCCGACACCGGCTTCGAACGGGCCTTGATGTCCTCGACCACCTTGGTCACGGCGATGTCGATGCCGCGCTTCAGGTCCATCGGGTTCATGCCGGCGGCGACCGACTTCATGCCTTCGCGGACGATCGCCTGCGCCAGCACGGTGGCGGTGGTGGTGCCGTCGCCCGCGATGTCGTTGGTCTTCGAGGCCACTTCGCGCACCATCTGCGCGCCCATGTTCTCGAACTTGTCCTTCAGTTCGATTTCCTTGGCGACCGACACACCGTCCTTGGTGATGCGGGGCGCACCGAACGACTTGTCGATCACGACGTTGCGGCCCTTTGGCCCCAGCGTGACCTTCACCGCGTCGGCGAGGATGTCGACGCCGCGCAGGATGCGTTCGCGTGCGTCACGACCGAATTTTACTTCCTTGGCTGCCATGTGGCTACCCTTTCCAAATCTCAAAAGTCACGAAAGTCACACTCGCCACGCGAATGCGACGGAAGGTCAGCCGACGATCCCGAGGATGTCGCTTTCCTTCATGATGAGCAGGTCTTCACCGTTGACCTTGACCTCGGTGCCCGACCACTTGCCGAACAGGATGCGGTCGCCGGCCTTGACGTCGAGCGGCGTGATCGTGCCGGTTTCGGTGCGTGCGCCGGTGCCGGCGGCGACGACCTCGCCTTCCTGCGGCTTTTCCTTGGCGGTGTCGGGGATGATGATCCCGCCGAGCGTCTTTTCCTCGGCCTCGACGCGGCGGACGAGCACGCGGTCATGCAGCGGACGGAAGTTCATGCGCGGTTCCCTTTGATTGGTAAAACGAAACTGTTCCTGGCACTCACCATTCGGGAGTGCCAGCCGCCCGGATATGTGGAGCCGTTCATCGAGCGTCAAGCGGGGTCGGAACAATTTTGCAGGTGATACGTGGCCCCCGTCAGACGGGTCGAACCAGCCCCAGCCGTTCGCGCCGGCGCCAGCGGTCGACCAGCAGCAGCGCGACCGCCAGCAATCCGAGCGCAAGGCCGATCCATACCCCGATCCCGGCCAGATCGGTCCAGAAGCCGAGCGCGACCGAGGCGGTGAAGCCGACGCCCCAATAGCCGACGAACGCGATCACCATCGGCACTCGCGTATCCTGAACCCCGCGCAGGACCCCCGCCGCGACCGCCTGCGCACCATCGGCCAGCTGGAAGATGGCGGCGATGGCGAGATATTGCAGCGCCAGCGCGACCATCGCCGCATTGGCCGGTGCCTGCGGTTCGATATAGATCGACAGGAAGGCGCGCGGCGCGACCCATAGCAGCAGCGCGGTGAACCCCATGAAGCCGGTGCCGACGATCAGCGCCGACCATCCGGCGCGCGCGATCCAGATGCGGTCGCCGGCCCCATAGGCAAGGCCGACGCGGATCGTCGCCGCCTGTGCGATGCCGAACGGCACCTGGAACAGGAAGGCCGCGATCTGCAACGCGATGGCATGGGCCGCGACCTCGGTCACGCCGATCAGGCCCATCAGGAATCCGGCCGCGGAGAACAGCGCGCCTTCGAATGTCATCGTCGCCGCGATCGGTAGCCCCAACACAAAAATCTGGCGCAGGCGGGTCCATTCGCCGCGCCACCAATTGCCGAACAGATGGAAGCGCCGCAGCCTGCGATCGGCGACCAGCACCACCGCATAGGCGATCATCATCGCGATCGCGGTGCTGAGACTGGCCACCGCCGACCCCTCCAGCCCCCAGGCCGGAAAGCCGAGATTGCCGAACACCAGCAGCCAGTTGGCAAGGATCGACACGCCGAGACCCAGCGCGGTGATCGCCATCGCCCAGCCGGCGCGGCCGAGCGCCGAGGCGGTGATCCGCATGACATTGCCCGCCAGCGCCGGGATCATCGCCCATAACAGGATGTCGAGAAACGCATCGGCGCGCACCGCGACGCGCGGATCCTGTCCGGCGAGCAGCAACAGGCTTTCGCCATGCGCCAGCAGCGCCATGAACGGCAGGCTGCCCAGCACCGCGATCCACGCGCCCATCCGGAACGAGCGCCGCACCTCGCGCACGGCATGATGGCGACGACCCAGTTCGGCGGCGATGATCGGCGCGGCGGCCCCGACCAGCCCCGACAGGGCGAACAGGATGACGCTATAAAGATAGACGCCCAGAGTCGCGGCGGCGAGTTCGACCGCACCCAGCCGGGCGACGAACACCACATCGACGGCATAGACTGCCATCTGCAACAGATTCGCGCCGACGAGCGGGGCTGCCAGCCGCAACGTCGCAGCGAGTTCGGCACGGGCGCTGGCGGGCGCGGCAGGGGCAGCGGCGTTGGTCACGGGGGGCGTGTAGTGGTTTTGGCGGGGGGAGGCCAGTTGGGGGCGTGGAGGTAATTCACGCGTCATTCCCGCGCAGGCGGGAATCCATACACGCCAACGTTTTGGCAGGGTCCGCACCGGCAGCGTTTATGGACTCCCGCCTTCGCGGGAGTGACGATGGAGGCGATGGAGCGTGTCGGGCCGATGACGCCGCCCCCTTTTCCCGGTAGGGCACCGGGATGAACGACGATGCCGAGCCACGGTCGATCCGCGCACCGCGCCGCGATGCCGCCCGTCGCCGCGACGCGCTGATCGATGCGGCGGCGACCTGTTTCGCCGAACAGGGCTATGGCGTGCCGCTGGAAACCGTCGCGGCGGCGGCCGGGGTCGGGCGGGCGACGCTGTATCGCAACTTCGACGATCGCGAGGCGCTGGCGCTGGCGATCTTTTCGCGCGCGGTCGATCGGCTGGCGGCGCTGGTCGACCCGGCGCTGCCGATCGCGCAGACGATCGCGGCGATGGTCCGTACCGGGGCCGGGGCGTTCTCGCTCTTCGCGCGGATTTCGGCCGAGTTGCATCTGGACGACGCCAACCGCGCGGCGTTTCAGGCGCTGGGGGTGCGGATGGAGGCGATCCTTGCCCCCGCCCTTGCCGAAGCCCAGCGGCGCGGCGAGGTGCGGGGCGACGCGACGGCGCGCGATCTGGTGCTGGCGCTGCGCATGGCCGGCAGTCTGGTGCTGCCGGTAATGAGCGACGACGAAGTCAGCGCGCAGATCGAGACGGGTCTGCGGCTGTTGTTCGCGGGGCTGCGTCCGCGCTGACCGGATCGGTCCAGCCGAGCCCCAGCGCCTTGTTCACCGCGATATAGCTTTGGGTCAGGCCGGCGCGCGCCTGGGCGACGGCACTGGCGGCGGCGACCTGCTGGCGTTCGATATCGAGCTGGTCGATCAGCGTGGCGGTGCCGGCGGCGACCCGCTGCCGATTGAGCGCGGCGGCGCGGGCGGCGGTCGCCTCCACCTGCACCAACTGCCCCAGTTGCCGGCGACGATTGCCGAAGCGCGACAGGGCGGTCTCGGCATCCTGCAACGCGTCGAGCACGGTGCGGCGATAGGTCGCATCGGCCTGATCGCGCTGCGCCTCCGACACGCGGGTCGCGGCCTTGGCACGGCCGAAATCGAGGAACGACCAGTTGAGCGACGGCACGGCGAGTGCCGCCAGATTGCCGAGATCGAAGATCTTTTCGGGCGACGTGCCGCCAAGGCCCAATAGCCCGAGAAAGCGGATGCCAGGCAGTTCGCGCGCCTTGGCTGTACCGATCGCGGCGGTGCCGGCAGCAAGCTGGCGCTCGGCGGCGCGGATGTCGGGACGGCGGGCGATCAGCGCGGCGGGATCGCCGACCGCGATGCGTTGCGGCGGCAGCGGCACCGGGGCGGGCGGGGTCAGCGTCGCATCGAGCGTGCCGGGGGTGCGGCCGGTCAGGACCGCCAGCTGGTTCAGATATTCGTCGCGCTGCGCAGCGAGCGGGATCGCGTCGGCCTGCGTGTTTTCCAGCTGGGTCTGGAGCCGTTCGATCGCGAGTTGCGACGCGGTGCCGGCGGCAAAACGCTGGCGGGTCAGGTCGAGCTGGCGCTGTTGCAGGCGGGTATTGGCGTCGCTCAAGCCGATGCGTGCCTGGACGTCGCGGAGCGCGACATAGGCCTGGGCGACGGCGGCCGACAGCGAGACCTGCGCATCGGCAAGATCGGCCTGCCGGGCACCGGCGGTCGCCCGCGCCTGTTCGACCGTGCGGCGGCCGCCGCCGAACAGGTCGGCTTCCCACGACGCATTGAGGCCGAGATTGTAGAAGCTGGCGCTGGTGCCGCCCGCATCCGGCTGGATCGGCGGCAGTTCGGCAAAGATCGCGGTGCCATTGGCGCTGGCGCTGGGCAGTTGCCCGACGCGCTGCTGGGTCAGTCGCGCCCGCGCCTCACGCAGACGCGCGGTGGACAGATCGATGGTCGGGCTATGGATCAGCGCATCGTCGACCAGCCGGGTGAGCAGCGGGTCGTTCAGCCCTTCCCACCAGCGGGCAAGGCCGGGGGCGGGCGTCAGCGCCGCATCGGTCGCGCGGACGAAGCGGGTCGCGTCCGATGCGGTCGCCGGCGGACCGGCATAGTTCGGGCCGACGGTGCAGGCACCGAGCAGCAACAGGGCGGACAGGGGAAAGGATCGGGTCATCAGTGCACCGTTACCGGTTCGGCACCCGTGGGTAGCGGGCGCAGGAACAGGACCAGCGGCAGGACGGCAAGCGCGCCGACGCCCATGATCCAGAAGATGTCGTTATAGGTCATGGTCAGCGCCTGTTGCGCGATCTGTTGCGACAGGAGCCGCAGACCGGCGCGCTGGTCGCCGGCCGCCTGACCGAGGCCGGTGACATAGGACTGCACCGCAGGGCTGTTGGCGTTCAGCGTTTCCTCGATCCGGCGCGAATGGAAATACATCCGCTGATCCTGCAGGATCGAAATGCCGGCCAGCGCGAAGCTGCCCCCCAGATTGCGCATCGCGTTGAACAGGCCCGACGCATCGCCGGCATCCTCGGGCGGGACCGAGCGGACACAGGCCTGGCTGAGGAACAGCATCGCGAGGATCTGCCCGACGCCGCGCATCAGCTGCGACACGGTAAAGTCGGGGCCGGAGGATTGCGCGGTCAGGTTCGCGTCGAGCAGCGCCGACGTGCCCATGATGAGCAGCCCGGCCGATACCGCGATGCGGATATCGACGCGTTTGAGCAGGATCGGGACCATCGTCATCAGGATCAGGCTGGGGATGCCCGACAGCAGCACGACCTTGCCCGCCTGCAACGCGTTGTAATCGGCCAGCGCCGCAAGGAATTGCGGAATTGCGTAGCTGGTGCCGTAGAGGACGACGCCGAGCACCACGCCCATCAGCGCGACCGATCCGAATTGCCGGTCGAGCAGCAGCTTCAGCTTGATGATCGGGCGCTGCGACGTCGCCTGCCCATAGAAGAGCAGGCCGAAGCCGATAGCGGTGATGAACGCCATCCAGCGGATCAATTCGGAATCGAACCATTGTTCGCGCTGCCCGTCCTCAAGGAACACGGTGAGGCCACCGAGACCGAGCGCGAGGCCGGCAATGCCGAACCAGTCGGCCTGCCGGAACAGTTCGAGCTTCGATTTCTCGTGCGGCAGCCCGACCAGCAACAGCGTGATGAGGATCGCGCAGATCGGGATGTTCAGGAAGAACGCATAGTGCCAGCTGATATTCTCGGTCAGCCAGCCGCCGACCAGCGGCCCCAGCACTGGCCCCAGAATTGCCGTCACGCCAAATACGGCGATGCCGATCGGCTGCTGCGATCGCGGCAGGCGCTGGGCGATGATCGTCTGCGCGGTCGGGATCATCGCCCCGCCGGTAAAGCCCTGTCCGACGCGGCCGATAATCATCATCGGCAGGGTGGTGGCGATGCCGCAGACGACCGAGAAGATCGTGAACAGCCCGGCGGCGATCAGCAGGAAGGTGCGCAGACCCAGCATCCGCTGCAACCAGCCGGCCATCGGGATGATGACGATCTCGGCGACCAGATAGGCGGTGGCGATCCACGTCCCCTCGGTCCCGCTCGCGCCGATTTCCCCCTGGATGGTCGGCAGCGCCGAATTGACGATCGAGATGTCGAGCGTCGCCATCAGTGCACCGAGATTGCCGGCGATCACCGCCAGCCACGCGCTCAGATCGGCACGTTGCGGCGGGGCGGCGGCGGTCATCGCCGCACTGGCCATGTCAGCGGCCCGCCTGCTCGCGAAGCTGCTGCATTTCGTCGCGGGCCGATCGGGTGTCGACGGTGACGGTCACCGACAGGCCGGGGATCAGCAGGCGGCGGGCGGCGGGCGTCGCCTCGATCGACACGCGGACCGGCACGCGCTGTGTGATCTTGGTGAAGTTGCCGGTGGCGTTCTGCGGCGGCAGCAGCGAGAATTGCGCGCCGGTGCCGGGGGCGAGGCTCTCGACCCGACCCTTCACCACCACGTCGTCGAGCGCGTCGACATGGATCTCGACCGGCTGACCGGGGCGCATGAGCGCGAGCTGCGTTTCCTTGAAATTCGCGGTGATATACAGGCGGTCGAGCGGGACGACCGACATCAGCCGCGTGCCGGCCTGAACATATTGGCCGATCGTCACCGTCTTGTCGCCGATCCGCCCGCCGATCGGTGCGGTCAGTTGCGTGGCACCGACATCGACGCTGGCGGCGGCGAGCTGCGCGCGCGCGGCCTGCCCCTGCGCACGGCCCTGCGCCACCTGACTTTCCAGCGAGGCGACGCGGCGCTGCTGCGCGGCGACGGCGGCCTCCGCCGCGCGGACATTGTCGGCCGACTGGCGCGCGGTGACTTCGAGTTGCGCCAGTTGCTGGCGGGTTTCGGCACCCGATGCGGCGAGTGGGCGATAGCGGGCGACCTCGGCGGCGTCATAGGCCGCCTTGCTGCGAGCGGCGGCAAGTTGGGCGCGCGCCTGTTCGATCGCGGCATATTGTTCGTTGATCTGGGCGCGGGCGGTATCGGCCTGCGCCCCGGCGACGGCGATCTGCGCCTCGGCCTGCGCCGCCTGCGCGCGCGCGTCGCGCGGGTCGATGCGGACCAGCGGCTGGCCTGCGCGAACGTCCTGATTTTCCGCGACCAGCACCTCGGCGACATAGCCCGACACGCGCGGAGCGATGGTCACCATGTCGGCCTGCACGGTCGCGTCGTTGGTGTCTTGCAGATATTTGCCGTGGTCCTGATAGCCGATGTACCACCAGATGCCCGCGACCAGCGCGACGAGAAGCACGACGATCAGGACGAGCTTCGCCCGGCCGTTCTTGCGGGTCGGCTTGACCGTTTCCGGTTCGTCAGCGGCAGTGGCAACGGGCTGCTGGTCGGTCATGGGTCGTCGTTCCGATGAGTCGCGGAACGCCCCTTCGTCCGCTGCATCGCACAATAAGCGGACAAAGTGTCCGGTTCAAGGCAGAGGCGGGAGAATCCTTACATCAGGATCGAAGGATCGGCGGTGCGCAGCGTTGCGAGGATGGTGGCGACCAGCAACTGGTCGTCATTGCGCAGGAAATGCCCGCCGGGCAGGCCGACGACCTGCGCCCCGCTGCCCCGCAGGGTCGGGCACAGGCTTTCGGTTTCGTCGGTGCCGTAGATGCAGATGACGGGTGCCCAGTGCAGGGCGCGCATCGCCGCCGCCGGATGCGCGTCGGGTGTGCCGTGATACAGGATGCCGGTCGGGTCGGAGCGGAAGAAGACGGTCTGCGCCGGTACGACGACGTTGATCGCCGCGACCTTTGCCCGCAGGTCGGCGGGCAGGTCGGGTGCGATCGCCGAGACGATGTCAGCACCGAACGACTGGCCCATCAGGATCACGCGGCGCGCCCCGGTCTGCGCCAGCGCGGTGCGGATGGCGCTGACGACGATCGCATCGGCCTGTTCGCGGCTGCGGGTGGTGCCGAAATTGACCGGCGAGCTGACCCCGATCACCGGAATGCCGTGCGCGGCAAGCGCCGGCACGACCTTGCTGCCCATGCCGAAGCGCAATCCCATGTCGCCGGAGAAATAGACGGCGACGACGTCGGGATGCTTCTTTCCCTGAAAGAAGCGGATCGACTGGGTATCGATCAGGTGCAGCGCCGGGGCGGCAAGGCCGAGCAGGACCAGCAGCCCGGCGAGAAGTGCACCGATGCCGATCCGGCGGCGCAGGCGGGTGCGGCGGGCGCGGGGCGACAGGCTCATGGGTGGACTTTCGCTGGCAGGGGGGCGGGGGCCGGGGCGGGGGGCAGATACTGGGCGGGCTGCGGGCGACCGATCAGGCGGGAAAGGTCGCGCAGGCTCTGCAACAGGCCGATGCCGCCGGGGCCGGCGATGTAGCGCGGCTCCCATCCGGGCGCGAACTTCTCCTTGTAGGTGCGCAGGCCGCGGAAGCCGTAGAACCGCTCGCCATGGCGGAAGATGAATGCCGCCGCCTTGGCCCAGGCGGGGGCGAGCCGGCGATCCTCGATCCCCGACAACGGCGCCATGCCGAGCGAGAAGCGGGCATAGCCCTGTGCCTGCGCCCACAGCATCAGGTCGACCAGCAGAAAGTCCATCGTTCCCGGCGGCGCATCGACCCGGTGCCGCATCAGGTCGACCGAGGCTTCGTTCTTCGACGCGGTGAGCCACAGATTCGCGAAGGCGACGATGCGGTCGTCGATCGTCACCACCGCCACGTCGAAATGGCTGAGATAGGCGCGGTCGAAATGGCCGAGGCTGAAGCCCTTTTCGCGCTGTGCCTTGGCCGTCAGCCATTCGTCGGACACGCTTTCCAGTTCGTCGATGATGCTGCCGAGCTCGCTGGCGGCGACGATGTGCAGCGTCGCGCCCTTGCGCGCGACCGCGCGTTCGGACTTGCGCAGCGCGCGCAGGCGGGGGGTGTCGAGGGTGAAGGTGGTCAGGTCGACCACCGCATCCTCGCCATATTTGACGATGTTCAGCCCCATGCCGATCGCGATGTCGAGGACGGGGGAGGAGACTTCGTAGAGCAGCAGCCGCCCCTGTTCGCGATCGGCCAGATCGCGCAGGTTCCACAGCAATTCGCCCCACGCATCGCGCGGGCCGACCGGATCGCCCATCGCGATCCAGCTGGCACCGTACACCTGATACATGACGAAGGCGTCGCCGGCGTCGGACAGCAGGAAACGCTTGTCGCCGGTCAGCGCCAGCATTGCATCGGTCCGGTTGGCCTGGGTCAGGATGCGGCGGACGCTGGCGGCATCGACGACCGAGGGCATGGTGCGGGCAGCAGCGGCGGTCGGTGCCATCAACCGCCAGATGCACGCCCCCGCCAGCATCACGATCACGCCCAGCGACGCGCGCAGGAAGCGCGGCGCATCGCTGTTCAGCGCGAATTTCCACCACAGATTTTCCGAATAGGGCACGTGGCGATACGCAAAGAAGCCCGCCCAGATCGTCAGCGCGATGACCGCCGCGACCGATGCGACCCAGCCGGGACCGATCGGCTGGCTGGTCAGCGTCGTGCGGCGATAAAAGGCGCTGCGGGTCCATTGCAGCAGCGCGGCGACGGTCAGGCAGATCGTCGCTTCCTCATAATCCAGCCCCTTGCCGATCGAGAACAGCGCGGCCGCGATCAACAGCGCGCGAGCGGCGACGAACGCGCCGTCGAGCCGGCGATAGAGCGCGGGGGCCAGCAGCAGCAGGCCGGTGCCGGTCAGGCTGGCGGCGATGCTGCTCGCCTCGATCATCGGCAGCGGCAGGATCGCGGCAAGGTCGCCCATGCGCGCGCGGACCGAGGGCAGCGATCCCGACAGCAGCAGCATCGCGCCGGTGGTGAAGGTCGCGGCGCTGAGTGCCAGCGGGGCGACGCCGGTGGCGACGGCGCGGACGCCCGACAGGAAGCGAACCGGCCGCCGCCGCTGCCGCGCGCCTTCATGCCATGCCAGCACGAGGATGCCGAGCGCGAGCGGCAGGAGGTAGTAGAGCACACGATAGGCGATCAGCGCGGCGAACAGCTTGGCGCGGCCGGCGGGGACGACCGCCAGCACCACCGCCTCGAACACACCGATCCCGCCCGGAACATGGGTGATGACCGCCGCGACGATGCCGAGCGCATAGGCGAGGATGAAGGCGGGCAGCAGCGCCGGGGTCGCGCCGGGGATCAGCACGAACAGGGCGGCGCTGGCGCAGCTGATGTCGATCAGCGCGATGGCGATCTGGAGGAACAGCTGCATCGGCGTCGGCAGCGGGATGGAAAAGCCGAACAGGCGGATCGGGCTGCGCATCAGCGCACAGGCGGCGAGCGACCCGAGCGTCAGCGCCGCGATGCCCCAGCCGGCCAGCGCGACCTCACCCGCGCCGAGCTTCAGCCCGACAAGGTCGAGGGGGCCGTGATGCAGCAGCAGCGCCACGCCGGTGACGCTGATCACCCCGGCCCAGAAGGTACCGCTGGCGATCGCGATGACGCGGGCGACGTCGGGTCCGTCGAGTCCGGCGGTGGTATAGACGCGGTAGCGCGCCGATCCACCGGTCAGCAGGGCGAGGCCGAGATTATGGCTGAGCGTATAGCTGGTGAACGAGGCGAGCGCGGCGGTGCGCCACGGCAGCGGGCGTCCGATGACGCTCAGCGCCAGCACGTCGTAGAAGGTCAGCGCGAGATAGCTGCCCGCCGTCGCCATCAGCGCCAGCACGATCCGGTGCGGCGACAGCGCGTGCATTGCCGCGCGGACATCGTCGAAGCGGACTTCCTGCGTCAGATGCTCCAGCGCCGCAAAGCCCAGTCCGATCAGTACGAGGACGATCAGAACGCTGATCGGCGTCCGATAGCGTTCGATCCAGCGGCGCAGGTCAGCCATGGGGCACTTGCGCGATCCGGGTCCACATCTGGGTCCGGCACAGCATGTCGCCGAGCAGGCAGCCCCGAATCTGCAGGCGATCGACCGAGGGCTGTTCGATCCGCGACGAGAACCGCCGGCCCATATCGGGGACGAACACCATGCCCGACCAGGTGCCGCGCCCGTCGGCGGTATAGTCTTCGAGCAATTCGGTGCCGATCAGCCGGTCGGTGCCGCCGGCGCGGGCATCGGCCTGCGCGGTCGCACTGGCCCAGACCACCCAGCCGCACAGCCGGTTGCCGCACGGCGCGGTGCGGACCGCCACATCGCTATGCGGGCTGAGCCACAGCCCGGCGGGCTGGGGCGCTTCCGCCGCGCCCGCCGGCACCGCCAGTGTCATCGCCAAAATCGCCAACCACCTGCGCATCGCTCACATCCCCTTCATCCTGGGGCGTGTAGCGGTTTTATTCTTGCCGATTGTTCAGCGCGCGCTGAACAATCGGTAATGATTCACCGGTTGAGCGAGTAGGTGATGAAGAAGCAGGCGGCGGTCAGCAACAGCATCGCGATGATGAAGGCCGTATCCGCGATCCGTTCCAGCCAGTGCAGTCGCCGCACGCCCTGTACCCGCAGCGCGAAATAGGCGCTGAGCGTCGCGATCAGGAACATCAGCGCGTCGATCGACAACAGGTCGTCCGCAAAGGTCTGGCGCGCGCGCAGGGTGATGGTGACGTGGAGCAGCCCGATGCCGGTCAGGCAGACGCCGACCATCGCCGCGGCGATCGGGCAGATCATCTGACAGGTCCGCTCGTCGAGCAGGTCGCGACGGTTGCGCCGTCCGGCGCGCGGCGGATCGATGCGGTCGGTCATGGCCACCCTGCGGTGCGGCGAAGCGGGCGTCTGCGTCAAGCACAGAAAAGGGCGCGGCCGGCGGATAAACCGTGGCCGACCAGCCTTTCGCATCATATCGCCAAAGCATCTTCCATCGGCTATGGGCCGCTCGCCGACCGCGATGCCGACGCGGGGGCGGTGTGCAACTGTCACACTTCGCCGGTAGGGCGATTCGTTCATTCGGCAGGGGAATTTCGATGACGAGCGCAGCGCTGGAGCGGGATGTACGCCCCGGCCCGAAACTGGACGACAGCTTTGGTCGTGCCGGTACGTTTGGATTCGCCGCGGCGGTCGTCGCCGCACTCGGCTATGTCGTCTACAACGTGTATCGCGATGCGGCGGCGGCGAGCGTCGATCCGCTGACGCTGATGCCGTTCGGGCTGCTGGTGCTGGCGCTGATCATCGCGCTGGGCTTCGAATTCGTGAACG
This sequence comes from Sphingomonas sp. Leaf5, assembly GCF_001421155.1. Taxonomy (NCBI): domain Bacteria; kingdom Pseudomonadati; phylum Pseudomonadota; class Alphaproteobacteria; order Sphingomonadales; family Sphingomonadaceae; genus Sphingomonas; species Sphingomonas sp. Leaf5. Next base: position 104,116 of record NZ_LMJZ01000003.1, on the reverse strand, counting down.
GGTTCCACGATACCGCCAATGCGGTGGCGACGGTGATCTACACCAATTCGATGCCCGCGCATGTCGCGGTCGTGTGGTCGGGCTTCTTCAATTTCCTCGGCGTGCTGCTGTCGACCGGCGCGGTCGCGTTCGGCATCATCTCGCTGCTGCCGATCGAACTGATTCTGCAGGTCGGGTCGTCCTCGGGCTTTGCGATGGTATTCGCGCTGCTGATCGCGGCGATCGTGTGGAACCTCGCCACCTGGGCGCTGGGCATTCCGTCGTCGTCGTCGCACACGCTGATCGGATCGATCATCGGCGTCGGCGTCGCCAACGCGATCCTGCAGGGGCGCAGCGGATCGGCCGGCGTCGATTGGGACAAGGCGACCGAGATCGGAAAGGCGTTGCTGATTTCGCCGCTGATTGGTTTCGGGGTCGCCGCGTTGCTGTTCCTCGCGATGAAGACGCTGATCCGCAACCGCAAGCTGTACGAGGCACCGGTCGGCGACACGCCGCCGCCGATGTGGATTCGTGCGCTGCTGATCTTCACCTGCACCGGCGTCAGCTTCGCCCACGGATCGAACGACGGCCAGAAGGGTATGGGGCTCATCATGCTGATCCTGATCGGGACCGTTCCGACCGCTTATGCGCTCAACCGTGCGGTGCCCGCCGAATATGAAGCGCAGTTCGTCACCAACAGCGCGGCCGCGACGCAGGTGCTGAGCCCGCGCGGTGCACGAGTCAGCCTCGACGATACCGCCGCCCGCACCCAGACGCAGCGCTACATCACCGAGCGCAAGCTGGACGCCGAAACCGTGCCCGCCGTCACCGCGCTGGTCGGCACGATCGACCGGCAGGTCCGCGAATATGGTTCGCTGGCAAAGGTGCCGGCCGCCGTCAGCGGCAATATGCGCAACGACATGTACCTCGCCTCCGAAGCGGTGAAGCGCATCGGCAAGGAAAAGTCGCTGGGCCTGAACGAGCGCGATCAGCAGGTGCTGACCGATTATCGCGGTTCGCTCGACGCCGGTACGCGCTTCATCCCGCTCTGGGTGAAGGTCGCGGTCGCCTTTGCCCTCGGCCTCGGCACGATGGTCGGGTGGAAGCGGATCGTGGTCACTGTCGGCGAAAAGATCGGCAAGACCCACCTGACCTATGCGCAGGGCGCGTCGGCCGAACTGGTGGCGATGGCGACGATCTTCGGTGCCGACAGCATGGGCCTGCCGGTGTCGACCACCCATGTCCTGTCGTCGGGTGTCGCCGGCACGATGGCGGCGAACCGGTCGGGGTTGCAGATGTCGACGGTGCGCAACCTTATGATGGCATGGGTGCTGACGCTGCCGGTGTCGGTGCTGCTGTCGGGGTCGCTGTACCTGCTGCTCAACCGGGTCTTCTGATCGGATGACGGGAGCGGCGGAGCGGGTCGACCGGCCCGATGCGGTGCCGGTCGTGCCGCTCCGCCGCGATCCGGTGGCATGGCTGATCCTGATCCTCGTATGGTTCTCCTGCGCATGGTTCGGATCGTGGGAGTTCAATCCCAACAACGCCGTGCGGATGTTCGCCACGCTGTCGCTGGTCGAACAGGGTGACGCGACGATCGACGAATTCGCGCCGCTGACGATCGACAAGGCGCAGTTCGGCACCCATTATTATTCGGACAAGGCACCGGGGATGACCGTGCTCGGCATTCCCGCCGTCGTCCTTGCCGACCGGATATCGGGGCAACGCGCCGATGCCTTCATCCCCGCCTTCGAAAATGCCGCGTTCAACCGCTTCCTAAAGATCCGCATCCGGCTGGTCGCGGTGACGATCTGTGCGGTGTTGAGCGCGCTGGCGGCGATGCTGCTCTACGACTTCGTTCGCCGGATCACCGGCGATATCGAGGCGGGGGCGGTCGCGGCGCTGGCGTACGGGCTGGGTACCACCGTCTGGGGATGGTCGACGACGATCTTCGGCCATGCGCCGGTCGCCGCGCTGCTACTGATCGCAAGCTGGGCGGTGTGGCGCGGGACCGGGCCGGCGCGATCGCGGGGCCATGCCGTCGTCGCCGGGCTGGCGCTTGGCTGGGCGGTGCTGATCGAGCATTCGGCGTTGATCGCCGGGCTGCCGGTCGCCGGCTTCGCGCTGTGGCGGTTGCGCGATCTGCCGCGCGCCACCGCCATAGGGACGGCCGCCGTCGCGCTGGCTGCGGGAGCAAGCGCGCTGGTCGTGCTGCTCGCCTATAACCTGATCGCGTTCGGGACGGTGTTCCGGCTCGGCTATTCGGGCGTCACCGACTTTTCGGGGATGCAGCAGGGGCTGTTCGGGCTGACCTATCCCAAGCCCTATGTACTGTTCGAACTGATCTTCGGCGAGCGGCGCGGCATGTTGTGGGTCGCGCCGATCCTGATCGTCGCGCCGTTCGGGCTGGCGATGCTGGTGCGGGATCGCGCCACACGCGATCTCGGCTGGCTGGCCGTGGCGGGGGCGGTGGTGCCGTTCCTGATCAATGCCTCTTATTATTACTGGGACGGCGGCAACGCGACCGGGCCACGCCATGCGCTGCCCGCGGTCGGGTTCCTGTGCATCGGCATCGGTGCCTTCTGGGCACGGACGACGCGCTGGTCGCGGGTGGCAGTCGGCGCGCTGCTGGCCGGATCGGTTACGTTGAACATGGCGATCGCGAGTGCCGAGATCACCGCCCCGCAGGACGAACCGCGCGCACTGGCGAAGTCGGTATTCGCGGCGCGGTTCGATCCAGGCTATCTGCGGACGGTGGCCGATGAGTGGTTCGGGTATACGCCGTGGCAGGGGCTGGCGATCTGGGCTTTGGTTGCCGGGTTGCTGACGGTTGCTTTGGCGGTGTTGGTCGGGCGGGCAAGGGTAAGAAGGTAGGGGTTCGCGGAGCCGCGGAGGGGGTGCGCCACGGCAAGACCTTGCCGCGTCAGCGACCTTCTCTGTGCTGCCACTGGAGCAGGTGTCTCCCGGTCGCGAGGCGTTGCCCGGAACGTCACTCCTCCGCGTCTCCGCGCCTCCGCGTGAACCACTCTTCTACTCGGCAGCCTGCGCCTGACGCGCCGGAATGGCAAAACCGAACTTGGCCTCGACCGCCGGGTCGAGCCACGCATGGATATGGGCGAGATCGGCGTCGGATACCGGTGGGTAGGCGGTCGGGGTGAAGCTGCGCCGGCCCTGCCCCTTGTACGTGTCCTGCGCGATGAAGGGATAGGCCATCGCAAGGCCGGTCGCAGCGGCGAGGTCGCCGATCACCCCGGCCGGGTCGGCGCGGAAGGCGTCATAGCCGAGCAGGGCGACATGGTGCGCCCGGTCGTGCAGCCCGGCCCAGTGACGCAGCTTAGCGGTGCGCTTGGCCAGCGGGTTGGCGAAGCGGTCGCCGGTGTCGGGGCAGCGTTCGTGCAGCATCTCGCGGCCCAGCACCGGATGATCGTCCTCGACGCCCCAGAACTCGCTGTCCCAATAGCTGTGCCACGGCGCGCGGATGAAGTCGGAGAAGCCGAGTTGCTTCAGTTCGGGATGGGCATGCCATGGCTGGCGATGCAGGCTGCGCACCCAGTCGACCGGGTCGCGCGCCACCGCCAGCACCATGACGTCGCGGGGGAACAGCACCTGTTCGGGCACGAACCAGTGTTTAAAGCCATAGCCTTCGGTAAAGGCGGCGCGGCCGAGATTGGCCTCGATCGAACGGATCAGGACGTTGGTGCCCGAACAACGCTGTCCATAGACCTGGATCGCGCGGATCGGCGCGTCGCCGCGACGCAGGATCGTCAGGCCGGGGCGCGGATCGGACCAGCCGTCATGCGTCGTCATGCAGGTTCTATTCCCATCTGAATCGTCGGAAATCGTTGAGTTTCCGAAATAATTTGCCGTGCAGGCGCTACGCAGGGAGCCGGAAACGGTTCCGCCGCGTTCGTGCGGCCAAGACGGGTTTTTCCGGGGGACGAATGACGACGCGGCCGATCACCTTCTTCATCCATCATCAGGGTCGCGGCCATGCCAATCGGGCGATGGCGATCATCCGCGAGTTGCCCGCCGATCGCCGGGTGACGATCCTGTGCGCCCGCCCCGACCTGTTCGACGGTTTCGATCGCCCGATCGAGATCGTCGCCCTGCCCAACATGATTGGTGCGCCGGTGCCGACCAGGGCCTTGTTCGACCAGCCGACGCCCGAAGTGCTGCACTGCGTGCCGCTGGGCGTCGAGGCGACGCGGCGGACGATGCGGACGATCCTCGACCATCTCGACGATGCCGCGCCGGCATTGTTCGTGGTCGATGTGTCGGCGGAAATCGCGCTGATGGCGCGGATCGCCAGCGTTCCGGCGATCAAGATCCGCATGCATGGCGACCGCACCGATCCGGGGCATCTGGGGGCGTATCAGGCATGCGTCGGATTGCTGGCGCCGTTCGACGAAGCGATCGAACAGGACGACTTCCCCGACTGGGGCCGGGCCAAGACCTGTTACACCGGTGGATTGTGCACCACGACCGATCCCGTGCCGACCAGGGACGAGGCACGGGCGAAGCTGGGCATCGATCCTACCCAAGAGGTCGTGCTGGTGCTGACCGGCGGCGGCGGGGCGGGGACGCCATATGCGCCGCTGACCATGGCCGCGCGGGCGGTTCCGCAAGCCCTGTGGCTGGTGATCGGGCCGGTCCACCGCGAAGGGCATGAGACCGATTTCGGCAATCTGGTCGAGCGCGGCTGGGTCGAGGGCGTCACCGATTACATCGCCGCCGCCGACGTCGTCATCGCGTCGGCGGGCGACAATACCGTACACGAGATCGCGCGGGTCGGCCGCCCCTATATCTGCGCGCCCGAATGGCGGTATTTCGCCGAACAGACGCGCAAGGCCGACCGGCTGGCAGAGGTCGGCGCGGCGGTGGCGCTGCACCAGTGGCCGGGGTCGCTGGCACCGTGGCGCGGGCTGCTGGATGCGGCGAAGGCACTCGATCCGGCGGCGCTGGCCGCGCTTTACGACGCGGATGCAGCGGCGCGGGCGGCGGATTATATCGAGGGGCTGGCGGTGCGGCTCTGGGCCGATTGACGCGCGGCGCGGGCGAACGACGCCGCACTGATGCACCACAGCGCGCAGAACAGGCCGGTGCCGATCGCCACTTCACGGACACCGTTCGCGCCCGGTGAGGCCCAGCCGAGGCTCCAGCCGACGATGCCCGCCAGCAGTTGCGCGACGGCGGCGACGGCCATCGCCTGTGCCATGCCGCGTGCCGTGAAGCGGGCGAGGACCGCCCCGCCGAGCGCGACGAGCAGCACGATGCCGAACAACGCATTGGCGGGATTGGCTTCGTTGCCGAGAAACCCGACCGCCGCATTGACCCAGATCAGCAGGAACGCGGTGACGACCGCCACCATCGTGCCGAAGCGATAGGCGATGTTCGACGATGCCAGCAGGCCGAGTTCGACCGCGCCGCCCGCCAGCGCGAACAGGATCGCGGCGAAACCGTAATCGGACGACGTCCATGGCGCGCCCAGCAGGGCGGGCATGGCGAGCAGCAACAGCGCGCCGCCCCAGCCGAGCAGGTGTGGATTGATCGATCGGGGCATGACGGTCCTTTCGCGGTCTTCGTACCGGACCCTATGGCCGGTCGGTGTCGGCCGCGAATGGATGGCCTGTGCAGATTCGGTGAAGAATGCGCGGTCGGTGCGTCGATCGGTGTGGTTCCCCTCCCGTTTCGGGGAGGGGAGCGGTCCGGGGCGACCTGCGCCGCCCCGTTCCTCACTTGATGTCGAGCATCACCACCGACTTGGCCGGCAGCGTCACCGTCAGCGTGCCGTTCGCGACCTGTGCGCCGGTAAAGGCGGTCGGGGTCACGGCGTTCGGGTTGTCGAACGTGTTGTGCGCCGTGATCGTCGGGGCGGTCAGCACGCGGCCGGTGACGGTTGCGCCGTTGATCCCGGTCAGCGCCGCCGACACGGTGGTCGGACGGTTCGGATCGGCGTTCGACAGGGCGACATGGACCACCCCGTCCTTGCCGCGCACCGCCGAGGCCGACACCGCCGGCATCACCCATTTGTCGCGCGAGTAATAGGGGCTGTTGACCGTGATCGGCAGCACCGTGCCGTCCATGAACGGCTTGTACATTTCGAACACGTGATAGGTCGGCGTCAGGACCATCTTCGGCCCGTCGGTCAGAATCATCGCCTGCAACACGTTCACCATCTGGGCGATGGCGGTCATCTTCACGCGGTCGGCATGTTTGGCGAAGATGTCGAGGTTGATCGCGGCGACCAGCGCGTCGCGCATCGTGTTCTGCTGGCGCAGGAAGCCCGGCGTCGTGCCCGGGTCCTGTGCATACCACGTGCCCCATTCGTCGACGGCCAGCCAGACACGCTTTTGCGGGTCGTACTTGTCCATCATCTGCGAATGCTTGGTGATCAGCTCGTCCATCTTCCACGTCCGCGCGAGCGTTTCGGCCCAGGCGGATTCGTCGAACTGGGTCGGGGACGCCTTGGGCGGCCAGCCACCGCCGGGCACGGTGTAGTAATGCAGCGAGACGGCGTCGATCTGGTTGATCGCCTCGCGCATCATCACGTCGGTCCAGTTATAGTCCTCGACATTGGCGCCGGATGCGATCTTGAGAACGCGGCTGCCGGTGGGCGACTTGATGAAGGTCGCGAAGCGCTTCGTCTCGTCGGCGGCATATTCGGGGCGCATATTGCCGCCGCAGCCCCACAGCTCGTTGCCGATGCCGAAATAGGGTACCTTCCACGGCGCCTTGCGGCCGTTCTTCGCGCGTTCGTCGGCAAGGGTGCCGGCCTCCTGCGTCATATATTCGACCCACTCGGCCATTTCGCGCGGGGAGCCGTTGCCGACATTGCCCGAGATATAGGCTTCGGCACCGACCTGTTCGGTCAGGTCCATGAATTCATGGGTGCCGACCGCGTTATCCTCGGTCACGCCGCCCCAGTGGTTGTTGATCTTGACCGGGCGCTTGTTCTTGGGCCCGATCCCTTCGCGCCAGTGATATTCGTCGGCGAAGCAGCCGCCGGGCCAGCGGATGACCGGCACGCCGAGCCGCTTCAGCGCGGCGACGACGTCGTTGCGAAACCCGCGCGTGTTGGGAATCCCGCGGTCGTTGCCGACCCACAGGCCGCCATAGATGCCGTTGCCGAGATGTTCGGCGAACTGGGTGAAGATGCGGCGGTCATAGGTCGGACCCTGCTGGTCGCCGCGGATCGCGATCTGCGCCGGCTCGCCGGGCTGCGGATTGGCGGGCGTCTGCGCCGATGCGGTCGCGGCGATCAGCAGCGATGCCGTACCGAGCACGAAATTGCGCGCACGGGTCCGCATCGTGCGGCGTGCAGTGGATTGGTCACGCATTGGGTTCTCGCCCCCTCCTGACTTGTTCTTGTCGGACTATTGGGTAGCGGGCATGTGCATGGGGATCAAGCGTTGATCGGCGTCCGCACCCGCTTTGCTTGCGCGGCGGCGGCGGGTAAGAAGGGGTTTGTCCCAACCGAGCGAGTATGAACTTTTGACGTCATCCCCCCAGTCGTGCGGCCTCGTCGCGGTCCTTGGTGCTCCGAATGCGGGCAAGTCGACGCTGGTCAATGCGCTGGTCGGGCAAAAGGTCGCGATCACCAGTCCCAAGGCGCAGACGACGCGCACCCGGTTGATGGGCATCGCGATCGAGGGAAATACGCAGCTGTTGCTGGTCGATACGCCGGGCATCTTCGAACCGAAGCGGCGGCTGGACCGGGCGATGGTGTCGGCGGCGTGGGAGGGCACGGCGGGTGCCGATGCGGTCGCGGTGGTCGTGGATGGCAAGGGCGGGATCGGGCCGAAGGTCCGCGCGATCGTCGAGCCGCTCGCCGGGCGGAAGGAGTCGAAGATCCTGATCCTGAACAAGGTTGATATCGCCGACAAGCCGCGCCTGCTCGACCACGCGGCGCGGTTGCACGAACTGGCGGCGTTCGAGGAGACCTTCTTCGTCAGCGCGACGACCGGCGACGGCTTGAGCGAGATGAAGGCGGCGCTGGCGAAGCGGATGCCCGAGGGGCCATGGCATTTCCCCGAGGATCAGGTGAGCGACGCCACCGACCGGATGCTGGCGGCCGAAGTCACGCGCGAGCAGCTGTATCACCAGCTGCACGAGGAACTGCCCTATGCCAGCGCGGTCGATACCGAACGCTATCTGGAGCGCGAGGACGGGTCGGTCGAAATCCATCAGCAAATCTATGTCGCGCGCGATACCCAGCGCGCGATCGTGCTGGGCAAGGGCGGGCAGCGGATCAAGGAAATCGGCGCGACCGCGCGCAAGGAATTGCAGGAACTGCTCGGCGTGCGGGTGCATCTGTACCTGCATGTGAAGGTCAAGCCGAACTGGGAAGAAGACCGGATGCTGTACCGCGATATCGGGCTGGATTGGGTCGAGTAGGGATATTCGCTGCTCCCCTCCCTGAAAGGGAGGGGTTGGGGGTGGGTAGGTCCGTGGCTGGCGTAGCGTTTCCCCATGGGCCGACCCACCCCCGGCCCCTCCCTTGTCAGGGGGGGGGAAGAAGCCTCAAAACAGCTTGCGCACCGACAGCTTCACGATCCGCCCGTACGGGTCGAGGAACGACGGCTGGAAGCGGAACGGCACCGCGCCGTTCCGGTCGCGGACGTCGGGGCGGTCGTTGAGGATATTCTGCACCTCGAACTGGAACGTCGTGCCCTTTGCCCACGCCGCCTTGGGGGCGAGTTGCTGGCCTTCGAGCTGCGAATACAGGCCCATGAACGTCGCCGGGGTGAAGCGCAGGTCGGATGCGGCGATGATGCTGCGAATCCGGGTCGGTGCCTGCCAGAAGATATAGGTGCCCAGCCGCACCGGGCCGTAGGAACCGCCGACATTGCCCTGCAATTCATAGCGCGGCCGGCCGCTATTGCCGTCGAGCGATGCGCCATCCAGCAGGTCGAGCTGCGACTGGCCGGGGGCGAGCACCAGCTGATCGTCGAGCCGGACGGTGAAGGTGGTGAAGCTCCACAGCATCGGGCGCTGCCGGGGCGGTGGCGGGGGCGGTGCGTCCTTGGCCAGGGGTGTCGGCGCGGGCGGTTTGGGGCCGAGTTGCCCGAAGAACGACCAGCCGGTGGTGATCTTGCGTTCGCGTTCGCGCAGTGCGTTGATCGGGCGCAGGTCGGCGCGCAGCAATTGTCCGGCGGCATCGCGCGGGAATCGTTCGGGGAACGCCGCTTGCAGCGCGGCGGTCGCGCTGCCCGGATAGACCAGCTGATCGGTGATCCGCGTGTCGACATAGGCGAGGTTCAGGCGCAGCTCGCGGCCCTTGATCGGTTGCCAGTCGACGCCGAGGGTGCGGATCTGGCGCTCTTCGGGCGCGAGATCGATATTGCCGCCGCCGGTCACCGTTATCAACGCGCTGGTGCCGGTCACGAAGTCGAAGAACGGCGTATTGGGAACGGTGACGATCGGATTGGTCAGTGCCGCGATCGCCGGCGGCGTCTGGGCGGTGTTGATCGATGCGGTGATCTGGATCGGACGCCACGGATTCCAGCGCAGCGCGAGGTTGCTGCTGGTCAGGTTGCCATACTCCGATACGCCGGTCAGCCCGAGCGTCGCATTGGCCGAAACCGTGCCGATGGCATCCAGCACACCGCGATCGGCGGAGGTGATCGGCAGGTCGAGACTGGCGCTGCCGCCCGCGATCGTCCGGGTGAGCGATGTCGCCGCCCCGACATTGTCGGCCAGCCGCCCGGTGCTGTTCGAAGTGGCATAGTCGGCGTTGAGGGTCAGCAGCGCCTGTCCGGCCGGCAGATCGAACAGCGGGCCGTTGGCGGTCGCCTTGGCCGTGGCGGTGTTGGTCAGGGTGCGGCTGCGGACGACGATCCGGCCGGCGGTGGCGACCCGACCGGACAGGTCGTACGGATCGGCACCGGCATCGACCGCCGCCTGCAACACCGCCGGATCGACGCCGCGATCGACCGAGGCGCGGGCGCGGACGCGGTCGAATTCGCCGCTCACCGTCCACATCCAGCGACCGATTCCGCCCTGCACCGCCGATCCGGCGTGCAGCGTCAGATTGTCGTTGCGCTGGGTCAGCGCGCCCGCTTCGTCCAGATAGCGATAGAGCAGCACGTCGCCGTCAAACGGGCTGGCGGGATTGGCGGATGGCAAGCGCAGTGCTGCACCCTGCAACCCGGCCAGCGCAAAACCGCGTTGCGCGTCCACGATGAGGTTCAGCGACCCGGTCAGGGTTTTTCCGATCGGCACGGCATGGGTCATGTCGACCTTCAGCTGGTCGCGCGTCGGCAGCGACAGGAAGGGCGAGAGATCGGTCGCGCGGGTCGTGCCGGCGGTATAGGCGCTCAGGCTGTCGCGCCGCGCCGGATCGGTCGGCGCGGCGGTGGCGGTGACCGCGCGCCCGGCGAGGCGATCAAGCGCGGGGTCGATGCTGCCCCCGTTCAGCCCGCGCAGATTGCCGGTACGGTCGAACACCGTGTCGCTGTCGATCTGATAGGGGCGTTCATCGGCGAACAGCGGATTCTGCCGGTCGTATTTGATCGACAGCAGGGTGCGGCGGTCCCCTTCGATCCGGGTCGTGCCCAGTTCGACGCGCGCGGTGCCGCCGCCGCCATCGGTGGTGGTGCCCGCCCCCTGTTCGATGGTCAGCGCGCGAAAATGTTTCTTGGTGACGAAATTGACGATGCGGACCGTGGCCGGAAACCCAAATCGCGCCGAATCCTGTTCGTTGAGAATCTCGGTCCGTTCCAGCGCCTCGTGCGGCAGGGTCTGGATCTCGCGATAGCCGGAGATGCGGCGGCCGTTGAGCAGGAATACCGGTTCGCCGCCGCTGTTCGACGTGGTCAGCGGTTTCAGCAGTTTCAGCAGGTCGTTGATGCTGGTCACGCCCAGGGCGCGGATCGCCTCTGCATCGAGCACCGCGACCGGCGCGGCCTCGCCCAGCGCCGATCCCGGCGGACGCTTGCCGGTGACGACGATGTCGTCCTTGTGCCTGTCGTCGCTGGTTGGTTCGGGATCGTCCTGCGCCAGTACCGGGGCAGGGGCCATCACCAATGCCGCCCCGGCCAGCATCCGCCAGCCGTCCCGCCCGTATCCCGTCATGCAGCATGCTCCATCATCGTTGCGAGCGCGCAATAAGCGGCGTTTCCGACCGGATCGTGGCAAAACGCGGCAGCGGCGCGGCGGGGCCATCCTATCGCGGCAAGGCCGCGTCGTGCATCGGCAGCGACAGTGCGGCGCGGCGATAGGCGGCGTGCATGTCGCGCAGTGCGGCTTCGACCGAATCAGCGTTCAGCCGGTCGACGCCCGGTTCATAGGCGGCGGGCCACAGCTCCTGTCCGGTCAGCACCGCCGCCCAGCTGGGAATCGCGAAGATATCACCCGCCTGCGGGATCAGTCGCCCCTGCGCGCGCCACAATTCGATACGGTGCGAAAGGCTGTCGGGGACGGTCATCGCCTGCATCGCGCGCCAGAAGTCGCTGTCGTCGCGGGTCGTCGCCTTGTAATGCAGCACGACGAAGTCGCGGACCGCTTCGAACGCGCGGGCCATGTCGGCATTATAGGCGTCGCGCTCGGCCGGGTGGACGGCGGCACCGGGGAACAGCGCGATCAGCCGCTGAATGCCATGCTGGATCAGGTGGATGCTGGTCGATTCGAGCGGTTCGACGAAACCGGCGGCAAGACCCAGCGCGACGACATTGTGCGACCACGCCTTGCGCCGCATGCCGGTGGTGAACGACAGCGACCGGACATCGCCGCACGGCTCCCCCGGGACATGGTTGCGCAGCAGGCGTTCGGCATCGTCGGCGGTGGTGAAGCCGCTGGAATAGACATGCCCGTTGCCGGTGCGATGCTGCAACGGTATCCGCCACTGCCATCCGGCGGAATGGGCGGTGGCGCGGGTGTAGGGCGGCAGCGGATCGAGCCGGGTCGTCGGCATCGCCAGCGCGCGGTCCATCGGCAGCCAATGCCGCCAGTCGTGATAGCCAGTCGCCAGCGCCCCTTCGATCAGCAGCCCGGCAAATCCCGAGCAATCGACGAACAGATCGCCGGCGATCGTCCGGCCGTCGTCCAACCGGATCGCGGTGACGTCACCCGTCTCGCCGTCGCGATCGACCTGTACGACCCGCCCCTCATGGCGGACGACGCCCTGTTCCTCGGCGACGCGACGCAGCAGCGCGGCATAGAGGGTCGCATCGAAATGATAGGCATGGGCGATATGCGCGAGCGGGGTGCGGTCGCCGGCCGGTGCGATCCCGAACCGGCCCTCGCGCGCGGCGACGGTGCACATCGAATAATCGGTCACCCGGGTATCGCCGCCGCGCGCGCGGTGCCGCAACCAGAGCTGGTGAAAGGCGACGCCGTGGAAGTCCTGTCCCGCCGCGCCGAACGGGTGGAAATAATGCTGCCCGATCCGGCTCCAGTCGACGAATTCGATGCCGAGTTTGTAGCTGCCCATCGTTTCGCGCAGGAAGCGATCCTCGGCGATGTCGAGCATGGCGTTGAAGGCGCGGATCGGCGGGATGGTCGCTTCGCCGACACCGATTGTGCCGATCGCGTCGGACTCGATCAGCGTGACACGACGCCCGACCGGTCCGAGCGCGCGCGACAGCGCCGCCGCCGCCATCCAGCCCGCCGTTCCGCCGCCGACGATGACGACTTGCCGTACTAATCGACCCGGTACCGGTGCCGCAAAGGGTTCTGGTGCGGCTTCCGGCATGGTCTCTCCCCTATCGGTTCAGGATCGAATCGCCGATGGTTGGCCGTCCGCATACCGTATCGTCGGCAACAATCTTACCAGATTCCGGCGTTTGGCAAGGGTCAGATTGGGTCAGCATGGGTGTCGACCACCCGTCGCGAATGCATTGCGCAATTGGTAGCGATATCAGCAACGCTACAGCAACAAATAGCTCTTGAAAGTAGGACAAATAGATAATAGCGATTTGTCATACAGAACACAAAATACAAAACAGGGGGGGGTTAAATGCGTCGTTTCACGCTGATGGCGTCGGTCGCCGTCGTGCCATTCATGCTGGCTGCCGCGCCGGCATCCGCGCAGGTTTCGCCGACCGACAAGCCGGTCGGTGCCGATGCCGGCGAGACGGTCGAAGTACCGGACGCGACCAAGAAGGACGACGAGCAGGCCGAAATCCTCGTCCGTGGTCTTCGCCGCAGCCTTGCCAGTTCGCAGGCGATCAAGCGCAATTCCGATGCGATCGTCGATGTGATCGTCGCCGACGATATCGGCAAGCTGCCCGACTATACCGCCGCCGAAAGCCTTGCGCGGATCGCCGGTGTGCAGGTCACCCGCTTCAGCGACGAAGTGAACGGCGTCCTCATCCGCGGCCTGCCCGACGTCGCAACGTCATATAACGGCCGCGAACTGTTCACTGCCGAACTGCGCCGCGTCCAGTTACAGGATTTCCCGGCACAGGCGATCGCCAGCATGGAAGTCTACAAGTCAGGCACCGCCGATCTGGTCGAACCGGGCCTTGCCGGCCTGATCAACGTCCGCACGCGTCGCCCGCTCGATTTCAACGGCCGCGTCATCGCCGGCGGCTTCCGCGGCACCTACAATGACCAGAGTCGCAAGTACGATCCGGGTGGCAACGTGCTGATTTCGGACCGCTGGAAAGTCGGCGACGGCGAAATGGGCCTGTTGGTCAACGCCACCTTCGCGCAGTCGCAATATTATAACGGCGTCCGCTACAATGCGAGCTATGTCCGTGATTCGCGTTACTCGGATTTCGGCGTGCAGGGTGCGAAGGTTCGCGACAATTTCGCGAACGGCAACGCCAATGGCTTGTTCTTCTTCCCGAACAATGTCGGCCTGTATAATGACGGCGGCAAGCGGTATCGCCCGTCCGGCAACTTCGCGCTGCAGTACAAGCCCAACCCCGACACCGAAATCTACGTAGAGGGTATCTACCAGGGTTATCGCGGGCGCGGCTATGCCGACAATTTCGACGTGCCGCTGGAACAATGGGGTCCGAATTCGACCCCGCCGGTCTTCACCAACGTCGTGTTGATGGATGGGCAGTCGTATAACGACACCAAGCTGCTTCCCGGCAAGGAACCGCCCTATGACGTGACGACGGTACCGCAGGCGGCATCGCTGTCGAAGACGTCGGGCTCCGAGCCGCAGGGCTATCGCAACACGACGCAGGATCAGACCAACACTTATCAGATCGCGACCGGTGCGCGCTGGCAGACCGATCGTGCGACGCTGTCGACCGACCTTGCCTATAGCCGGAGCCGCTACAACCGCGATAACTACAGCCTCGATTTCCGCACCATCGGCGCGAAGTCGGTCGACGTCGCGTTCGATCGCGATGGCGGCGTGTCGTTCAATTTTCCGAGCTGGGATCCGTTCAATCCCGCCAACTACATGTTCCGCGGCTATTACGAAGCCACGTACGACGTGAAGGGCGACGACTGGCAGTGGCGCGGCGACCTTGGCCTCGATACCGACTGGGCGGCGCTGCCGAAGATCCAGTTCGGTCTGCGCGCGACGAAGCATCACAGCGAGCGCACCACCGACGGTTCACGCTATGCCGAATTGTCGGCGGCATTGATCCCCTATGCATCGTTGCCGATCGGCGAGCTGTCGAAGACGATCGACCCGTTCCGCGGCAGCGCGCAGGGTTTCGTGTCGTACCTGCAACCGCCGCGTGCCGGCATCTACGAGAACCGCGAAGCCCTGCGGAAGCTGAGCTACGATACGCTCGCTCAGCTGGTGGCACGGTTCCCGAACGATCAGGGGTATAAGGACCGGCTGGCCGAATGGAGCACCGAAGCGATTCAGGTGCCGACGACCTCGGGCTGGCAGGCCGACGAGAGCACCTATGCGGCCTATGCGCAGGGCAAGTATAATTTCGCGCTGGCCGGGCTGGAAATCGACGGCGTCGTCGGCGTTCGCGCCGTGATGACCCACGGTACCAGCTTCGGTGTGTCGAACATCTGTACCCTGAACGATGGCGGCACGCCGGCCGATCCGCGGGACGATACCTGCACCCGTTCGCTGTCGGAGCGGACCGAGAAGCAGGACTATCTCGACATCCTGCCCAACGTCAGCGCCCGCATCAAATTCACGCCGGAACTGCAGCTTCGTCTCGGCTATACCAAGACGCGGACCAAGCCGAATTTCGGCGACCTGAACCCGGCGCTGAACATCCAGCCGGTGATCTACCAGCCGTGCCTCGAACCGACGGCCCCGAACTACAACCCGACCGACACGACCAGCTGCCGGATTCCGGGCCGCATCTACCCGAACTATAGCGGGTCGCAGGGCAATCCGTCGCTCAAGCCGTTCACGTCGACCAACTACGACATCAGCCTCGAATGGTATTTCTCGAAGACGGGCTATGTCAGCGCGTCGGTGTTCCAGCGGGATATTTTCGGGTTCACGACCGGGGTGCAGCGGTTCCGCAACGATCCGCAATATGGCATCCTGGCGCTGTCGAGCCCGATCAACGCTGGCGATGCGAACATCAAGGGCGCGGAAGCCAATTTCCAGACCTTCTTCGACTTCCTGCCGGGCGCGTTGAGTGGCTTCGGTGTCTCGGGCAACGTCAGCTACTTGACGGGCAAGAGCCGGTATCCCAACGGCTACAACCCGAATACCGACACGTTCGAGGGGGAGGGTGCGTATCTGACCATCCCCGGCCTGTCGAAATGGACGTACAACGCTGCGCTGTTCTATGAAAAATCGGGTCTCGTCGCCCGGATATCGTACAACCGGCGTTCGGACTGGGTGAATCGGTACAATACCGACCAGTTGAGCGGTTTCCAATATTCGGGCGAGTCGACCTATGCCCGCGATCGGCTCGATGCCGGGGCGAGCTACGACATCAACAAGAACATCACCGTCAGCGCCGATATCGGCAACATCCTGGCGCGGCCGTTCCGTAACTATGTGAACTTCCAGCCCGGCCGGTCGTCGCCGATCGACGTGCGCGATGAGGGTCGTTACTACGGCGTGGGTCTGCGCTTCCGATTCGGCGACTGAGCGCACGCAAGAAGGGCCGGCCCCCCGTGTCGGAGGACCGGCCCATTCCCTGACCCCGTTACGCCACCGGGGGTCGGGAGAGATTTAGCGGCGGCAGTAGCGCGGCGCGTCCGACTTATCGATCGCGCGGCCGGCAAGGGCGCCGACGCCACCGCCAAGGATGGTGCCGAGCAGGCGATTGCCGTTGCCGCCGACTTGGTTGCCGAGCAGGCCGCCAGCGATCGCGCCGATCACCGTGCCGCCGTCGCCATTCTCGCATCCGCGGTTGTTGCTGCGGCGGGCATAGTTGCGATCGTTGTAGTAACCGCGGTCGCCGCGATATTCGCGGTAGCTGCGGCCGTCGCGATAGTCCCGCTCATAGCGGTCCCCGCGCCAGCTCTGCGCCGATGCGGCGGTCGGAGCGGCGGCGGTGGCGACCGTGGCAAGGACGGCGGCGGCGAGCGTCAGCTTCTTGAACATGAGTCTTCTCCCTCAAATCTGGCGACGGTTCCCGTTGGGCAAGTCCGTCTGTGATTTGGGGTATGCCCTGATTCGCTTGAGCCGATACTGAATGCGCCTGTTAGCTGCCGTTCATTATCGGGCCGGAACGGTCGCGGGGGCGATGCGGGTTTTGCTTTAGTTCCGTGCCCCGAAACCCTATATACTCGCTATGGCAACGAACCCCAATCAGAACGATTACGGCGCAGACTCGATCAAGGTGCTCAAGGGGCTGGACGCGGTCCGCAAGCGCCCCGGCATGTATATCGGCGACACCGACGACGGCTCCGGCCTGCACCATATGGTGTTCGAGGTCAGCGACAATGCGATCGACGAGGCGCTGGCCGGACATTGCGACCGCATTCTGATCACGCTCAATGCCGACGGGTCGGTCTCGGTCGAGGATAACGGCCGCGGCATTCCGACCGGCATCCATAGCGAAGAAGGCGTGTCGGCGGCCGAGGTCATCATGACCCAGCTCCACGCCGGCGGTAAGTTCGAGAATACCAACGACGACAACGCCTACAAGGTGTCGGGCGGCCTGCACGGCGTCGGCGTGTCGGTGGTGAATGCGCTGAGCGATTTCCTCGACCTGACGATCTGGCGCGACGGACAGGAGCATTATATGCGCTTCCGCCGCGGCGATGCCGAAGCGCCGCTGAAGATGGTGGGGCCATCGGACAAGCGCGGGACCCGCGTCACCTTTTTGCCCAGCCCCGACACGTTCAAGATCGTCGAATTCGATTTCGACAAGCTGGAACATCGTTTCCGCGAGCTGGCGTTCCTGAATTCGGGCGTGCGGCTGGTGCTGGTCGATGCCCGGCACGCGGAAACGCGCGAGGTCGAATTGTTCTACGAAGGTGGGATCGCCGCGTTCGTGAAATATCTCGACCGGACCAAGACGCCGCTGATGCCCGATCCGATCGCGATCCACGGCTTCCGCGACGATGTCGGCATCGACGTCGCGCTGGAATGGAACGACAGCTATTACGAAAACGTCCTCGCCTTCACCAACAACATCCCGCAGCGCGATGGCGGCACGCACATGGCGGCGTTCCGCGCGGCGCTGACGCGCACGCTCAACAATTATGCCGACAAGTCGGGCATGTTGAAGAAGGAAAAGGTCAGCCTGACCGGCGACGACATGCGCGAGGGGCTGACCGCGATCGTTTCGGTCAAACTGCCCGATCCGAAATTCTCGTCGCAGACCAAGGACAAGCTGGTCTCGTCGGAGGTCCGTCAGCCGCTCGAAGCACTGATGGCCGACAAGCTGGCCGAGTATCTTCAGGAAAATCCGGCCAATGCGAAGTCGATCATCCAGAAAGTGATCGACGCCGCCGCCGCGCGCGAGGCCGCCAAGAAGGCGCGCGAGCTGACCCGGCGCAAGGGGGCGATGGACATCGCGTCGCTGCCCGGCAAGCTGGCCGATTGCCAGGAGCGCGATCCGGCCAAGTCCGAACTGTTCTTCGTCGAGGGTGACTCGGCCGGTGGTTCCGCCAAGCAGGGCCGCGACCGCCATTTCCAGGCCATCCTGCCGCTCCGGGGCAAGATCCTAAACGTCGAGCGTGCGCGCTTCGACCGGATGCTGGCCAGCCGCGAGATCGGGACGATCATCACCGCGCTCGGCACCGGCATCCGCGACGACTTCAACCTCGACAAGCTGCGCTACCACAAGATCGTCATCATGACCGACGCCGACGTCGACGGCGCGCATATCCGCACGCTGCTGCTGACGTTCTTCTATCGCCAGATGCCCGAGATCATCGAGGCGGGGCACCTCTATATCGCGCAGCCGCCGCTGTATAAGGCCACGAAGAGCCGGTCCGAAGTGTATCTGAAGGACGACAACGCGCTCGACGAATATCTGGTCGAGGCCGGGGTGAACGCGCATGTGCTGGAAAGCCCGGCGGGCGCGCGCAGCGGCGACGATCTGAAGGCGCTGCTGGGTCATGCCCGGCGGATGCGGACGCTGATGCGCTATGTGCCGCGGCGGTACGACATGGGGATCGTCGAGGTGCTGGCGCTGGCCGGTGTGCTCGATCCGCAGATCAGCGATGCCGACCGTCAGACGCGGTTGCAGGATGCGGTGTCGCGGATCGGGCGGACCGATGTCGAGGCGGACTGGACCGCGCGCGTGACCGAGGATGGCGGGCTGCAGTTCCAGCGCCGCTGGCGCGGGGTGACCGACACCCACAATATCGAACCGGCGTTCCTGCTGTCGGCCGAGGGGCGCAAGCTCCACAGCCTCGCCGCCGAGGAAGCGGCGAGCTATGCCGGCGTGTCGAAGCTGGTCAGCGCCCGCAGCGCCGCCGATCCGCTGGCCGACGCCGAGGAAGAAGCCCCGGCCGTCGCCGGCAAGGGCGAGACGCTGGTCGCACGGCCCAGCCAGTTGCTCGACGCGATCCTGGCGGCCGGGCGCAAAGGCCTGTCGATCCAGCGCTACAAGGGGCTGGGCGAGATGAACGCCGAGCAGTTGTGGGAAACCACGCTCGACCCGTCGAACCGGTCGATGCTGCGGGTGGCGATCGATCAGGCCGATGTGGCGGACGAGATCTTCACGCGGTTGATGGGCGATGTCGTCGAACCGCGGCGCGACTTCATTCAGGAAAATGCGCTGAACGTCGCCAATCTCGACGTTTGACGCCGGTTCGGTGTTTCGGGGAGCCTTCATCCTGACCCGCCCGCTGGGCGCGGCGGTCGGCGATTTTCTTGACAAGCCGGTCGATCATGGCGGACTGGCGCTCAGCCGGCCCCTCGCCTCAGTCGTGCTGGCGACCGCGATCGTGCTGCTGGTGGCGATCCTGCCACAGCGCGAGGCGGAGGCGGATCGCGGGCAGGCACCGAATGGCAGATCGACGTGCAAGGTAGGACCGGGAGCGTAAACTCCCGGTACTTCCCGGACGTCAGAGCGCGGTGGCGCGCGGGCTGTTCACGCTATGGCCGCCGTTGCGGCGCAGGATGTCGCTGACATTCGCATCCGCTGCAACTGCGTCGACGGTGACGAGGACGCCACCACCGGTCAGGTGCTCGCCGTAATAGGATGCGTCCTCGTCGCTGATGCCATGGCCCTTCAACACTTCGTTAAAGGTCCCGGCGGCGGCACCCGCAGCGGCCCCGATCGCCATTGCGCCGGGCACGGCGGTGGCAGCGATCGCACCGGCCGCGACCAGCGGGCCGACGCCCGGGATCGCTAGCGCAAGTACGCCGAGACCGGCACCGAGAGTGCCACCGCCCAGCACGCCACGAGCGATGCTTTCATGATGCTCGTCGGTGATTTCGCCGTCGACATCGCGTGCGGTCGTCGTGCCGTTGTTGCGTGCGATCACCGACAGCGCGCTGTCGCCGACCCCGGCGCTGCGTAGGTCGGCCACCGCCCGCTGCGCTTCGGCTTCGGTGTCGAAGATTGCCGAGACGGTCTGGCCCGTTCCGCGCGACGTTCCGGCCGTGGCGGCGGCAACGCCACCGCTGCCGCTGGTGACGGCGTTCGCGGCGCGATCGAGCGGGCCGCGGTTCGGGTCGTCATGGCCGTGCAAGGCATTTTCGGCCCGGTCGAACGGACCGCGGTTCGGATCGTCGCGATGCAGCGCACCGTCGATGCCACCGCTGCCGCCGGTGATGGCGTTCGCGGCACGATCGAGCGGGCCGCGGTTGGAATCGTCGTGGCGGTCGAATGCGCTTTCGGACCGCCGGGCGATGCCGTCGTCGGTAGCATTGTCCCCGTATCCGTTCCGGTTGCCATCGCTCATGCTGTCTCTCCAATCGAGTTGTCTTGCCGGAGCACAGTCGGGTGGAGCGTAGGGGGTGCGGTCCATGGGGCTGTACCCAGGCAGGTTCGAACGTGCCGGGGCGTGGACGGTTCACCGGAGCGCTTCGGGGCGATGGTGCAGCAGCACTATCTCGTTGGTTCAACCGCTCATCCGGGCTTGGGCAGGACGGCATGATTCGCCCGTCCGGCGACAGGCCCCGCAGCTACAGTCCGTGCGAGCCGAGGCCGCGCTCGCGGCCCCAGATGACGGCACCGCTGCGGCGATTGACGCCCAGCTTGGCGTAGATCCGGGCGACATGATTGCGGACCGTGTTGCGCGACAGGTGCAGCCGCTGCGCAATGTCGCCGTCGTCGAGATCGTCGCAGATGAGGCCGAGGACTTCGCGTTCGCGGGCGCTGAGGTCGATGGCGGGGGCGATCGGCCCCGGTCGCCGCAACGTCGCGAGCTTGTCGAGGATCGAGCGGCTGAGCCAGCTGGCGTCCTTCATCACTTCGTCGATGGCCGCGGCCAGTTCCGCTTCGTTGCGTCGCCGCTCGGTGACGTCTTGATAGACCCATAGCACGCAGGGCTGCTGGTCCATGTCGACGGCTTGCGCGGAGACGAGGCAGTCGATGGGGCCGCGCTCCCGCGCCAGCAATCGGGCTTCTTGCTGGTGGAGCGATTCGGTCGCCGTCAGGGTCGCTTCCGCGACCGCCCGTTCGGCCGCCGTTTGCCAGAGCGCCAGTTCGTCGGCGATTTTTCCCAGCAGGCGTTCGTCGTCGAGACCGGTGAGCGACCGGAAGGCGGCGTTGACCCGCGCGATGCGATGGTCGGCATGGTGCGTCACCACCATGGCGACCGGTGCCATGTCGAAGACGGCGAGAAGATGCCGCTCGCTCGCCTGCAAGGCGTTCTCGGCTTCGCGACGTGGTTGCAGATCGGCGAAGGTCAGCAGCAGCGCGTCCTCCTCGGTGACGTCGATGGGTTGGCCGGCGAAGACGACCAGTCGCCGGGTCCCGTCGGCGACGAGCAGTTCGGCGTCGGACTGTGGCAGGACCCGACCCTGTTCGATTCGGGCACGGGTCGCGGTCGGGTCCGCCAGTCCGCCCAGCAGGTCGAGCCCGAACAGGCTCTTTCCGGCAAGCTGTTCCTGCGAGAAACCGGTAAGGGCCAGAAATCCGGGATTACCCTGCACGATGCGCAGATCGCGCAGGCGCACGATCAGGGCGGGGGCGGGATTGGCTTCGAACATCGCCCTGAACCGTCGTTCGGCGTTGAAGCGTGCGGACACGTCGCTCAGGACCAGCGCCAGATAATCCGCATCGCCGCCATCGACGTCCATGGTCACGTCGCGGACTTCATGGACCCATCGCACCTCGTCGTCGCCCGCCGGGGCCACCTGCACCGTCTCGTCGGGGAATGCTTCGCCGGCCAGCAGTCGAAACAGCGGATATTCGCGGCGTTTGAGCAGGCGGCCAGTGCCCGACCGCAGGGTGAAGCGTTCGGCATAGCCCTCGGCAGTCGCGCCCAGGTCTTCGACGCGATCGATGCCGTGCATCTTCAACGCAGCGGCATTGGCGCGCAGGATGACCCCGGTCGGATCGACGACGATGACGCCGTCGAGCAATTGGGCCATCAGTTGTTCGAGATGGCGGAGCGTGGGCGGTGCAGCGGGATCAGGCATGGCCCTTCAACCGCTGCGGGCGGCGCTGCGTTCCCGGCATCGTACCAGTTACAATAGTGCTGCTGCACCATGCGCCGCGAGAGTCGCCGATGGCGGGTCGTGAACCGAAGGAATGCATCACCCGTTTCACCATGGTCCTCAGTTTAAGAAAAAGGAATGGTCATGGGTCTCCTCATACTCCTCGTCGTCGGCGGTATCATCGGTTGGGTCGCCAGCCTGATCATGCGGACCGACGGGCAACAGGGCATCGTCCTGAACGTCGTCGTCGGCATCGTCGGCGCGCTGCTCGCCGGTTTCCTCGTCACGCCGCTGATCGGCGGCGCGCCGATCACAAGCGGTGTCATCAGCGTTCCGTCGATCCTGGTGTCGCTGGTCGGGGCGATCGTGCTGCTCGCGATCATCAACCTCTTTCGTCGCGGCGCGGTTCGGTAAGCGCGCTTACGGGCACTGGCCGATCGTCTCGGCCGGTGCCCGCATTCAGCCGGCATCGCCGGGCGACCGCGGCCTCGCGCGCGGGGGAAGCGCGAGGCTGCGGGGGCGGTCGCGGCGGGGGGCGATCCGACGGCAGCAGCGCAGGGGACGTTGCCGACCGCGATCGTGGATGCAGCAGCGTTCGGCGGGGCCGGCAAGCAATAGGCCGGGGATGTGCGGACCCGCGATGCCGATACCAACATGACGAACGGCATCGGGCAAACGCCGGTTCAGCCCGACGGGTCGGTTATCTTCCTGGGGAAGCGACACTGTCGCGGGGCGTGGCGGGCGCGACCGTCGGCGACAGTGCCTCCCACTCCTTTACCGCCATCGCTGCATAGGTGCCGCCGGCATAGCTGGCGTCGAACACCGCGCGCAGCCGCCGGGTCGTGACCGGTTCGAAGCGCACCGTCTGGGCGCGGTCGGCTGCGGTGCCATAGCGCGTCTGCGCCACGACCGGTTTCCACCGGCCGGCCCAATATTCGATCCGCCATCGCGCCGGCGGGGCGACGCCCACCCCCGATCCGGCGGGCTGATCGGCCCAGAACCAGATGCGCGACCCGTTCAGCGTGACGGGTGCCTGCCAGCGATACTCGATCCATTGTTGCGGCGGGTTGTGGTCGGTCCAGCTGCCCCACAGGTCGGGGGGCAGCGGATTGCCGGGAATCTTTCCGTCGTTCAGCGCGCCGATCCAATATTGCAGGGGGATCGGCACGTTCGATGCGGTCGCTATGGCGGACGGCGCGCGGTTGCGGGTCGGCGGGCGCGGGGGCAGCGGACGTCGGGTCGGGACCACCGGCAGGATGCGCGCTGGCGTGGCGGTATCGTCCCACCACAGCCTGTCGATCGCCACGCTGCGGTGGAAATGACCGCCGCCGATGCCGTCGGCGGTGTGATAGGCGATGTACCAGCGGCCCTTGAACGGCACGATCCCGGCGTGCGACGTGGTCGAACTGACCGGTTTCAGAATGACCCCGCGATAGGTCCACGGCCCCCGGGGGTCGGAGGCGGTGCCATAGGCCAGACAGGCGTAATAGACTGCCGCGGTGCAATCCGATGTCGACCCGGCATGGTTGCCGGCATAGATCAGATAATAGGTGCCGTCGCGTTGCAGGATCCACGGTGCCTCGAAATAGCCGGTCAATCCCGTCACGGCGAAGGGTTCGCCGATCGTCGTCACCATGTCGCGTTGCAGCTCGATCCCGCGCAACCGGCCGAACGATCCCCAATACATCCACACCCGGCCATCGGCGGCCACCAGCACGGTCGGGTCGATATTGTGGATAGTATTGGCGACTGGCCGCTTCTGCGACACGATCGGGCCGGCGGGGTGTGCATCGCGGAACGGGCCGGTGGGCGTATCAGCGACCGCGACCCCGATCGCGAACCGGTCCCCGGTATCGGGACCGCGTTCGAGGACCGGGGCATAGAGATAGAAGCGCCCGTCCAACCCCTTGACGATCTGCGCGGCATAGGCGCGGCCGGGTTCGGCCCAGGCGAAGATCGTTTCCGGCCGGGCGAAACCCGGGCGGTGCGTCCATTTGCCCGATGCCGGTGCGGTGGTCGACAGCAACTGCCATTCGTTCATGATGAAATCGTTGACGCCCGCCGGAGCCTCGTCGCGCCCGGCGAGGATGTAGAGCGTGTCGCCATCGACCAACGGTGCCGGGTCGGTCGACGACGGCGTGTCGAGAACGGGATTGCCGGGCGTCGTCACCTGTCGCACGTCCTGCGCCGGCAATACCGCCGGCAGCGCCAGCACCACCGCCATCAACCTGCCGCGCATATCGTCCCCCCGCCGGTTTCGGTCGACGGTACGTGACCCCATTCCTGCATCCAGCGCAACCGGCGGCTGACCGGCGTTGGTGCGAATGCACGCCGCCGACGCAACGGGCGGTGCAGAAGCGTCAATCCAGCGCCATCGCCTGCGCGGCCAGTGCTTCCGCTTCGACCAGCAGCGCGTCGTCCGCCGACCCCTGCGTCACCCGTTCGCGGCCGATCAGGACCAGTACCGGCACCGCCAGCGGGCTGACCCGTTCCAGCGTGACGTGCCGCATCCGGGATTGGGCGGTTTCGAGCAAGACCGCCAATCGCCCGACATCGGTCATTCTTGCCCGCGCATCCTCCCACGCCGCCTGCAACAGCAGATGGCCGGGTTCGTATTTGCGCAGCACGTCGTAGATCAGGTCGGTCGAGAAGGTGACCTGCTTGCCGGTCTTGCGCTTGCCGGGATGCTGACGTTCGACGAGGCCGCCGATCACCGCCACTTCGCGAAAGGCGCGTTTGAGCAGCGCGGAGCCCTGCACCCAGTCGACGAATTCATGTTCGAGAATGTCGGGGGAGAACAACGCCCCCGGATCGGTAATCGGTTCGAGCGCGTAGCAGGCGAGCGCATAGTCGTTCGACACGAAGCCGATAGGCATCAGCCCCAACGCCTCCATCCGCCGCGTGATCAGCATGCCGAGCGACTGGTGCGCGTTCCACCCTTCGAAGCTGTAGGCGACCATATAATGCCGCCCGTCATGCGGGAAGGTTTCGACCAGCAATTCACCCGCGCGCGGCAGCACCGATCGCCGCGCCTGTATCTCCAGCCATTCACGCACATCGTCGGGGAAGCGGTGCCATTCGCCGGCATCGGCAAGGAAGCCGCGCACCCGGTCGGCGAGGTTGGTCGACAGCGCCATGCGCGTGCCGCCATATTTGGGAATGCGCGCCGGCTTGCTGGTCGCGCGGACGACCAGATCGGTCAGCTCGATCTTCTCGACCTCTAGGCTCAAGCCGGAGAAGAAAAAGGTATCGCCCGGCGACAGGGTCGAGGCGAAATATTCCTCGACCGTGCCCAGCCGCCGCCCGTTCTTGAACCGCACGTCGAGCGTCGGGGCGTCGACGATAATGCCTGCGTTCAGGCGGTGTTGCGCGATGAAACCCGGTTTGGTGACGGTCCAGCGGCCGTCGCTCCCCAAGCGCAGGCGCTTGAATTTATCATATGCCTTCAGCGCGTAGCCGCCCTCGGCGATATAGTGCAGGACGCGGTCGAACGTATCGCTGTCGAGGGCCGAATAGGGCAGGGCTCCACGCACTTCGTCGAGCATCTCGGCGGTATCGAACGGTTCGGCACAGGCGCAGCCCATCAGATGCTGCGCCAGCACGTCGAGCGTGCCGGGGCGAAACACGTCGCGGTCGAGTTCGCCGGCATCGACCGCGTCGAGGGCCGCCTGCGCCTCCAGAAATTCGAAGCGGTTGCCGGGCACCAGCAGCGCCTTCGACGATTCGTCCAGCCGGTGGTTGGCGCGCCCGATCCGCTGGAGCAGGCGCGACGACCCCTTGGGCGCGCCCATCTGGATCACGCAATCGACATCGCCCCAGTCGACGCCGAGATCGAGGCTGGCGGTGGCGACCAGCGCGCGCAATCGGCCGTCGGCCATCGCCTGTTCGACCTTGCGCCGCGCCTCGCGGTCGAGGCTGCCGTGGTGGACGCCGATCGGCAACTGGTCGTCATTCGCCTTCCACAGATCCTGAAAGATCAGTTCGGCGAGGCTGCGGGTGTTGCAGAAGACGATGGTCGTGCGGTGGGCACGGATTTCGCGCATCACCTGTTCGGCGGCGTAGCGCCCCGAATGGCCCGACCATGGAATGCGTTCCTGTGGCAGCAGGATGCGGATATCGGGTTCGGCCCCCGCCTCGCCCTGAACCAGTGCCACCGTATCGATATCGCCATCGGGACCGAGCCATGCGCGATAGCCATCGGGATCGGCGACCGTCGCCGACAGCGCGACGCGGCGCAGCGCGGGCGCGAATTTCTGCAACCGGGTCAGGCACAGCGACAACAGGTCGCCGCGCTTGTCGGTGGCAAAGGCATGGACTTCGTCGATGACGATCGACGAGAGCGACGCGAACAGCGTGTCGCTGTCGGGATAGGACAGCAGCAGGCTGAGCGATTCCGGCGTCGTCAGCAGGATATGCGGGGGTTTGGCGCGCTGGCGTGCCTTGCGGTCGGAGGGGGTGTCGCCGGTGCGCGTCTCGACCCGGATCGGCAGCCCCATGTCGGCGATCGGGGTCAGCAGGTTGCGCTGCACGTCGACCGCAAGCGCCTTCAGCGGCGAGATGTAGAGGGTATGGAGTCCGTCGCGCGGGGTGTCGATCAGGTCGACCAGCGTCGGCAGGAAACCGGCCAGCGTCTTGCCCGCCCCGGTCGCGGCGACCAGCAGGGCATGGCGTCCGGCGCGCGCCTGTTCGAGCATCTCGAGCTGATGGCGGCGGGGGGTCCAGCCGCGTGCGGCGAACCAGTCGGACAGGGGAGCGGGAAGGTTTCGCACGAACCACGATGTAGGATCGCGGTCGCACGACTGCAAAGCGGGCGGGGCGCTTCCATGCCCCGCCCGTCGCCGAACTTACTTCTTGTCCGTGCCCGAGGCGCCTTCGATCGCCGATCCGGCCGACTTCAGGTCCTTGCCGGCGCCGTTCACCGTGTTGCACGCGCCGAGCGTGACGGTGGCGGCAAGGGCGACGATGAGACCGATCTTGCGGGTCATGATGATTCTCCTTCTTGGTAAAACCGGGTTGTGGCGGGTCGAGATACGCCGACCCGCCACCTACACTCAGCGCAACTTACGACGTGCCGCCGTGGTTGCACCGAAACTTGCCGCTGCCGCACCGATCAGCAGTGCGAGCACGAGAACGAACGAGGTGCCTGCAGCCGCGCCGGCTGCCTTGTCGGTCGCCGACTTGGCGGTCGCGACCGCTTCGTCCCTGGTCTGGACGAACTGCTGCTTGGCGCGCGTCACCTGTGCCTGCGCCTCGGGGCGGCTGATCTTGCGCTGTGCCGCGACGATATCGACGATGCGGCTCTCGGCACGCTGGCCATCGGCACCGCCACGGGCGAGCGCGGGCAGCTGCTTGGCGATTTCGGTCTGCGCCTGTTCCGGAGTCATCTGCGCCGGATCATTCGGCGCGTCCGACAGATAGGCGGCGGCTTCGCCGCGCACGTCCTGCGCGACGTCCTTCACGTCATTGGCATCGACGCCGGCGACCGACGCGGCAGCGGGTGCTGCCGACGCGACCGTACCCACCGCACTGCCGGCCGTACCGGCGACCGCGCCAACGGTGCGGAACGCGCCGCCGATGATGCCACCGACCGCCGAGGTCAGCAGATACAGCGTCAGGATCAGCGTGACGCCCCACACGACCAGCCCATGGACCAGCGCGTCGAACCGTTCGGTCACGCCCGACACGCGTGCCGCGGCATAGCCGCCCGCGCCCAGCGCGACGACGGTGGTGATCAGCCAGTAAATGCCTGCGCCGATGCCGAAGCCGGCGGCACCGGGGGTGGTGCCTTCCACCGGATCGACCATCGTCAGGCCGATGCCGGCACCGAGGATGCCGAGCACCAGCTGTACCGCGACCGCGATCACGACCCCGGCGAATACCGCGCCCCACGAGATACGGGTCGGCGTCTTGTCGACATATGCGGGGTCTGCCGGCCGGTAGCCGGTGTTCTGATTGGTCGCCATAGTTACTCCTGTTGATTACGGATCGCTTGCGGCTCAGCGCCGCGAGGATTTATCTTTGTCGGCAGTTTCGCCCGCGGCCTTTTCGGCCGAGCCGCGATCGCGGGCGATGTCGTCGCCGATCAGCTTGCCGATCGCTTCGTGGACCGATCCCCTGGCGTCGCAGACCGACGGCTTGTCGTCGGCACCCTTGGGGCGGGGGGAAGTCTTGTCGTTCATTCGGCTGCCTCCCGATCGCCGGTTTCCAGCCGCGCGCCGTCGTCGAAGCCGCGGCTGCGTGCCCATGCCACCGCCGCGATCCGGCGATTGACGCCGATTTTCGCGTAGATGCGGGCGACATGGTTGCGCACCGTGTTGGACGATACGTCCAGCGTGCGCGCGATCGTCTTGTCGTCCTGACCCCGACAGATCAGCGCCAGCACGTCGCGTTCGCGCGCGGTCAGGTCGTTCAGGCCGGGACCGCTCCTGTCCCCCGGCGGCGTGCGCAGCCGGGCCAGCTTGTCCATCACCGACCGGCTGAACCAGCTGGTATCCTTCATCACCGCCTCGATCGCCTCGACCAGCTCGACTTCGGTAGCCTTGCGCTGAGTGATGTCCTGCATCGCCCACAACACGCAGGCACCGTCGCCCAGCCGGATCGCTTCGGTCGACACGATACAATCGAGGATCGCGCCGTCCTTGGCATGGATGCGTACCTCTTCCTCGCGCAGAGCCTGCCCAGCATCGATCGCCGCCTCGACACGGCACCGGACCGCGGGACTCTCCCAGAGACCGACGTCGCCGAGCGGCCGGCCGATGATCTCCTCGGGCGAATAGCCGGTCATCTGCACGAAGCTGGCGTTCACCTCGCACAGCAGATGGCCGTCGCGCGCGCCGATCGCCATCGGCACCGGCGCCATCTGGAACGTCCGGGTGAAGCGTTCCTCGCTGTGTCGCAGCGCATCCTGTGCGCGGCGGCGGGGTTCGAGATCGGCGAAGGTGAACAACAGGCACGGTTCGTCGCCCATCTCGATCGGCTGTCCGGCGACGATCACCAGCTTGGTCTCGCCGTTCGGCAGGTCGAGTTCGGCCTCCATCTGCGGAATGGTGCGCCCGTTGGCCAGCCGTTCCTTGGCCAGATCGCGCCGCTCGGCACCGCGCAGCACGTCGATGTCGTACACCGTACGGTCCAGCACCTGATCACGGTCATAGCCGGTCATGTCGAGGAACCCCTGATTGACCTTCACGAACCGCAGATCGCGCAGGCGGCAGATGACGGCGGGGGCGGGGTTCGCGTTGAATGACTGTTCGAACCGGTCCTCGGCCTCATATTGCGCGGTCACGTCCTGCACGATCAGCACCAGACAGGCCGGATCGGCATCGTCGGCATCGTTCAGGACGAGGCTGCGCACTTGGTGCGTCCAGCGCGGCCTGTCCTCGCCCGCGACCGTCACCTCGACCACGACTTCCGAAAAACGGTCGCCCGATACGACCCGGTCGATCGGATAGTCGTCGGCGGACAGGCGGTGGTTGTTGCGATAGTGCAGCTGAAAGCGCGACCGGTATTCGTCGACCGTCGCCCCCAGATCGGCAATATTTTTCACGCCGTGCATCGCAAGCGCGGCGTCGTTCGCCCATAACAGGCTCTGATCGGGATCGATCAGGATCACGCCTTCGTCGAGACCGACGATGATCTGCCGCAAATGCCGCAGATCGGCCGTCTCGCGCAGCGAGGTGAACGACGCCTTCGTCATGCTGCGATCAGTCGTGCCGTCCGTGGATCAGCCAGCCCAGACCATAGCCGAGCGCGATCGCACCCAGTGCCCAGACCAGCGGCTGTTCCTGTGCGGCGCGCACGGTGGTCTCGCCGCCGCGCTGTGCGGCATCGGCCACCTGCCGGCCGGTCGATTCCAGACGGTCGCGGGCGTCCTTCAGCAGGCCCGGTGCGCTGTCGATCGCGTCGTTCAGGATCGACTTGGCGCGGCCGTAGCCGTGCTGCGCACCGCCCGCGACCTGATCGACCACGCCATCGGCCTGCCAGTCGCGGCGGCCGGCGACATCGCCCACGGCCTTTTCGACCTTGCCGGTCGCATAGCGGATGCCGCCTTCGAATTCGTCGCTGTTCATCCATTGTCTCCTGTATGCATGAATGGGATCGGGGCGTCAGGGCAGGACGTTGCAACCCGCCGCGGCCTTGCCGACCGCCAGCGGGATCGCCGGGTCCTTCAGCTCGCCGGCGACGCGGATCAGGTCGCCGACGGTCAGGACGCCCGGATTGGGATCGTTCTTCCCGTATGCGGCGGCGGCGCGGCCGAGTTGCTGCAACTGTCCAAGCGACAGATCGCCCTGCAGGCGGGTACCGACGCAATCGGCACGCGGCGCATCGAGACCATAACGCTGCAAGCCCGTAGAGATACGGGTGGCGGGTGCAGCACATGCCGATAGCGTGGCCGCACCGATCAAGATCAGCGCCAAAGGTTTCATGGTCGGTTCCTCCGACCGGGGCGTAAAGGTGCGACCGGTTCGGGCGCATCAACCGACCGGCCGGATTACCGTTCCTGGTATTTCTGCCGTAAGGACTAGTAGTAAACTACCATATCGTTAGGGATGCTTCGCGACGAACCGTTGCAAATTCGATGTCAGACGAATTGCAAAGCGATATTTATATTGTGCTTTCAGGCGGTTGTCTTGCGGGTGCTGATGCTGTGGCGGTCGAGCCGGTTTTGCTCGCATCATGGTGATAGCGGATGCAATCGATGGCCAATGTACGGTATCGCACAATCGCCGCTTACCATAGATCGGTGATCAACTGATCCAGCCGCGCCTTGCAGTCGCGGGTCAGCGCGATCCAGCAACGGCGACCATCGGCCGGATCGGGCTGACGCACGACCAGCCCGGCTTCTTCCATCAACGATACCCAGCGCAGCCAGGTGGTCGATGGCACCCGGATCATCGGTGCCACCGCCGACACCGACATCGGCCGGCCTTCTTCCTCGGCGATGTAGAGCTGGAACAGCGCGTCATAGACCGGATCGGTCACCTTCACCGGATACAGGCCGGCGATGCGGTTCTTCATCGCGATCAGGCGGCGGGCGCGTCCGGCGTTTTCCGACGGGCCGTCCTCGACCATGCCGGATCGTACCCGTCGCGCCGCAGCCGGTGGCGGTGGCGCAGTGTCCCCGCAAGGATCAGCAGGAGCGTCGGATACGCGCTCATCGCGTGCAGGATCAGGTAGACGTCCCGATAATAATGGGGAGCGTACCAGATCGCCAGTTGCAGCATCACGCCGACGATCAGAATCGCGCTTAGCCATACCGGCCAAAACCTTTCCGCCAGCATCGCCAGCGTACAAATCACGAGGGTCAACACCATGTCGACCACGAAAATGCCGATTTCCCGACTGCCGAAGATCCGGTTCGATGCGACCGCGATCGTGGCGGCGACCGCGAACAGGATCGCCGATATCGCGATCCGTTCGGGGGCGCCGCCGCGGCGGAGCGTCCAGACCGATACGGTCAGGAGCAGCGTCAGATAGAGCCAGGCGTTCACGCGACCGGCGGACCGTTCAGGCCGCCAGCGGCAGCGTGGAACGGGTCGGTTCGGGATCGCCGGTCGTCGGAAAGACGTCGCCGTGCGAGGTCGACGTGAAGAAGGCGTGTTCGATGCCGATCTCGTGCATCCGCTTGTGACAGCGGCCGAGATGGGCGCGGGCCTCGACCGCGAGCATCATCGCCTTGGCCGCATCGGTCAGCGGCGCCTGGATCGTGCCGAACTGGAGTTGCAACTGGCCGCGATCGGCGACCATTGCCTGGATCATCGCCGCGGCCGACACGATGGCGTCGTCGTTCGACCGTTCGGCGGTCAACAGGCCGTGGGTGATATCGGTGACCACCGGATGCAGTGGTTGGTACATGGCTTACCCCCTTCGTCGCTCAAGGACGCAGGCTCGCGAAGATCGACACGAGACCCACGGCAGCGACGACGGCCATCGCCAGCGCGGCGCACAGTGCCACCACCAGCCCGACGATCATCAACGTGCGCCCCCCCATGCCGATGCGGTGCGGTTCGGTCGTCCGTTCGAGATAGAGCAGGCGGGACAAGGTACCGCCGGATCGATTCCCGGTCTGCGAAGCGGATGGTGGGCCGGGGGCGGGGGTCGGCTCAACCCGTTCGAACATACCCCTATCATCGATGGGGGCCGCCGAAACGACGGTTTCCGCAGGCGAAACGGGGATGGCACCCAGCATCCGCGCCGCTTCCTTGCGGTTGCGCGCCCCCAGTTTCTGACGGGCATCGGCGAGATAGCCATTGACGGTCGCGACCGAAATGCCGAGTTCGACAGCGATCTGTCCGGTGTCGTAATGCAGCGCCACCAGTTCGAGGCAGCGTCGTTCGCGCGGTGTCAGGCGGGCAAGGGCTTCCGATTCGGTCACAACCCGACGTTTACCGCCATACCCGACCTTTCCAACGGTCGTGCATATTGATTGGCGGAAAAATCTGACATCGGTACGCCAAACGCCGCGCATACAGGGCGATGCAGGTGCCGGTGCGGGCGCGGTATGGGCGTCACGACCGGCTATGCCCGCCGGGTCGCGTCCGTCAGCTTCAGTTCGTCGAGCAAGGCGGCGAAATGCGTCAGGGCGGCATCGGTCGGGCCGGGATAGGGGCCCTCGGTCGGCTGGTCGCCGATATAGCCCATATCCGCCTTCCCCTCGGGCAGGCTGTAGAAGCCCAGGATGAGGAGGTTGCGCAGCCGGTCCATGAACGCGACCGGCTGGGCCATGGCCGGCGACGGGGTGGCGACGGTCAGCGCGTCGAGCAGCGTCGTCCGCCGGGCGGGCGTCGATGCGGCGAACGTCGCGCCGTGCAGCGCCCGGCTCTGCGCATCGAGCCAGAGGAGGCCGGCGAGCACCCTGCCGCGATCCTCCTGCTGTCGCGGATAGGGGGCGCTGATCCATTCGTCGATGAACGCACCCAAGCCGAGCGTGCCGGCCCCGGGCGATGCCTTGTCGGCGGGCAGGATCAGGTCGCCGAGCAGGTCGATGGTGGCGCGCTGCCCCTTGGTCAGGGTGAGCGGCCATGGCACCTTGGGATCGGTCAGGTCGGGATCGCGGCCGTAGCCCTTTGCCGGCGGCAGGTCGGGGACCTGCGCGGGCCAGTCGACCACCGCGAAGGGCGGCGGGATGCCGGCGTCGCTCGCCACCGGGCCGATGGCCGGCAGCCGTGCGGTCAGCGTCAGGGCGGTCGCGGTCGCGAACCATTGCAGGGTCGTGCGGCGGCTGAAGGTCATGCGAGCGCTCCCGACCGCAGGCGCGTCGCCAATCGTTCCGAGGCGCGCAGCGCGAGCGCGAGGATGGTGAGGGTCGGATTCTTGTGCGGTCCCGATGCGAAGGCGGCACCGTCCATCAGCACGATATTGTCGACGTCCCAAGTCTGGCCATAGCCGTCGACGACCGAGGATCGCCGGTCGCTGCCCATGCGCGCGGTGCCGAGTTCGTGGATGATCTCGCCGCCCGCCGTCATGATCTTTTCGGGCGGCAGGTCGGGGTCGAGGATGGTGCCATTCAGCCGGCGGAACACCGAATGCGCGGCACGACGGCCATGTGCGACCTGATTGATCTCATGCTGCGACCATTTGAACGCGAAGCGCAGCACCGGAATGCCGAAGCGGTCCTTCACGCCCGGATCGATCTCGCAATAGGAATCCTTGTTGGGGATCATCTCGCCGCGCAGCACCAGCCCGATCGTCGCGCCGGAGCGTTCGCGCACCGCCTGTTTCAACGCCGGTCCCCATGTGCGTGGCAATGCGGTGTCGGGCGGAATGCCGAACCGGCCGTTGATTTCGAAATGATAGCCGCGCGCGAAATCCAGTTCGCCGCGATGCTGCTGGCCGTACAGCCAGAACGGGATGTAGATGTGCTGCCCGCCGATCCCGTCCTCGTTATAGCGCGGGCGGTTGGCGAGGCCGGGAATATAGGCGCGGAACGACGCCCCGGTGGAATCGGTCAGGTTGCGGCCGAGTTCGCCCGAGGTGTTGGCAAGGGCGCGCCCGTCCTGCCCCGAATTGAGCAGCAGGCGCGTCGTCTCGCCGGTACCGGCCGCCAGCACGACCGCGCGCGCCGTGACCTGGTGGCGCATGCCGGTCTTGCGATCGACATATTCGACGCCGCCGGCGCGGTTGCCCGACGCCATCACGATCCGCGACACCATCGCATCGGTGACGACGCGCAGCCGCCCGGTCGCCTTCGCCATCGGCAGCAGCGAGGTCGTGGTCTGGAACATCGCACCGATGGTGCAACCGCGCGTACACGGCGTCGCGTTGAAACAGGCGCTACGCGGCGCGACCGGGTCCGGCATGTCGCGGGTCAGCACCGCCGTATGCGCGGCGCGCACGGGAATGCCGATGCTTTCGGCCGCCGCGGCGATCAGCATTTCGGGCACGCGGGGCTTGGGCGGCGGCATCAGGCAGTCCGCCGGCGAATCGGGGTGGTTTTCCAGTCCGATCGGCCCGCCATTGACGCCGATCATCCGTTCGACCCGGTCGTAGAACGGCGCGACCTCGTCATAGCCGATCGGCCAGTCGACCCCCAGCCCGTCGCGGGAAAAGGGTTTGAAGTCGTACGGACCGAAGCGCGGCACGTGCCGCCCCCAGTGGTTGGTGCGTCCGCCCAGCATCCGGGGACGATACCAGCGGAAATCGGTGCCTTCGCGCATCGTGTACGGTTCGCCATCGACCTGCCAGCCGCCATCGACCGTCGCGTCGAAATAGCCGAACGGCTTGTCGGGGGTGCCCGTGCCGCGCAGCGGTGCCGCGCTTTCGGGGGCGAACATGTTCACCTCCTTTTGCGGATCATAGTCGCGCCCGGCCTCCAGGATCAGGCAGCGGAGCCCCGATTTGGTCAGGCTGTACGCCGCCATCCCGCCCGCCGCGCCCGACCCGACGATGACGACGTCGATCGCGGCGTCGGCCGCGCCGGTCATTTGGCCGCCCCGGTGGCCGATGGCCCGATCGGGCGCAGCTTGATGTTGCGGAACGCGACCGGTTCGCCATGGTCCTGCAGGCCGATGACCCCGCTGGGGAAGGTGCCGAACTGCGGCATCCCGGCGAATTTCGATCCCGCCACCCGGCGACGCCAGCCTTCGTCGCCATAGGAAACGTCGGCGGTCGGCGTCCCGTTCAGCCATTGCCGGATCCGGCCGCGCTCCACCAGCAGGCGGGCATGGTTCCAGCTGCCGGCCGGTCGCGCCGCACCGGCGGGGGGCACCGTCATGTCGTACAGCGCGCCGGCGCGGTGCGTCGGAATCTTGCCGTCGGAATGGCCGGCATCGTCGAGCACCTGCATCTCCAGCCCGGTCTGATACAGCAGCGGCGCGCCCGGTACCTTCCGCGCCAGATAGAGGATGCCGCTATTGCCGCCGCGCGCCACCTTCCAGTCGAGCGTCAGTTCGAACGCGCCATAGCGACCGGCGGTCACCAGATCGGTTCCGCTCATCTGTCCGTCGGCCTTGATCAGCGTCAGCGCGCCGTCGCGGACCGTCCATGTCGCGGGCGGTGTCCCGCCGTCGAACGATCGCCATCCCGACAGGTCGCGCCCGTTGAACAACAATCGCCAGCCCTGCGCGCGTTCCTGCGCACTCAGGACATTGTCGCGAACCGGTCCGGCGGCGAGCGGCGAAGCGAGCATCACCATGGCCAAGCCGATGCCGAGTGCCGTGCGCATGGGGGTTCTCCTGTCGATCGGCGTGCTTCGGCGCCGCCGTTGCCACAGGCTTACCGACTGTGCGTTCGTTTTCAAGGCGCGTCCGCCCCCGCGACCGAAGCTGTTCCCGATCGTTATCCGGCGCACAGGAGATTGCCCGATGCACCGCCCCCGTCCGATCACAGCTTGCCCCCGCCGCCGGCGAGGCACCGAATGCGCGGCTACGGCCGGCATGGCATGGTGAGCGTCGCGCTGCCCCCGGCACTGGCCGATTGGCGGGAGGCACCGCGCGTCCGGGCGCGCAACGCGTGCGGCGTCGCGGACGGTGGACGCTACGTACTGTGCTGGCTGCAACAGGCGCTGCGCGCGGACGACAATCCGGTGATCGACGCGGCGATCCGTCTCGGCAATGCGCTGTCGCTGCCGGTGCTGGTCTATCACGGCGTGCGCGAGGATTACCCATACGCCTCCGACCGGCTGCACCATTTCATCCTCGGGGCCGGTCGCGATCTGGCGGCGGGATGCCGCGCGCGGGGGCTGACCTGCGTCCATCATATCGATCGGGCGGGCCACCGTGAGAAGGGGCTGGTCCACCGCCTCGTCGCCGATGCCGCCGCGCTGGTGGTGGAGGATCAGCCGACCTTCGTCGCACGCTGGCAGGTGGATCGCGTCGCCGACCGTGCGGCGGTCGCGGTCTATGCGGTGAATGCCGCCTGTCTGGTGCCGCCCGCCGCCATCGGCGACGGGATCGGCGGCCGGTCGGGCTTCCTGCGCCGCCACGAACCCGCGCGCGGGGACTGGATCGATGCCGATGTCGAAAAGCCGATCGTCGCGCC
The DNA here is from genome assembly GCF_001421155.1 of Sphingomonas sp. Leaf5. Taxonomy (NCBI): domain Bacteria; kingdom Pseudomonadati; phylum Pseudomonadota; class Alphaproteobacteria; order Sphingomonadales; family Sphingomonadaceae; genus Sphingomonas; species Sphingomonas sp. Leaf5. The sequence goes on along the minus strand of NZ_LMJZ01000003.1, from coordinate 67,758 downwards.
CTGGGTCGGAGATTTGCCGTTCGCGCCCGACCGGCTCGACACGATCGACCTCGACGCCATCGTCGCGGGTCTGGCGATCGACCACAGCCTGCCGGCCAGCGCCGCCTTTCCCGCCGGGCGCACGGCGGCGGAGGAGCGGTTGGCGCGGCTGATCCGCGACGTGCTGCCGGGCTATGCCACCGCGCGCAACGACGCGACCCGGCGCGACGGGGCCAGCGGCCTGTCGCCCTATCTCCATTTCGGGGTCCTCGGCCCGCGCGAGGTGATGCGCGCGGTCGGGGACGCCGATGCAGGCGCCAAACACCGCACCAAATTCGCCGACGAACTGCTCGGGTGGCGCGAATGGTTTCACTATCAGGCGCGCGCACTGGCCGCGCCCGAACGCTATGACCGGGTCGCGGCATGGGCACGGACGACGCTGGCCGATCATGCCGGCGATCCGCGCCCCGATCTGGAAAGCCTGTCGGCGATGGCGCGCGGCGAGACGCGCGACGAGAGCTGGAATGCCTGTCAGCGCCAGTTTCTGCGCTTCGGCTGGATGCACAATAACCTGCGCATGTACTGGGCGAAACGGATCATCGCGATGACGCCCGATCCCGAAACGGCATGGGCGACGGCGTGCTATCTGAACAATCGGCTCAGTCTCGATGGGCGCGATCCGGCGACCTATGGCAATATCGCGGCGATGTTCGGCGGTTCGCCTGGCGACCGCGACCGGCCGGTCTATGGCCGGGTCGCCACGCGGGGCGACGGATCGACGCGCCACCGCGACGGCGGCGATGCGTGGCTGGCCCAGGCGGCATCGCGGCCGGTGCCGGCGATCGATGTCCCGGCCGATGTGCCGCGTGACCGCTATTCGATGCCCTGACCGATCGCATCGGGAATCACATCGTTTACAGCGTGTTAGGCGACCTGTCGTTCGCGCGTTCCGGTGGACAAACCGGGTACGGATAGGTAACGCGCGTCGATGGCGGCGGCGTTGTTTCTATTGTGTGCGGTGGTGCTGGCGTTTGTCGGGGGCACCGGGAACTGGACGTTGATCGCGACCGTCACGCTTGCGACGGCGGCGGGCAGCACCTTGCCCGATCTCGATACCCCGTTGCGCCTGCGCCACCGCAGCGCGCTGCTCCACAGTATCCTGCCGCCGGGCATCGCCCTGCTCGACCCGCGGACCTGGCCGGTGGCGGCGGGGCTGGCGTTCGGGATCGGGCTGCATCTCGCCGCCGACCTGTTTCCACGGACGATGCGCGGCTTTGCGACGATCAAGCTGCCCTTATGGGGATCGATCGGCGTGGTCCCGTCCTATGGATGGATCGTCGTCAACATCGCGGCGAACATCGTCGCCGGGATCATGGTGCTCGACCGGATCACCACGCGACAGGCCGCGGCGGGCGCGCTGGCCGCCGCCGGGGTGCTCGGCATGGTCTATCTGATCCGGACCGAGGGGGGATGGCGGGCGCTGGCCGCGCTGACCGTCCTCGGCTGGCTGATGCTGCGCTGACCGGCGGGGCATTGCCCGGCGGGGCGGGGGGTGCGACACAGGCGGTTCTCCCTGTATCGACGGAGCTGTCATGCGCCTGTTTCCCGTTACCGCCGCCGCTACCTTCCTGATGCTGTCGACGACCGCCCTCGCCGCGCCACTGCCCGCAACCAACCCGTTCGCCCGCGCCAGCACGCTGCCGTTCGAAGCGCCGCCGTTCGACCGGATCAAGAGCGCCGATTACGGCCCCGCGATCCGCGCCGGCATGGCCGAACAGCGTGCCGAAATCACCGCGATCACCCGCGCCCGCAGCGCACCGACCTTCGACAACACCATCGCCGCGATGGAGCGGTCGGGCCGTCTGCTCGAACGGGCCAGCCTCGCCTTTTACGGGGTGGTCGGTGCCAATACCGACGACATTTTGCAGGCGACGCAGGCCGAACTGGCCCCCGCCTATGCCGCGCATCAGGATGCGATCAACCTCGATCCCGCCTTGTTCGCGCGGGTCAAGACGCTGTATGACCAGCGCCAGTCGCTGCGGCTGAACGCCGAACAGTTGCAGGTGTTGACCCTGACCTATCAGGGGATGGTCCGCGCCGGTGCCTTGCTGTCGCCGGCCGACAAGAAGACGCTGAGCGCCTATAACGCGCAATTGTCGACGCTGGAGACGGCGTTCCAGCAAAAGCTGCTGGCGGCGGCAAAGGCCGGCGCGCTGGTGATCGACGACCGGGCGAAGCTCGACGGCCTGTCGGAGGGGGAGATCGCGGCGGCCGCCGATGCGGCAACGGCGCGCGGGCTGGCCGGCAACTATGTGCTGACGTTGCAGAACACGACCCAGCAGCCCGAACTGGCGACGCTGAAGAACCGCGCGACGCGCGAGGCGCTGTTCAACGCCAGCTGGACACGCGCGGCGAAGGGCGATGCGAACGACACCCGCGCGACGATCGTGAAGATCGCGGCGCTGCGCGCGCAAAAGGCGAAGCTGCTCGGCTTCGCCACCTGGGCCGATTACGTGTTGCAGGACCAGATGGCGCAGAATCCGAAGACCGCGCTCGGCTTCATGCAGCAACTGGGAACGCCGGTCGCCGCCGAACAGCGGCGCGAGGCGGCGGAACTACAGGCACGGATCGCCGCGACCGGCGGCAATTTCCAGCTGAAGCCATGGGATTGGGACTATTATTCGGAACAGGTCCGCAAGGCGCGCTACGACCTGAATCAGGATGAACTGAAGCCCTATTTCGAAATCGACAAGGTGCTGACCGACGGTGTCTTCTATGCCGCCAACCAGCTATACGGGCTGACGTTCAAGCGGCGGACCGACATTCCGGTCTATCATCCCGATATCAGCGTCTATGAGGTGCTGGAGGCGAACGGCACCCCGGTCGGGTTGATGTATTTCGACCTGTGGAAGCGCGACAACAAGAATGGCGGCGCGTGGATGTCGAACTTCGTCAACCAGTCGAAGCTGATCGGAACCAAGCCGGTCATCTATAATGTCAGCAATTTCACCAAGCCCGCCGCCGGTCAGCCCGCGCTGATCAGTTTCGACGACGTGACGACCATGTTCCACGAATTCGGTCACGCGTTGCACGGCCTGTTCGCGAACCAGACCTATCCCAGCATCTCGGGCACTAACACCGCGCGCGATTTCGTCGAATTCCCGTCGCAGTTCAACGAGCACTGGGCGCTGAACCCCAAGGTCCTGCCGCATTACGCCGTCCATTACCGCACCGGACAGGTCATTCCGCAGACCCTGATCGACAAGATCAAGCGCGCCGGCACGTTCAATTCGGGCTATTCGTTCGGCGAGGCGTTGGCCGCCGCCGAAATGGACATGAGCTGGCATTCGCTGACCGCCGCACAGGGGGTTCAGGACGCCGACGCGTTCGAGACGAAGGCGCTGGCCGCCACCGGGCTGGACGTCGCCGACGTGCCGCCGCGCTATCGATCCACCTATTTCCTGCACATCTGGGGCAATGGCTATGCCGCCGGCTATTATGCGTACAGCTGGACCAAGATGCTGAGCGCGAACGCGTTCGACTGGTTCGAGCACAACGGCGGTATGACCCGCGCCAATGGCCAGCGGTTCCGCGAGATGATCCTGTCGAAGGGCCATACCGAGGATTACGCGGTCATGTTCCGCAACTTCAACGGGGCCGATCCGCAGGTCGGACCGCTGCTGCGCGACCTGGGGCTCAATGCCGACGGATCGCGTATCGCCGCCGCCGGCACGCCGGCCGCCGCGAAGTAACCACGCGCCCGATCCGGTGCAGCTGCGCCGGATCGGGTCCTGTGGCCCGCGCCGCAGGCTGGACAGGCTCCGCCCGTCAGCCGCTGTTGCGCAGCGCCGTCGCGATGGCGTTGATCGACAGCAGGATGCCCTCGCCGATCCGGGCATCGGCCTCGCCCGCACGGTGCCGCTTGAGCAGTTCGATCTGGAGCAGGTTCAGCGGCTCGATATACGGCGTGCGCAGCCGGATCGACGCTTCGAGCGCGGGGCTCTTTTCCAGCAGCCGCGTCTGGCGGGTGACCGACAGCAACCCGTCATGCGTCGCCTGCCAGCCTTCGCGAATCCGGCCGAAGATTGCCTCCGACAGCGCCTTGTCCTCGACCAGCCCGGCATAGCGCGCCGCGACGTCCATGTCGGACTTGGCGAGCACCATTTCCATATTGGCCAAAGTCGCCGCGAACAGCGGCCATGCGGTCGCCATCTCGCGCAGCAATCCCTTGTCCTCGAACGATTGCAGCGCCGCGCCGACCCCGTACCAGCCCGGCAGCATGATCCGCGCCTGTGCCCAGCTGAACACCCACGGAATCGCGCGCAGGTCCTCGATCGCGTCGGATTTCTTCCGGCTGGCCGGGCGCGACCCGATCTTCAGTCCGGCGATCTCGGCGATCGGCGTCGCTTGTCGGAAGAAGGTGGTGAAGCCATCGGTGCCATAGACGAGGCCGCGATAGGTCTTGAACGCCGTATCGGACAGCGTGTCCATGGCGGCAGCGAAGCGTGCCGCATCGGCGGGGTTCAGCGAATCAGGTTCGAGGCTGGCGAGCAACGTCGCCGACGTCATTGCTTCTAGGTTCGTGACGGCACTGTCGCGCGTGCCGTACTTCGCCGCGATGACCTCGCCCTGTTCAGTGATGCGGATGCGGCCCTGCACCGTGTCGTGCGGCTGCGCCCGGATCGCGGCGAACGACGACCCGCCGCCGCGCCCCACCGCGCCACCGCGCCCGTGGAACAACTGCATCCCGATGCCCGCCTCTTCGAACACCGGCGCCAGCGCCGTCGACCCCTTCGACAATTGCCAGGTCGAGGTCAGGTAGCCGCCGTCCTTGTTCGAATCGGAGTAGCCGATCATCACTTCCTGATGGCCGCGCTTCTGTGCGATCGCCGCGACTTCGGGCAACGCCAGCCACCGCGTCATGATCGCCGGTGCCGCTTCCAGATCGGCGACCGTCTCGAACAGCGGGATCGCCATGATATGCGCCTGCGGGGTCTCGCCCGGGACGTACAGGCCGCTCTCCTTCAGCAGCAGATGCACTTCGAGCAGGTCCGATACCGACTGCGCCATCGACACGATGTAATGGCGGATGCACTCGCGGCCATAGCGGGCATGGGCGTCGGCGGCGGCGCGCAGGATCGCCAGTTCGGATGCGGTCTGCTCCGAATATTCGGCATAGGGACTGGTCAGCGGGCGCGGGCTTTCGAGTTCGCGGCGCAGCAGTTCGACGCGCGCATCCTCGTCCAGCGCCGTATAATCCGCCTCAACCCCGGCGACCTTCAGCAGTTCGGCGACGACGCCCTCATGAATCACGCTGTTCTGGCGCATGTCGAGTGTGGCGAGGTGGAAACCGAACGTCTCGACCGCGCGGATCAGCCGGCCGAGCGCGCCGCCGGTCGACAGCGGACCGTTATTCTGCTGCACCAGTCCGCGGGCGAGCGACGCGAGATCGGCGCGGAACGCCGCCGGATCGGCATAGGGTTCGCCGGTCAAATTGCCAGGGCGCGGCGCGACCTTTCCGGTCAGCTTCTGGTGGGTGGCGGCAAGGCGCGCATAGATGCCGCTGATCGCCCGGCGGAACGGTTCGTCGGCACGGGATGCGGCATTGTCGCCGCTCTTGTCGGCCAGTGCCGCGATCGCCTCGTCGACCGGGACATGCTCGGTCGAGATCGATAGTTCGGCACCGAGGCTGTGGAGCTGGTCGAGATAATAGCCGAGCACCGCATCGGCGGCCTTGGCCAGCGCCAGCCTGAGCGCGGCGGCATCGACGAACGGATTGCCGTCGCGGTCGCCACCGATCCAGCTGCCGGGTTTCAGGAACGACGGCGGGCGCTGGCCCAGCACCCGTTCCCACCGGGCATACAGCGCGGGCAGGGTGGGCAGGAACACGTCGCGCAGATAGCTGAGCGCGGTTTCGACCTCGTCGGCGACGTACAGCCGTTCGCGGCGCAGGACGCGGGTCTGCCACAGCAGCGCGATCTGGCGCAGGATCGCTTCGTCGACCCGGTCGCCCTCGGGCGTTTCCTCGGCGCCCTGATCCTTCAACAGCATCAGGTCGGCGATGCGGTTCTTGTGGTCGATCATCGACTTGCGCCGCACCTCGGTCGGGTGCGCGGTCAGTACCGGCGCGATCAGCGCATGGTCGAGCAGTGCCAGCACCGCATCGCGCCCGATGCCCTCGGCCTGCAATTTCTCGATCGCGGTCGCGACATCGGCCCCCGGTTCGGCTGCGATGCCCTGCCGATCCTCGGCCAGATTGGCGAGCATCGAGAACATCATGAACCCGCGCACGAACGCGATCGTATCGTCGAGGCTGAGGCTGTCGAGCCCCAGGTCGATCGTATAGGCCCCGGCCACCCCGCGATGCCGGTCGACCGACGTCGATCGGATATGCTCGATCCGTTTGAACAGCGCGTCCCCGCCATAGGTGCGGATGACGTCACCGAGCAGCCGGCCGAGAAAGCGGATGTCGGGATTGTTGGTGATCGGGGGCAGAGTCGTCATGGGCACACTTGCTGCAATGCGGCAGGATGCGGGTCAAGCGACGATCACGCGCATGGTATAAAGAATGGTCATCGGGTAAGGCGGTGGCGCTGCACCCGATCCGCGGCGGACCTTGTCGAAGGAACCAGCGATGACGATGCCAATGACCCTGTGGTGGCAGATGTGGACCGACGCTGCCCAGACCAGCCTGCGCCTGTGGGAAACGATGGCTGCCTCCGCCGTGGTGATCGACCGGCGGATGCCGATGATCGATGCCGGCCTACGCAATCCATGGACCGCCGATCACGTCGAACTGACCGGCATGGTCACCGAAAAGACGCAGGCCTTTTCGAAGGCGGGCGATTCGCTGGCGAAGGACATGGCGGCGATGCAGGGGCTGTGGATGCAGGCGATGCAGGACGCTTGGTCGCTCGGCACCGCCGGCCGGTTGCCGTCCGCACGGCGGATCGCGGCAGGGCAGGACCGGGCGATGCGGCTGACCGCGGGCGTGATCGGTGCCGGCGGCCGGGCGCTGACCCCGATCCATGCCAAGGCGACGGCGAACGCGAAGCGGCTGGGGACGTCGAAGCGCTGAAGGCTCTTCTCCTTCCTGACGAGGGACGGGGGGAGCATGTCGGGAAAAGGGTCCGCCGCGGGCATTGAACCGTTTGGCCCGCGTAACGTTTACAGCGGTCGAACCGCACGGAAGACGAGCCGCCCCATTCCGACCCGATCCGCCCCAGCGTCAGTCGCGCCAGTCGAGCACCGGCCAGCCCCGTTTGCGCGCCAGCGCCTTCAGCGGGGCATGGGCGTTGACCGGAAACGGTTCGTCGGCCCAGTCGAATACCGGCGCGTCCGAGACGTGATCGCTGTAGAACCGGACCGCCACGTCGCCGCGCGCGATCCCTTGTTCGGCGGTCCACGCCTCGATCGCGCGCAGTTTGGCCGCGCCGTAGCAATTCTCGCCATCGATTCGCGCCAGCACGTTGCCGCCTTGCTCCTGCGCGCAGTTGGTGGCGATGACCGCGTCGAAGCCGAGCAGGTCCGCGATCTCCTGTGCGTAGAAACGATAGGATGCGGTGGCGAGCACCAGCATCCGACCATCGGCACGGTCGGCTTCGATTCGCGCCCGCGCGCCATCGAGCAGGCCGGTGGCGACCGTAGCCCGCGCAAAGGCGCGCGCCGTATCGGTCAATCGTTCGCCCGGCACCGTGCGACCCAGCACCAGCCGGTGCGTCATCTCCTTCAACCGGTCGCGACCGTACAGGCGCAAGACATAGCCGGTGACGGCGATCCCCGCGATCGGCAGCAGCCACAAGGCACCCCGTCCGCGCTCCTTCAGCGCATGGCGCAGGAACGGCGTCCATGTCGCGACGCGGGTGATGGTCTTGTCCATGTCATAGATGGCGAGGTCGCGGTGGCGCATGCGCCAAGCGCGTACCATCTTGCCGCGACGCCGCAAATCGCCGATGGATGGCTGCGATGAGCGCTTCCGCCGATTTTTCGCACGACCGGGCCGATGGCGGTGGCGTGCTGCGCTTCACCGGCAACCTGTCGCTCGCCCATGTCGGCGACCTGCCCGAACGACTGAACGAGGTCGACGGACCGGTCAGCCGGATCGACCTGTCGCAAGTCGACCGGATCGATACGGTCGGTGCGTGGCTGGTCCACCGCTTCGCGCGCGACCGCGACGTCGCCATCGAGGGATTGAACACCGACAGCCAGCACCTGTTCGATCAGGTCGCGGCCGCCGACGATCCGGTCGTCCGCAAGGGCAAGGCGCTCAGCCCGCCGCTGCGGGTGCTGGAAGAGATCGGCGAAGCGGTATCGGGCAGCGCGCGACAGATGCTGGGCCTGCTCGGCTTCATGGGCGCGACCGTCATCGCGTTCCTAAACATCCTGCGTCACCCGCGCCGTTTCCGCTTCAATGCGACGGTGCAACGGTTCGAGGTCGTCGGCGTCTCGGCGCTCGGCATCATCGGGTTGATGAGCTTCCTGATCGGGATGGTCATCGCGCAGCAGGGCGCGGTGCAGCTGCGACAATTCGGTGCAGAAGTGTTCACGATCAACCTGATCGGTCGCCTCACCTTCCGCGAACTGGGCGTGTTGATGACCGCGATCATGGTCGCGGGTCGCTCGGGCTCGGCGTTCGCCGCGCAGCTCGGCACGATGAAGCTGACCGAAGAGATCGACGCGATGCGCACGATCGGCGTGTCGCCGATGGAGGCGCTGGTCCTGCCGCGCGTCATCGCCGCGATCGTCATGATGCTGTTGCTCGGCTTCTATGCGTCGATCATCGCCATCATCGGCGGCGGATTGCTCAGCTGGGCACAGCTCGGCATCCCGCCGATCACCTTCGTCACCCGCATCCGCGAAGTCGTGCCGATCACCGACCTGTATATCGGTCTGATCAAGGCACCGGTATTCGGTGCGATCATCGGCATGGCCGGCTGTTTCCACGGCATGCAGGTCGAAAGCGATGCCGAACAGGTCGGCAGCCGGACGACGGCGGCGGTGGTGCAGGCGATCTTCCTAGTGATCGTGCTCGACGCGTTTTTCGCGATCTTCTTCGCATGGATCGGCTGGATATGAGCGAGCGCGAATCCCTCATCCGCGTCCGTGGTCTCAAGAACCAGTTCGGCGACCAGGTCATTCACGAGGACCTCGATCTCGACGTGCGGCGTGGCGAGATCCTCGGTGTGGTCGGCGGATCGGGCACCGGCAAATCGGTGCTGATGCGCTCGATCATTGGGCTTCAGACGCCAACCGCCGGCACGATCGAGGTGTTCGGTGAGAACACGATCGGCCGCGAGGAAACCGAAGCGACCGAAATCCGCAAGAAATGGGGCGTGCTGTTTCAGGGCGGCGCACTGTTCTCGACGCTGACCGTCGCCGAAAACGTGCAGGTGCCGCTGAAGGAATTCTACCCGAAGCTCAAGCCTGCGCTGCTCGACGAGATTGCCGGGTACAAGGTCGTGATGACCGGCCTGCCGGCCAATGCCGGGCCGAAATATCCGTCGGAGTTGTCGGGCGGCATGAAGAAGCGTGCCGGGCTGGCGCGCGCCCTCGCGCTCGATCCGCAATTGCTGTTCCTCGACGAACCGACCGCCGGCCTCGATCCGATCGGTGCGGCGGCGTTCGACGACCTCACCGCGTCGCTGCAAAAGACGCTGGGGCTCACCGTCTTCCTCATCACCCACGACCTCGACACGCTGCACGCCATTTGCGACCGCGTGGCTGTGCTGGCGGACAAGAAGGTCATCGCCGTCGGCACGATCGACGAACTGCTCGCGCTGGACCATCCGTGGATCCAGGAATATTTCAACGGACCCCGTGGCCGCGCCGCGACCGATGCGCAGGAACGCATCGCCGCCCGCAACCACGACCGCGACGCCGGCGCAGAGCCGGCCTCGCCGCAAGCCCAGAGGCGCTGATGGAAACCCGGTCGAACCATGTCCTTGTCGGCGCGGTGGTGCTGATCCTGCTGGTCATGCTGGCGCTGTTCACCGTGTGGCTCGCCCGTATCGGCGGCGGCAGTGAAAAAGAATATGACGTCTTCTTCAAACAGGCCGTCGACGGCCTGGCAAAGGGGTCGCCGGTATCGTTTTCGGGCGTCCCCTCGGGTCAGGTCGAGGATATCGCCCTGTGGCCGAAGGACCCGCAATTCGTCCGCGTCCGCATCAAGGTGAAGGACGAGACCCCGGTCCTGCTCGGCACGACGGCGACGATCGTCGGCAGCTTTACCGGCGTCTCGACCATCACGCTCGACGGCGCGGTCAAGGGCGCGCCGCCGATCGCCTGTCCCGAAACGAATGCCGAACAGTCGTGCCCGATGGGCGTACCGGTCATCCCTCCAAAGGCGGGCGGCGTCGCTGCGTTGCTCAGCTCCGCGCCGCAGTTGCTCGAACGCGTCACCACCCTGACCGAGCGGCTGGCCGACGTGCTGTCCGACCGCAACCAGAATTCGATCGCCGCGATCCTCGACAGCACCAACCGGCTGACTGACGCGCTGGCAGATCGTGGGCCCGAAATCGCGGCGACGCTGGCCGAAACGCGGATCGCGATCCAGCGCGCCGGTGTCGCCTCGCAACAGATCGGTGAGCTGGCGGCGACGACCAACGGCGTGCTGTCGAACGACATCCAGCCGACGATCCAGCAACTGAACCGCACCATCGCCAGCGCGCAGAAGAGCGCCGAGACGCTGAACGACGCGATCGGCGATGCGAAGCCGGGGCTGCAGGCGTTCAGCAAGCAGACCATCCCGCAGGTCAACCAGCTGGTCGGCGATCTGCGCGCGATGACCGGCGCGCTCGCCTCGGTCGCGGAAAAGGTCGATCAGGGTGGCGCGACCGCGCTGGTCGGCCGCTCGAAGCTGCCCGACTACGACCCCAAGAAGTGACGCGGAAGACAAGGATGCGCCCCATGAAGAAGCTGTCGGTTCTGCTGCTCCTGCCGCTTGCCGGGTGCATCCGCTTCGGTGCCGAACCGCCGCCCGCGCTGCTGACGCTGGCCCCGGCCGCCTCGATCGCGGCAGGTACGACGCAGAGCTCGGCACAGGCGCGTTCGATCACCGTGCAGGTACCGGTGGTGCCGCAGGAGCTTGCGGTGACGCGCGTGCCGGTGCAGTCGAGCGCGACCAGCATCGCCTATGTCAAGGAAGCGCAATGGGTCGAACCGCCCGCGCGCCTGTTCGCACGGCTGCTGTCCGATACGCTGACGTCGCGCGCGAACATGGTGGTGCTGAGCACGCGGCAGGGCTTTGCCGATCCAGGTGCGCAATTGAACGGCGAACTGCGCGAATTCGGCATCGATGCCGGGCGCAGCGAAGCGGTGGTCGTCTATGATGCGACCCTGCAGCGCGCCGGGTCGACCACGTTCGAAAAGCGCCGCTTCGAGGCGCGCGCGCCGGTCGCGACGATCGACGCGAACAGCGTCGGCCCGGCGATCAATCAGGCCGCGAACACCGTCGCGACCGCCGTCGCCGACTGGGTCCGGGGCTGATCGCGGCCCGGCATGGCACTGCATAGCTGGCTGCTCTTCGTCGCGGCGGTGGTCGTGCTGTGCGGCACGCCCGGACCGAACATGCTCCATGTTCTGACGCGCAGCGTGACGCTCGGCTGGCGCGGTAGCCTGCCGGCGATGGCAGGCTGCCTGACCGCGCTGGTCGGCGTGTTGATGGCGTCGGCGGCGGGACTGGCGGCGCTGCTGACGGCGGTACCGGGACTATTCGACATGCTGCGCTATGCCGGTGCCGCCTATCTGGCATGGCTCGGTTTCCGCGCGATCACGGCGCGGTCGGCACCGCTGGACGTCGCACCCGACACCATACCGTCCGGCCATTTGTTCCGCGGTGGTTTTCTGGTCGGGATCAGCAACCCCAAGCTGTTGCTGTTTGCCACCGCCTTCCTGCCGCAGTTCGTCGATCCGCAAGGCTCGCAACCGGTGCAGTTCGCGGCTCTGGTCGCGACGTTCGCTGTGGTCGAATGCCTGTGGTACGCCGCCTATGCGGTGGGCGGACGGTCGCTCGCGCGCCATCTGACCCGTCCGCGCGTCCGCCGCTGGTTCGACCGCGCGACCGGCGGCATCTTCATCGGCTTTGGCGCGGCGCTGCTCGTTTCGCGCGTCTGATCGCTATCTTGCGGGCGTCGGCCGGACTGGCGGCATGGCGTTACAGATGTCCGCCCCGCCCGCCGGTACTTCGAAAAAGGGCGGCTCGCGATTTTCCCGCCCTTTCACCCATGCGGCATAGCGGATATTGTCGGCAGCGCGATACTGGAAATGGGGCCGCTCCCCTGCCGGAATCTCGCTGGCCAGCCGCACCGACCGGATCGGCGTCGCCGTTTGATCGGGCGCGTAAAATCCCATCGTGCCGGCGCCGCGCGGCAGCGACGACAGAACCTCCATCCCCTCGACCACGCGCCCGACCAATGCGATATTGCGGTCGAGATGGCGCGGGCCATGGCCGATTACCGCATAGAGTTCGGCACCGCTTCCGGTGCTCGGGGCCATATCGCGTCCGACGCCAACCATCGTATAACAGTGCGTCAGCCACGCCCCCTTGCCATCGCTCGCCACCGGCCAGCCATCGGCGCTATGCCCACTCTTCGCCGCATAAGGATCGCGCCGCGTCATCCGCGTGACCGCATCATAGCGGCCGGTCACATATTCGGCCGGCGGATTGGCGACGACGCCGGCCGGCAAAGGCTTCTTCTCGGTGACGTCGCCCCACTGCGCGACATAATTGTCATGGACTCGGTACACCGAGCTGCCGTCCCACCAATGCGCCCGTGCCAGCTTGCGCAGATTGTCGACATGGACCGGCGCATAGCGCGGCGCCAGCCGGATCACGACCCGCTTGTCCCCGGCCAGCGTCATCACGAGCAGTTCGTCGTCGGGGATCGTCCGCCAGTCGCTGTCGACCGGATCGGCCGATGTCGGCGGGGCGGCGGGGGCGGCGGTCTGAAGCAGCGCGGCAATAAGCGAGACGAAATGCATCGCGCCATCCTGCCCGCCGTGCGCCGTCCCCGCAACTCCCGCTTGCACGAAACCCCGCCGCGCCCTAGGGAACCCACCTTCCGGCAATGCGGAGCGGTGGCCGAGTGGTCGAAGGCGCTCGCCTGGAAAGTGAGTATACGCCAAAAGCGTATCGAGGGTTCGAATCCCTCCCGCTCCGCCAAGACCTCGTAAGTAACTGATAGTTGGGCTAATTCGGGAGGAGCGCGCGCCGTTCCCGTTCAGTTCGGTAGTGCGAAGAGCCGTCCGTTACCCATTGATACGGGGTTTGCGGGAGGTTTTCTCTGCCGCACGGGAAGCGTCCCGGATTGCATTCCACGGCTATCCAGCGGTAGCGAACGCGATCTTCCCGTTGCGCTGTCCTACGCGCCAGACCGAATCTCCCCGGCAAACGGCTTCCAATAGCCTTTGACAGGCGCTCCCGCAGTTCAGTTCTTTGCGCAGATGTCCGGTGCTCTCGATGCCAGGATTCCGGTCGCGCAGCAGCAGGAAGCTTGCAGATAGTCCATGCGGTCCTGCGTTGCGAACCTCCGTTGCCCTGTTCTGGATCGAACAGGACAATCTGGGATAGATTGACGGTGCCCCGATCGCCCGGCCGGGCACGGGCCCTCCGCTTCAGCCTTGCCGGGTCGCCGGTGGCGTCGTTCGCGTAGGCTTCGAGGTCGAAGCGACCGGCAGTCCGCTGCCCAACCGGAACGTGAAGGGTTGGCTACAGCCAGTTCAAGGCACGCGATGCGGGCGGCAACGATCCCCATACGGATCAGCCGCGTCGTTTGCTCAAGGCCTACACTATCTACACCGCCCCGACCGTTCTGGACGGCCTGACCTACGGTGGTGGCGCGAATTATCGCAGTTCGGCATATTCCAACGGCATCGTGCCCGGTGCGACGCCTGCCGTTCCGTTTTGAACAGGGCGGCTTCCTTTCGGTCAAGCGGATGGCGCGCTTGGCAGGGAACGATCGGGTAAGTGTGCGAGCCAACGTCGATAACATTCTCGACAGGACCTATTTCAACCAGGTCGGATCGTTTAGCCAGTATCGCTACGGCCGCCCGCGCACCTTCACCGTGAGCGCCAATGATCGGTTCTGACCGGCATCGGGCATGAATGCGGCAGTTCGCTCACGATCCTGCCGGTAGCATCGCGGCACCGACCTTTCCGGCGGCACCCGCGAGTTGCAGAGCCATATCGTCGCTGACAAGACTGGTGGCGATCCGGATCAGCCCCGGATCGCTCACCCTTGCCGCGCCGAACAGCGTCAGGACACGCGCCTCGTCGTCGCTGACGTTCGGATATCGGACTTCGGCAAAGCGCATCGTGCCATAGCCATATTGGTCGATCAGCGTCATCGAACACAGGAACGGCAACAAGGCATCGCCAACGCGCCGGGCGGTGAAGCCGCTGCGCAGCATTGCCTGGGGACAGCGTGTGTTGCGGACGGCGAAGACCCACGTCCGGACGGCGGACAGGACGAAGATATCGTCATCCGCCATGTTGCCGATCCGCCGATCGAAATAGGCATAGAGCGACGCCATCGCCGTCAGGCCCCGAGCGGGTGGACGAACGGGCAGGCCGGATCGCCGACCGGGAACGGGCGGGTGGGTAGCGACAGGATCGCGCCGCATAGCGACCGGACGCTCAGAATGGCCCATGCCAATGCACCGGGCAGGCCATGGGGCATTTCGATGGTGCCGGTGCCGATCATGCGCGGCAGGGGGACGCCGAGAAGACGGATCACGGCACGCTCGTCGGTGCTATAGTTGCACGAACAGCAGCATTCGGTGACGAGGCTTCTTCCGAGCACGGCCTCGGTGAGTTGGAAGTAGCTTGCCAATGCCACGCTGCCGGCCGGGGGCAGGCGCAGGTTCTGACCGAGCGCGACGAGACTGGCCAGTGCGCCATCGTCTTCATCACGGTGATGGACGCCGCGGTAATGCCGCAGCAACCGGATGACGACGAATTCACCGTCGGTGTCGGGCTGCGCAATATGTTCCATGTTAGACATATCGGTTCCTCAGCCCGCCTCGAAAGCGAGCGTCGTCGTGAAACTGGCGTAGCTGTCTGGCGCGTGTGGCGTGGCGGTTCGATAGCGCGCGAGCATCAGGTATCGACCTGGATCGGGCATCGTCAGCGTGACGACCCCCGCACGATCGCTGGTCGCCGTATCAGCCTGCTTGCGGCCGTCATACAGGCCCGTCTCGCGGAACAGCGTCACCATCTGGCCCGGCAGAGGCTTACCGTCATACAGGATGGCGAACCGGGCAGGACTATCCGGTACGAGCGCCGTGGGATCGCCCAGAGGCTGAATTTCCAGCGCCTTGCCCCGCGGTGCGAGCGCTGCCGACGAACCGGGGCGTCCGCGCAGGACATAGGCGTCGGCGAGCGTCATGCTGCGCACGTCGACGAGTTCGGCACCTGGCGGCGGCGCGGTGCCTTCGCCGACCATGATCCAGTCGCGCCCTTTCCGGTACATCTTGCCCGATCGCCCGGCGCGCTGTCCCGATGACAGCCGGTAGATGCCGTCGATCGGCAGCGCAGCCTCCGCGATCGTGCGGTCGCCGGCCAGCGTCACCGGGACAAGCGGAGTGATCCGGCCGTCGGGACCGGTGATCTCGAACGGCGCGTCGCGCATCGCGACTTCCGGGCGGAACGCATCCTCGGCGAAAGATGCTTCGAGCGTGATCTGCGTGCGACTGCCGACGTCGAACTGAGCGGGCAGGACGTAGGGCATGTGCGCCAAGCTCGCGCTTGCCGTAGATACGAGGGCAAGCACCACGGCCGCCGACCCTGCCCGAATGAACCCGATTGGATGTTGCATTCCCCACCTCGCATAGAATGCTTGCTAACGCTAGTGATTCGCATTAACGGACTAATGCGAGAAGGGGAAGCATTAATGACATCGACATATCTGCTGCGCGGCGTTGCCGTCGCGGCCTTGAACCTCTGCGCGCTGCCCATGATGGCTTCCGCACAAACCGTCGTGCAACCGGCAGCTACCGGCGGCGAAGGCGGGGAGCGCGCGCCGGACGAAGGCGACATCACCGTGACCGCGACACGCGCCGAGAAGCGGGTGGAGGACGTGCCGCAGAGCGTTTCGGTCATCAATGCCGCCACGATCGATGACCGGATGATTACCGACATCAAGGATCTGGTCCGCTATGAGCCCGGCGTGGCCGTACGCCGTGCGCCGGCCCGGTTCACAGCAGCCGGTGCCTCGACCGGTCGTGACCGCGATAGCGGCTTCAACATCCGCGGGCTGGAGGGGAACCGGGTCCTGATCACCGTCGACGGGGTGCGGGTTCCCGATGCCTTCAGCTTCGGTGCGCAATCGGTCGGCCGCGGCGATTATGTCGATCTCGACCTGTTGAAGTCGGTCGAAATCCTCCGCGGCCCGGCGTCGGCATTGTACGGCAGCGACGGCGTGGCCGGTGCGGTCAGCTTCATCACCAGGGACCCACAGGATTTTCTGCATGACGGTCGGCAGGTCGGCGGCGGCGCACGGATCGGGTATGATTCATCGGACGACAGCTGGACCAGAGGGCTGGTCGTGGCCGGCCGGCAGGGCAAGCTTCAGGCGATGCTCGCCTATACGCGGCGCGATGGCCACGAACTGGACAACAAGGGCAGCAACGACAGCGCGAATACCGACCGCACGACCCCGAATCCGCAGGACGTCGCTTCCAACGCGCTGCTCGGTCGCCTCGTCTGGAGCCCGAGCGCCGCGCACCGGGTGCGATTGACCTACGAAAGCTTCGACGCCGTGGTGGGTACGAACGTGCTGAGCGCGATCACCCGGGTTACTGGCTCGCCGCCGGCGGCGACGGCAGTGCGGGGGCTCCAGGCACGCGACACCACCGCGCGCGACCGCGGCACGATCGACTATCGCTATTTCGGTGATGGCTTCGTCAGCGGCGTGCGTGCCGCCGCCTATTATCAGAAGAGCGGCACCGTGCAGACCGGATGGGAGGACCGGGTCGGCACCGACCGGGTCCGCGTCAACCGCTTCGACAACGATGTCTATGGCGGCACGCTGCAACTGGAAAGCCGCGCGACTACCGGCCCGGCCACGCACCTGTTCGCCTATGGTGCCGATTATGCGAAGACGCGCCAGACCGGCGTGCGCGGCGGTACCGTGCCGCCGGCCGGCGAAACCTATCCGACGCGGGCCTTTCCAACCACCGATTACGAACTGGTCGGGGTGTTCGCGCAAGACGAGGTCGCGATCGCCGACGGGTTGCTGACCTTGTTCCCGGCAATCCGGTTCGACCAGTACCGGCTCGATCCGCAGAAGGATCCGTTGTTCACGACCTTCGTGCCCCGTGGGCAGAGCGGATCGCGGGTCACACCCCGTCTGGGCGCGGTGGCGCGGGTGACCGATGGCATCCGGTTGTTCGCCAATTACGGGCGGGGCTTCAAGCCGCCCGAACCGAACCAGATCAACAACGGTTTCGCCAACATCGTCGCCAATTATCGTTCGATCCCCAATCCCGATCTGGAACCGGAGACGAGCGGGAGCATCGAGGGCGGCATCCGTCTGAACGGCACGCGCTGGTCGTTGAGCGGCACGGCGTTCAGCAGCCGCTTCCGCAACTTCATCGATCAAGTACAGGTGTCCGGCGCGTTCACTGCGGCCAATCCTGCTGTCTACCAGTTCATCAATCGTGGACGGGTGACGATCGAGGGGCTGGAAGCGCGGGGCGAGGCGCGGCTGCCGATCGGTGTGGGTCTGCGGGCAGCTGCTTCCTATGCCAAGGGCAGGATGCGTACCGACGGCGTCGCCGGCACCCTGCCGCTCGACAGCGTCGAGCCGGTCAAGGTGGTGGCTGGCCTGTTCTACCAACCTGACGACGGCCCGTTCCGTGCCGAATTCGTCGCGACGCATTCCGCCGGCAAGAGCCTGTCCGACACCAACAACGGCTGCAACGTTGCCGCACAGCCGGCGACGGCCACGCGGCCGGCGGTTCCCGGCACGTCCTGTTTCACGCCGAGCGGCTTCTGGGTGTTCGACGCCACTGCCTCGCTGCGTATCCGGGAGGGCGCGACGATCCGCGCGGGCGTCTTCAATATCACCGACAAACGCTATTTCTGGTGGAGCGACGTGCGCGGGCTGACGTCCACGTCGACCATCCGTGACGCCTTTTCGCAGCCGGGTCGCAATGCCGGCATCTCCCTGTCCCTCGTCCTGTGAGGTCCCATCCGATGAACCATTCGCTTTTCCTGTTCGCTGCCACGGGGTTTGCCGCGCTGACCATGTCGCCGGCGCTTTCGCAGACCGCCGCTCCGGCCCAGATCGGCACCGCGCAATATGGCGATCAGGCGCGCGACCATGCTGCGATCCTGAAAATGGCCGGGACGTTCAAGGTAACGTTCGACATGCGCGAAACGACCCCGCTGGTTGCCGGCTACACCCCATATCCGGCCAAGATCAGCGGTGGGCACGAGGTGGTCCGCGCGATCGTCGACACGCCGGACCATGTCGTCCTCCAGCATCTGCTGGTGGTGGACGATGGCAACGGCAAGACGATGGTCGTCAAGCATTGGCGGCAGGACTGGCAGTGGCAGCCGGCGACGGTACTGGTCTATGTCGGTCCGGGTCGTTGGACTCTGCGGCCGGTGCCGGCGGCGGCGCGGCACGGTGCCTGGTCGCAGACCGTATGGCAGACCGACGATTCACCGCGGTACGGCGGGATTGGTCGCTGGCGCTACGATGACGGTGCGATCCGCTGGACCAGTGACGAGACCCGCCGCCCCCTCGCGCGGCGGGACGCAACGCGTAATCCACCCTACGATCATTATGTCGGGACCAACCGTCACGTCCTGACTCCGGCAGGCTGGGCGCACGAGCAGGACAACGCCAAGATTGGCGCGAAGGACGGCCAGTCGGCGACGTTCGTTCACGAATATGTCGTCAATACCTACGTCCCGGCCAACGACTTCCCGATCAAGGCGGCGGACGATTATTGGAACAAGACGAAGGACTATTGGACGTCGGTCCGGGCGGAATGGGACAAGGTAATCCGCCGTCGGTCGGGCCTCGAACTCGGTGAAGTCGCCGATGTCGGTTCGTCGTCGGCGCATGAACTGATGCTGCTGGCGGAGGACGTTGTTTCAGGCGAAGCAACAACCACCGACGCGGCGGCCGAAGCTGCCAAATTGATACAAACGGGAACTCGCCGATAGCTGACGCTATTTCGGAGGAAACATGAACGAACAGCCGAAATTGGGACGGACCTACCGCACTGCGAACGTCTGGATATCGGTCACGTCACTACATGCAAACGACCTTGGTGCAGGATCTGTTAAATAGCTTGCGCGGTTAGGCCGTGGTTGACTCATTGGCGGTGAAGGAGCCGCCGATGAGCGACCTGTGGCTGACGGACAAGCAGAGGCAGCGTGTCGAGCCGTATTTTCCGCTGTCGCATGGCGTGCAGCGCGGGGATGGCCGACGGATCGTCAGCGGCATCATCGTCATGATCCGCAACGGCTTGCGCTGGCGGGGGGCAGAGGAGCGACTACAAGGGTGCCGCCATCGCTGTCGCCGCTCATCTTCTGGATAAATCAATGAGTCCCGAGGCTAGATCGCTGTTAAGGACACCCGCGGATTGCGGCTATAGGATGCGAGACCCCGTGCGCTGGACAGGCGACGGCATCTGGGAGAATTGGGTTGCCTTCACCTGCGACGAACAATGCGCTTACCGGGACGCGCGGTCTGGACGATGTGCTCAAGGGCGGGCTGGAGCGGGCGCGGACCTTCCTCCTCGAAGGGAATCCCGGCACCGGCAAGACGACGATCGCGCTGCAATTCCTGATGACCGGTGCGGCGGCCGGCGAGCGATGCCTGTACGTGACCCTGTCGGAAACCGAGGATGAATTGCGCGCGACGGCGCTGGCGCATGGCTGGGACCTGACCGGGGTCGAGCTCTATGAACTGATCCCGCCGGAAAATCTGCTCGATGACGAACAGCAGCAGAGCCTGCTCTATTCGTCCGACCTCGAACTCGGCGAAACCACGAAGCGCATCTTCGAGGCATTCATGCGGGTGAAGCCCGACCGGGTCGTCATCGACAGCCTGTCGGAAATCCGCCTGCTGGCGCAGAGTTCGCTGCGCTATCGCCGGCAGATTCTCGCGCTCAAACATTATTTCGCCAAGAGCCGGGCGACGGTGCTGATGCTCGACGACCTGACCACCGATACCAATGACAAGACGGTGCATTCGGTGGCACACGGCGTCATCCGGCTGGAGGAGCTTGCCCCCGAATATGGCCCCGAGCGTCGGCGGCTTCGCGTCATCAAATATCGCGGCCGCCAGTTTCGTGGCGGCTTTCACGACCTCGCGATCAAGACCGGCGGTCTGCACGTCTATCCGCGGCTGGTCGCGGCCGAACACCGCACCAGCTTTCCGCGCGACATGCTGACGACGCATTCCACAGAATTGAACAAGCTGCTCGGCGGCGGTTTGGAACGCGGGTCGAGCGTGCTGGTGCTGGGTCCGGCAGGCACCGGCAAGAGTTCGATCGCGCTGACCTTCATCCAGACGGCGGTCGAGCGCGGCGAAACGGCTGCGATGTTCGTGTTCGACGAGGAAATCGGACTGCTCCTGCAACGCTCGCTGGGGCTGGGCATCGATCTTCAGGCGATGATCGACGACGGCAAGCTGCTGCTGCAACAGGTCGATGCCGCTGAATTGTCGCCCGGCGAGTTTTCCGCGCGCGTGCGCCATTGCGTCGAGGAATATGGGGCCAAGACCGTCGTGGTCGACAGTCTCAACGGCTATCAGGCGGCGATGCCGGAGGAACAGGCGCTGATCCTGCACATTCACGAATTGCTGCAATATCTGAACCGGCAGGGGGCAACGACCTTCCTGACGGTCGCGCAGCACGGGCTGGTCGGCGACATGAAGACTCCGGTCGACGTGACCTATCTGGCCGATACCGTCATCCTGCTGCGCTATTTCGAGGCGCTTGGCCGGGTTCGTCGTGCCATTTCGGTCGTGAAGAAGCGCACCGGTCCGCACGAGAACACGATCCGCGAGTATAAGATCGGTGGCGACGGCATCGTGCTCGGGGAACCGCTGACGAAGTTTCAGGGCGTGCTGCGCGGCGTGCCGACGCTGCATGGGGCCAATGATTTGTTGGAGGGCGACGCGGCGTGAAGCGGACGACCGTTTCGGAACGCGCGCTGGTTCTCGCCCCGCGCGGTCGCGACGCGGCGTTGGCGAGCGCAATGCTGGCAGAGGCGCATCTCGATACCGCGATCTGCCCTTCGCTGCCGCATCTGGTAACGGAACTCGATCAGGGCGCGGCCCTGGTGGTCGTAACCGAGGAAGCGATCGCGACCGCCGACCTGTCTACCCTGTCGGCATGGCTCGGCGCGCAGGAGGAATGGTCCGATCTCCCCTTCATCCTGTTGACCAATCGTGGCGGCGGGCTGGAACGCAACCCCGCCGCGGCCCGGCATCTCGAGATATTGGGCAACGTCACCTTTCTCGAACGGCCTTTTCATCCGACGACCCTGATCAGCATCGTGCGCTCGGCAGTGCGGGCGCGACGCCGCCAATATGACGCGCGCGCACGGCTGATCGCGTTGCAGGACAGCGAGGCGCGCTACCGGACCCTGTTCGAGAATATCGAGGTCGGCTTCTGCATCATCGACCTGATCTTCGACGAGGCAGGCCATCCGGTCGACTATCGCTTCGTCGAGGCGAACCCCGCCTTCGAACAACAGGCAGGGTTCCGGCCCGACGGCCGCCGAATTCGCGAGATCGTGCCCGCCCATGAGCAGCACTGGTTCGATTTCTACGGAAATATCGCCACGACCGGCGTTCCCGGCCGGCTGGAACAAGGGTCCGCTGCGCTGGCGCGGTGGTGGGATGTCCATGCCTTCCGTATCGGCGACCCCGCCAGCCGGCGCGTCGCGGTCCTGTTCAACGACATTACCGCACGTCGGAACGTGGAACTGCGCCTGCAGGAGCTGAACGAGACGCTGGAGGCGCAGGTCGCCGCCCGTTCCGCCGAGCGCGACCGGCTGTGGAACCTGTCCCAGGATATGTTCGCCCGCGCGGACTATAGCGGCATGATGTCGGCGGTCAGTCCGGCATGGACCTGGGTGCTCGGCTGGACGACCGAGGACCTGTTGTCGCGTGGCTATGCCACCTTCATGCACCCCGAGGACGAACCATCGACCCTCGCCGCGATCGAGGCGATGGCGCATACCGGGCAACCGACGCGGTTCGAGAACCGGATCGCCACCCGCGATGGCGACTGGAAATGGATCGGATGGACCGTCGCGCCGGAACCCGATGGCGTCAATTTCATCGCGGTGGGTCGCGACCTGAGCCACGCCAAGGCGCGCGAAGCCGAACTCGAGACGGCGCAGGAAGCATTGCGGCAGAGCCAGAAGATGGAGGCGATGGGCAGCCTGACCGGCGGTGTCGCCCACGACTTCAACAACCTCCTGACCCCGATCGTCGGGTCGCTCGACCTGCTGCACCGCAAGGGATTGGGGTCGCCGCGCGAACAGCGGCTGGTCGACGGCGCGTTGCAGTCGGCCGAGCGCGCCCGGACGCTGGTCCAGCGGCTGCTGGCCTTCGCCCGCCGTCAGCCGCTGCAGGCGACCGCGGTCGATATCCGAAATCTGGTCGAAGGGATGCTCGACCTGATCGGGTCGACGCTGGGGCCGACGATCACTCTGGTACTCGAAGCGGCCCCGGGCCTGCCGCTGGCGAAGGCAGACGCCAACCAGCTCGAAATGGCACTGCTCAATCTCGCGGTGAATGCCCGTGATGCCATGCCCGATGGCGGCACGCTGACGATCGGGGTGACGCACGAATCGGTCCGCGACCCGCGTCCCGGCCTGTCGCGCGGCCACTACATCCGGATCAGCGTGCGGGACACCGGGATCGGCATGGACGAACAGACCCGCGCCCGCGCGGTCGAACCCTTTTTCTCGACCAAGGGGATCGGCAAGGGGACCGGACTGGGCCTGTCGATGGTCCACGGGTTGGCGGCGCAACTCGGCGGCACGCTGACGATCGACAGCGAAGTCGGCAAGGGTACGGCCATCGCGCTGTGGCTGCGCGTCGGCAACAACCTGCCCGAGGTCGAGCAGCGATCGATGCCGGCGGTCGAGAATCATACGGCGTTGGGCACGGCGTTACTGGTCGACGACGAGGAACTCGTGCGCATGAGTACGGCGCACATGCTGTCCGAATTCGGCTATGACGTGGCCGAGGCGGCTTCCGGGGAGGCGGCGCTCCAGATGATGCGGGACGGGCTGAACCCCGATCTGCTCGTTACCGATCATCTCATGCCGGGGATGACCGGCGCGCATCTGGTCGAGGCGGTACAGGCGATCCGGCCGTCGCTGCCGGTGCTGATCGTGTCGGGCTATGCGGAAACGGAGGGCATCGACCCGGCGGTCCCCCGCATCACCAAACCGTTTCGAAGCAGTGAACTGGCCGAGATGCTGAGGGAAATCCTCAGGTGAGATTGCAGATCCGGTGAGATGGTCGAACCTTACGACAGGGACGTCGCCGGGTCCGGGTCGGTCGGTCTCCATGGACGCCCGCCGCGGCTGTCCGACTGCTGCGTCTCTGCGCATGAACATCATGATGGCGTTTCAGCCGATCGTCGACATCCGTACCGGCTCCATCTTCGCCGGTGAATCACTGTCCGGGGGCGGGACGGGCAGTCGGCGCGCGACGTGCTGTCTGCCGCCGGGCCGGACATGATCTGCAAGTTCGATCCCGCCAAACTGATGTTCGAGTTTACCGAGGGCGAGCGGATGTGCGGCGTGCCGCAGGTCCTGCGCATCACCGGATCCTGTCGCGCACGCGGCTTCGCCACTGCAATCAACGACTTCGGCACCGGTTACGCGGGGCTGCGCCTTCTCGCGGAGCCTGAGCCGGACATGTTGAAGCTGGACATGGCGTTGATCCGCGGGGCCGCGCTTTGCAGCGTATAATTAACGCCAAATAAAGTCTCTTCCTCCTAAAAATAATGAATGGATTCCCGGGGTCGTCCAAGATGTCTTATAGCGGATCGCCGCGGCACCGTCGCGGTCATCGGCGCACTGTCCCTGCCTTGTGTTATCGGCATTGCCGCCTTTGCTGTCGATATCAACCGTGGCCTGCAGCAGCGGGTCGTCAACCAACGCGTGGCGGATTTGGCGGCACTTGCCGCCGCGCTCGCCTATAACGTTCAGAAACAAGACGTGATTCTGGCACCCACCGCGCGCGACCTCGCCCGGATCAATGGCCTGCCCGATGCGACGATCACGGCGGAACTGCTGACCGACGTCCCCACGCGCGGCGAGAAGGCGGTACTGGTGACCGTCACGACCCAGGTGCCGATCATGCTGGCGAGGGGAATCGGCCTTGGCGGCAGCTATACGGTGGCGGCATCGGCGACGGCGCGACTGCAAGCGCCGGAGAGCATCGCGCCGTGCATCCTCGGCCTGACGTCGAGCGGGGATGCAGTGTCGACGTCGGGCGGGGCGACGATCGACGCCCCGGACTGCGCGATCGCCGGGATGGGCGACGTCAACAACGGCGGTTCGCGCATCGCCGCGAAGAACATCGTCTCGGGCGCGGGATCGGTCCGGAACAATTATGGCTCGATCGTTGCCGATGCGGTTCGGTACGCGGTCGATTTCGTCAGTCCGTCGTGGAACGGCAACGTCCCCGCCGCAGACAAACGTACCAAGGTGGCCACGACGATCGCCGATCCGTTGCAGGACAATCCGGAGATTACCGCCGCGCGTGCCCTGATCGGAACCTATGATCCGCCCGCCAGCATCGCCGATCCAGCGACACCCGCAGGGGAGGACTGGGTATTCGGCAGCGACTTCAGTCCCAATATCGCGCGCTATCGCCGCGGTACCGGGAATTACATCGTGCCGGCCGGGAAATATACGATCGGCGCATTGCGGATCACCGGCGATACGACCGTTACGTTCGAGAACCAGTCGACCATCACCATAGCGCGGGGCGTCACGATCGGCGGCGGTACGAAGGTCGACTTCGGCAACAGCGACGTCAGCGTCAATGGCGGGTTCGATGGTGCCGGCGTTACCTTCGGCAACGGCAACCTTTCGATCGGCAGCGGTGCGCTGGGTTTTTCGGGCACGAACCGCATCGGCGATGGCCGCGTTTCGATTGCTGGCGACCTGGCGTTGAAGGGCGGCACGACGCTGACCATCGGCAAGGGCGCGCACGCGTTCCGGTCGATTTCGATCGGCGGCGGCAGCTGGATGTGGGCTGGTGCCGGCAACACCGATGTCGTTGCCGGCATCGATATCGGCGGTGGTTCGACGCTGGCGTTGGGCGATGGCACCTATCGTATCGGGCGCGCCGCCAATGGCCGATCGATCGCACTTGCCGGAAGCGCGATCATGATCATGGGCGATGGCGCGTTCAGCGCGGGCGGCAGCGTCGCCAGCGAGGGTGGCAGCCGGCTGGTGTTCGGCAGGGCTGCCAACCACCGCATCAACGGCGACCTGAACGTCAAGGGTGCCGTGCTGTTCGGCGCGGGCCGGTACACGATTGCCGGTGATCTGGTGAACGGCACCGGCGGCACCACTTGGCCCTTTACGTCGGCCGTGACGAACCAGACGTATGGCACGCAGCTCGACGGCGTTTCGACGAGCGATGTCGACATGGCAGGGGTGAACGTGACCTTCGTCCTGTCGGGTACGCTCAACCTGAGCGGCGGCGCGCGCAGCAAGCTCCTGTCCTCACCGAATGGCACGACGGCGGGGACGATCACCAGCGTGCTCATCGACAGCGCGACATCGACCGCGACCACATGGGGCGGCGGGTCGGACAGCGTTTTCAGCGGCGTGGTCCACGTTCCGGGTTCCGATGTGACGATCAGCGGCGGCAATTCGACCCAGTCCGCCGGGCAATGTTTCATGCTGATCGCCAACCGGATCACCGCGTCGGGCGGCAGCACGTCGGGATCGACCTGTGTCGGCCTGCCGGGCGGGGGCGGGGGCGGGGGTGGCAGCTCCGGCCGCAACAAAGTCGAGCTGATCCGGTGAGGATCCTGCGCCGAATCTCCATTCGACGCGATCGGCGCGGCGTGGCGACGATCGAATTCGCGCTGCTGACGTGTTTCGTTTTTGCGATCCTGCTCGCTGCGCTCGATTTCGGTATGTTCTTCATTCAGCGCAGCAATCTGGGCGCGGGCGTCGCATCGGCCGCGGTGTACGGCTTCTCGAACGCGTCGACCGTTCCCTACGCCAGCCTGCCGGCGATGGTGTCGGCGGTCGCGGGTGCCCCGGTGGCGTCGGACGTGACGGTCACCATCGAATGCAATGACGGCAGTACACCATGCGTGAACCAGTCGCGGCAATGTGCCTGCCTGACCGATGCCGGTGGGTTTCGCGCGACGGCGACGTGTGGCGAAGCATGCACCGGCAGCGGCACGGGTGCGGTTTCCACATCCGGCTATTATCTGAAGGTGAAGGCCACCTATCAATACCGGCCGACCGTCGTCCCCCCCGATGTTTTCGGCGACACGACGCTGCAGCAATCGGCCGTGGTGCGGCTGCAATGACCGTTCGTACCCGAACCATCGCGTTCGCAACCGACGGGCGGGCCGCGACCGCCATCGAGTTTGCCCTGCTCGCCCCGGTTTTCCTCACCATGCTGTTCGGCATCATCGAAGGGTCGCGCTTCCTGTGGATCCGCCAGTCGCTGACCGAAGTCGCGTTCAGCACGGCGCGCTGCACTTCGGTCGGCACCGATTGCGACACGCCGACGCACCGCGTCGCCTTCGCCATCGCTCGCGCGCAAAGCTATGGGCAGGCGCTGACCGCGGCCGATATCGACGTGACATCGAACACGGTCTGCAACGCCACGCCGGGAATGGTGAAGGTAACGTTGTCGACCCGGTTCGATTCACCCGCAGCCGGTTTGCTGCCATCCATGCCTGCCGACGTGCATGGGCTCGGCTGTTATCCCGTCCTGAAGTCCTGAACGGGCGCGCCCGCGATAGGCCGTCGCCGTCGGTGCCGCCATCCGGTTACGACGATCAGCACGGCAAGCCGATCTTACGGTTGCCAATGCGGCCGGTACGCGGGGTCGAGACGCCGATCGATGAAATAGGCCGCGCTGATGAATGCCAGATGGGTCAGCGCCTGCGGAAAATTGCCGAGCGGCCGGCCAGCCCGATCGACCTCTTCGGAAAACAGGCCCAGCCCGTTGCCATAGGCCATGCCCTTGGCAAGCGTCGTCTGCGCCGCCTCCATCCGACCGGCGCGCGCCAGGCACTCGGCATACCAGAAGGTGCAGGTCGTGAACGCGCCCTCGCCACCCTCCAGCCCATCGGCGTTGCGATAGCGGTAGACGAGGCCGTCGTCGCGAAGCTGGTCGCCGATCGCGTCCAGCGTACGCAACCACACCGGATCGGTCGACGAGACGAAGCGAACCAGTGGCATCATCAGCAACGCCGCATCCAGTTCGCGCCCGCCACGCTCCTGCACGAAATAGCCGTGATCGGGATGCCGGAAATTCGTCCAGACATCCTCGACGATCGCGTCGCGGCATTCGGCCCAGACGACCAGCGGTGCCGGCAACGAGCGTTTCTTGGCCAGCCGGATCGCCCGGTCCAGCGCGACCCAGCACATCAACCGCGAATGCAGGAAGTGCCTCGGCTCCCCGCGCATCTCCCAGATACCGGCGTCCGGTTCCTGCCAATGCGCGATGACATGGTCGACGATGCCGCGCAGATGCTGCCAGCCGTCATGGCTGATCGCGGTCCCGTATTTGTTCGATAGATAGACGCTGTCGAGCAGCTCGCCGAAGATGTCGAGCTGGCTTTGTGCGTGCGCCGCGTTGCCGATGCGGACCGGACGGCTGCCGGCATAGCCCGCCAGATGCGGCAATTCCTGCTCGTCCGCCGCCTCCGATCCGTCGATCGCGTACATGATGCGGATCGGGTCGTCGGGCCCCGCTGCCATGACCCGGTCGGCGGCCCAGCGGTTGAACCGTTCGGCCTCGGCGACATAGCCGAGGCGCAGAAACGCATAGACGGTGAACGATGCATCGCGGATCCACGTCGCGCGATAATCCCAGTTCCGGCCCGCCCCGGTCGCCTCGGGCAAACCAAAGGTCGCGGCCGCCGCGATCGAGCCATGCCGCGCCGACGTCAGCAGCTTGAGCGCCAGCGCCGACCGCGTCATCGCCTCACGCCAGCGCCCGTCATAGGTGGATTGCGACGCCCAGCGCCGCCACGCATCGGTGGTCGCCGTGATATCGGCATCGACCAGATCGTCGCTCGGCCGCGACAGTCGATCCTCGCCGAGCAGGAACCACGCGCTCTGCCCGCGCTCCAGCGTGAAGTCGGCGCTGGCCGCATCGGCTTCGACGGTCAGCGGCACCGACGCGAACAGCCGCAACGCAAGGTCGCGACCGGCGAAGCGAATGCCGCCATCGACCGCCGCCACGCCGGGGATCTCGCGGGCATAGTCGAACCGCGGCGCACACCGGACCCGGAACCGGATCGACCCGCGCGTCACCGTCACCCGGCGGATCAGGCACCGGGCGTTGCAATCGGGATGCACGCGCGCGTCGGACAGCGGCATGAGGTCGCTGACCTCGGCGCTGCCATCCTCCGCCATCCACCGCGTCAGCAGCACATTGGTATCGGGCACATAGAGTTGCAGGTGCTGTGGCCGATCGAGCATCGGCACCAGCGTGAACGACCCGCCGTCTTCGGCGTCGAGCAGTTCGGCGAAGATCGTCGGGCTGTCGAGCGACGGCCAGCACAGATAGTCGATCGTCGCATCTCGCGCGACCAGTGCCGCCGTTTCCAGATCGCCGACGATGCCATGGTCGCCGATCGCGCGCAGCGGCTCAACCATGATCGCGCCCGTTGCGAGGGCGCATGGCTTCCGCCGCGCCGATCGCGACTGGATCGGCGTGCAGCGCGGCGGAATGAGACATGCGGCTCTCCTGTAATGCCGGGCGGCGCGTCAGGCGCCGGTCGGCGAGGCAGCGTTGACCGGTTCGGGTGCCGATACCGGGCGCAGCGTCTGTTCCTGCGCATCGGGGTCGATGCGCCGCGTGCGCGCCAGAGGCTCGATCGGTACCGGGCCGCCGGACCGCAGCGCCTCCACGATCGCCTCGATCACCAGCAGGTCGGCCAGCCCTTCCTCGCCATCGGGCTCGGGGGCACGATCGTTCAGGATGCAGTCGGAGAAATAGCGCAATTCGCCGCCGAACTGGTCGGTTTCCTTATAGGTCTTGTGCGACTGCTCCTCGCCGATCTGGCGATACTGCTCCAGCCCCTGCCCGAAACCGAAGGCGGGGTTCATCTCGATCGACCCCTTGGTCCCGGCGATGGTGAAGCTGTCGACGCTGTTGCCATAATAGCCGACGGTGAATTGCGCGAGCCGGTCGCCGGGCAGGCGCAGCGTTACCGCGATCGTATCGTCGAGATCGCCCAGTCCCGCTTCCGCATGGCGCACCCCCACGGCCGACACGACCTCGACCGGTTCGTCGCCGAACAGATAGCGAATCGCGTTGATCGGATAGGCCCCCATGTCGAACAGCGGCCCCGCCTCGATTCCGTTGGTCGCGCGGTGATTGGCGGGATCGACCATCTGGATGAAACAGGCGGTGAAGGCGACCAGATCGCCCAGTTCGCCCGCGCGGATGCGGCGGATAGCATCCAGCGTCGCCGGTTCGAAATGCAGGCGATAGGCGGTCATCAACTTGGCACCGCCACGCTCCGCCGCCGCGATCATCGCGCGCGCCTGGTCCGCCGAAACCTCGATCGGCTTCTCGCACAAGACATGGATGCCCGCCTCCAGCGCGGGCACCGCGAATTCGGCATGCCGCCAGTTCGGGGTCGCCAGATAGAGCGCGTCGATCGTGCCCGACTGAAGCAACTCGGGAAACTGTTCGTACGAATAGCGGGCGGCCACGCCGTACCGCTCGCCGAGTGCCCCCAGCTTTTCGGGATCGCCCGATACCAGCGCGGTCATCTCCGAATTGCCGGTATGGTCGACGCCGGGCATCAGCGCTTCCTGCGCGATATCGCCCAACCCGACGATCGCATAGCGCACCTTGCGTCCGCCCAGACCGAGTGCCGACATAATGCCCATAACTAACTCACCTGTCGTTTTACGAGCGTCGCAACCGCCTCAGGTGGTGCAATTGTTCCAATGGGCTGCCAAAGCGTCCGGGAGGAGCGGGCGGTCCGGTTCGGGGGCGGTGTTCGTCGGGCAGTTGGTCCACCTCGGCCTCCGTCAGAAGGCTGACGATCGGTTCTCGGTGCTTTCGCTTGCTTTCCTGCCTTCGAAGGAACGATTGCCACGCTCGGGTGGATGAAAGCAGGGGGGTGCCTCCGCGGCGGTCATCCGGGCGTACGGTTCCGGCCATCCACATCGCTCCGTACCTATCGGAACGGCGAGTTTCGTCGGGTATGGGCGGCCCGTCGTGCTTGACCCGTCTTCCCCGTCCGGAATAGTCAGCGGGGCAACGGCAACGGATGAGCATTCTGCAGGCGATGAATCAGGACAGCTCGGCCGACTTCGCCTTGACCTCCTTCGGCTTTACCGAACTGGAATCGCGGCTGTATTGCGAATTGCTCCGCACGGGTTCGGCGTCGGGATACCGGCTCGCCCAGCGTATCGGCAAGGCGGCGGCGAATGTCTATCAGGCGCTGAACAGCCTGACCCAGAAGGGGGCGGTACTGGTAAGCGACGATCTCGAGGACAAGCGGACCTACAGCCCGATTTCCCCGCAGCACCTGCTGAAGATGCTGCAGGAGTCGTTCGAGGAACGGCATGCCTCCGCGCTGGCGAAGCTGGAGGCGGTATACAAACCCCAGAGCGACGAACGCGTCTATTCGGTGCAGGGCGTGCAGCAAATCTTCGAGCGTGCCCGCGCTATGCTGGAATCGGCCAGGGAGATCGTGCTGATCGATTTCTTCCCGGAAATCTACGACCTGCTGCGCGACGAGGTCGAGGCGGTTCGCGCGCGGGGGGTCACCATCGCCGGGATCGCGTACCGGCCGGGCGATGCCGGACCGGACATGCCGCTGAACAGGGATGCGGCCGATCTGGTCTCCTCGCGCTGGCCGGGACTGGGACTGATCATCATCGTCGATGGCTGCCAGTATCTGGTCGCGCAATTGTCGCGTGACATGACGACGGTGCTGAACGGTGTCTGGACCGATAGCGTGTTTCTCAGCTGCATCTTTCATAGCGCCGTCGCCGCCGATATCCGGCTGGTCGCATTGCGCGCCGACGTATCCGATCCGTTGCGGCATCTGTCGTTACAAGGGTCGACACCGCCCGGCCTGAAGTCCTTGCTGAACGAGCAGGAGCGCTAAGAGTCCGTTTGAAAATGCGCCGTAGCGCACTTCTGCGGGCCAGCACCGCCTGCGAACCTCGCTCTACCACGAGTGTTCAAACAGACTCTAAGAAGCGCATAGGACGCCCCGTTTCCCGGCGGGGAGGGGGCGGTGACGAGCAACGTCACGAACCGGTTCTCGCCCGCGCCAGATGCCCGGCGGTGCTGAAGCACGAGCAGGCTCATCCATTACGCTGATCGACTATGACATCGATTGCGGCGAAGATCGCTTGCGTCGGGCAGGTGCTGCGCCTGTATCGCGACGATCGCCGCGCGCGATCTGGCGATGACGCTTGTCCACCCGGCCTTTGGTCCCGCCCGATGAAGCGACGGTGCCCGCCATATTGCAGTTGACAATCGGTTAGTAGTAATCGCTAATCATACTCGGTGAACGAAAGTATACTGTAGCCGCCCGTTCGTTGGTCCTTTTTTCCAAGGGGCCGAGCCAGGGGGGCGGCGGATCATCAACCGAACGGGGGGTTAATATCATGAGCACGTACAGCGTTGGATGGAGCGGCGGTCCAAGCTTGAAGATCGCTGGATGGTCCAAGGAAAATGACGCAGAATCGTTCAGCGGTGCCGATAGCCTGCTGAAGGCGGCCGCTGCGACGACCGATGCCACCTTCACGGCACCGGGCCTGACCGATCCAATCGCTGCCAATCAGTGGCACCTGGGCAAGCTCGGCGGCATCGCCAAGCTGTGGGAAGAATATACCGGCAAGGGCGTAAAGGTCGGCGTCTATGATTCCGGCATCGATACGCGGGTAGCGGAGATTGCCGCGAACTATGATGCCAGCAACGAAGTCGTCGTCGATGGCGTGCGCTACAACGGGACCTACCGGCCGATCGCCGGGCCCCACGGCACCGCCGTTGCCGGGTTGATCGCGGCGGCCCGTGACGGCGAAGGCACGGTCGGAATCGCGTATGATGCGAAGATCACCGGGATCAATATCTTCGATCCCTATTCGGGGGGCAAGCTCGACCCCGGCATCTTCATCAACGTCGAGGATCAGACCCGTTTCCTCAGTGCGTTCGCGCAGGGCAACAAGTTCGACATCACGAATCATAGCTGGGGCGGCGAACCGTCGCACTTCCCCACCGCGAACCGCGCGTTGGAAGGCAGCCGCGCGGCGTTGTTGATCGATGCACTCGAAAGCACCGCTGCTACCGGACGCGGTGGTCTGGGTACCATCGCCGTCAAGGCGGCGGGCAATTACGGCACCATCCTGAACAACGATCCGACGCCCTATGGCGTGGACGGCGAAGGGGAATCCGTGTCGACGGACCGGCACTGGATTTCGGTGGCCGCCTATCGCGAAGCGGATGGTTTCGCATCGGCCTATAGCGCGCGGGGCGCGCAACTGCTGATCAGCGCGCCGTCCAGCGACTATCGCAACGTCGGCGGCACCGGAATATGGTCGAGCGATGCCAAGGGATATGAGGGGTATAACCTTACCAGCGATCCGGGCGGCGACCTGGACTATACCGATGATTTCGGAGGAACGTCGGCGGCCACGCCGATCACCAGCGGTGTGATCGCCCTGATGCTCGACGCGAACGACCAGTTGGGCTGGCGCGATGTGAAGGATATTCTCGCCGCATCGGCCACGCTTCCGGTGGCGTTCGATACCGGGCCGGTTTCCACGACGATCGAAACCAATGGACGCCCCCTCACCGTGTCCTTCAACGAGGACCGGTTCAAGGTGACCGGTGCAGAAGCCGGCTCCGTCAATGGCGGCGGGCATCATTACAGCACCGATTATGGCTATGGCGCGCTGAACGCCTTCAACGCGGTCCGGATGGCCGAAGTGTGGAGCCTGTTCGGAACCGCCAAGACGTCGGCAAATGAAGTCGTTTCCTCGACGTCGGTCGCATTCAATACGCCCGTCGTCCTGCCCGAGTTCGTGTTCAACCCGGAAACCGGCAACAGCAGCGTGAAAACGACGCCCACGGTATTCAAGATCAACGTGACGGAAGATGTTAATATCGAGCATCTCGATGTTTTCTTCAGCTATTCGACGCCCGAAGCATTTTTGAACTACACCCGGGCATTCGATATCATCGTGACCTCGCCGACGGGCGTCAGCTACAATGTGAGCATGGCCTCCGAGCCAAGCAATTTCGGTCCGGGCAAAAACGGTCCCGGCACCGAAGTGATCGGGCTTGCAGGATTCCGGGGCGAAACGTCGGTCGGGGAGTGGACGGTCACGTTCACCGATCCGGTCCTCGACTTTCAGTCGATCATGAACAGCATCAAACTGAACTTCTTCGGAGCAGCCGTCACGAACGACGACCTGTACAGTTACACCGATGAATTCTTCACGATGGCAGCGGTTGCCGGCGAGAGCGGCCGCACCATGCTGGTCGATCGCGACGGTGGCATCGACTGGATCAACGCCGCTGCGGTGACGAGCGACGTCGTCCTGAACCTGGCCGGCAATGGCGGAGGTGCCAGCTTCGGCGACCAGAAGGCGTTCGCCATCGGTCGCGGTACGGTCATCGAAAACGCCGTTACCGGTGACGGCAACGACACGTTGACCGGCAACGGCACCGCCAACAAGCTGTACGGCATGCGGGGTAGCGACAAGCTGTTCGGCCAGGGCGGCGACGACCTGCTCGACGGCGGCGCGGCCAACGATTGGCTCGATGGCGGCAAGGGCAATGACGTGCTGACCGGTGGTGCCGGCAACGACGTCTTCTTCTTCGATAACAAGGGAACGTCGGGCTTCGACCGCATCACTGATTTCTCGAAGGGTGACCGTCTGTTGGTCAACCGTGCGCTGCGCGACGGGAATGGCGACGGCATCATCACCTTCGGCAAGGACGGTGTG
This sequence comes from Sphingomonas sp. Leaf5, assembly GCF_001421155.1. NCBI lineage: Bacteria > Pseudomonadati > Pseudomonadota > Alphaproteobacteria > Sphingomonadales > Sphingomonadaceae > Sphingomonas > Sphingomonas sp. Leaf5. Next base: position 33,593 of record NZ_LMJZ01000003.1, on the reverse strand, counting down.
CTCAACCTCGACGCATCCAGTCGCGGCGACCGGGTGCAGCTCGACGGCGTCGATCCGGCGTCCGGGTTGAAGTTCGTCGGGATGAACGACGGGTATTACGTCTATGTCCTGAATGACGCGACGGCCGGACTACACGGCTGATCGAACGGGCCGCGCCGGACGTTCCGGCGCGGCCAAGCAGTGCCGGGAACAGTTTTTAACGCGTGTGCGGATCACGCCGTGGCAGTATTTGCCTGTCGAACGTCGAACAATGCGATCCGCCGCTACCCACGCTGCCCGGCGACCGGCATGTTCGACGCCATGCTGTAAACGCTGGCTGATGCGGTCGACCGCGACGGCGCGGGACAGCGCTGCTCCCATGTCGAAGGCGTACCCATCGGCCGCCTGCATTGCCGACTTCACCGCCCCGGCGGCGCATCGACGGTCGCTTCGATCGCGCGGTCGTTGGCAAAACCATGCCCAATGGGATGCGCCGGCTGGCGGCCGAGTAGGGTAGGCCGAGGGTGTGCCGTGTACTTGCAAGCCATCCGGTCCGGTTCGCTCCTTGACCAGTCGTCGCAGGCGACCTGGCTATTCGTACGGATGCAGGCGCGCTTCCCGCTGTCGCTGCGGAACGTCGACGACCTGTTGTTCGAGCGCGGCCTCTACGCGCAAGCGTCATGGCACGCCGGAAGCGATCGCAACCGATGGGCTGTGGTCCTGCCGTGTGGCGATGAAGGAGCTCGGCAACGCGGGCGAACAGGATGTCAGCTGCCGGGCAGGACACGGTTCGCGTTACACGGACAGCGCCCCATCGACCTGATACCTGGCCGAGCACCTCTATCCGACCGGTGATAGGAGCGTCCGTATGGCGGGTCGCAGAGTCCGAAACGGACTGCCCCGACCGCGCCTTTGTCAAAGGCGACCAGCATCCTGGCTACCACCGCTACCGCAAGATGTCCGGCGCACGACGCCTCCCGACCACCGTAGCAACGCGGATCATCGCATACAAAAAAAGGGCCGCGACAGAAGTCGCGACCCCATTCTCAGGAGAGGAGGGTAGGTCAGAGCGTCAGGCGGGCGCTCACTTGGAACTGGCGATCGCTCTTGAAGTACGAACGTGGTGCTTCCTGGCCTTCGTCGTTCAGTACGAACGTAGTCCGCGTGGTCGCATCGAGCAGGTTCTGGACCTGGACGCCGATCTTGAACTGCGGATTGACCGTGTAGAACAGCGATGCGTCCATCTGCCCGGTTGCCAGCGCATAGACCGGCAGGAACGGGAAGCAGCAGTCGCGATTGGTCAGCAGATACTTCGACCGCCAGCTATACGCGACACGCGCATAGACACCGGCCAGATCGTAGAAGGCCGAGACGTTGAAGTTGTACTTCGACAGCTGCGACAGCGGCAGGTTGTCGTACAGCCCCGCAACGTCGAGCGGCGGACGGTTGCCGTCCTCGGGCCGGTTGTCCGGCACTGCATTCGGGATCTTGCCTGCATCGATATAGGTGAAGGTGGCCTGCGACCCCAGTCCGCGCAGTGCGCCGGGCAGGAAGTCGTAGGTCTGCTGGTACGACAGCTCCGCACCCTTGATGTCGGCATTGCCGGGCACGTTGACCGGGCCGTTGATCGTCGCGGCAAAGGTCTGGCCGTTGTTCGTGAAGCTGCGGCTATACCCGAAATTGTCGAGGACGATGTTCGACAGCTGCTTGTAGAACACCGCCGCGGTCAGCGAGCCCACCTTGGCGAAATACCATTCGGCGGTCACGTCGACTTGCTTGGCGTCGATCGGCTTCAGGAACGGGTTCCGCGAATTGGCACTGAAGCCGTAGATGCCGGTCGTGTTCGCCGACGACGGGTTGAGCCCGACGAAGTTGCGCAGGTCGGTGAAGCCCGGCCGCGAGATCGCCTTCGATGCCGCAAGGCGGAACAGCAGCTGCGAGTTGGGCTGGAACTTGATGTTCAGGCTCGGCAGCCACTTGTCGAAAGACTGGCTTGCGACGTCGGAGGCGTTGCCGCTGTTCGAGAAGGCGACGATCGCCGCCTGCTGGGCCGCGGACACCGTACAGATCGGGCGGACCTGGTTGTTGGTGTTCGGGCTGGCGCAGAACGCGGCGACGGTCGGGAACCCGCCCAGCGTATTGGCGATGTTCGGGAAGGTGGTGCCACCGAACGACTGGTCCTCGGTGTGGACGAAGCGCACGCCGATGTTACCCGACACATTGCCCTCGCCGCCGCCAATGTTGTCGACGCCGAAGTCGAGACGGGCATAGCCGGAATAGGTCTTCTCAGTGATGCGATAGACCTCGCTCGGCCGGAAGAAGCCGTCGATCAGGTTGGCACCGCGATCCTCCAGCGGAGTATAGCCGCCGCCGCCCTGGCGGGTGGCGGTACGCAACAGCGCGGTGAGCGCGTCATGGTTGGTAAGGACGCCGTCCTGAATGCCCCAGACTACCGGCGGCTGGACCGCTTCGCCGCGATAGAAGTCGGCGAAGTTGACCGGCGTCATGCTGTCACGATACCGATCGACGGTTGCAAGGCCCGAGGTCCAGGTGTCCGACACCGCGCCCCAGTTGTTGTAGTCGTTCGCCTTCACCGTCTGGTCGCGGGTGGTGTAGCGGCCACCGACGCGAACCTTGCGCAGGAACGAGTCTTCCGACACGTCATATTGCGCATCGGCGCGGAACGCCCATTCGTCGCCGTCGCTATGCGTGCGGTTATTCATCGCATCGCGAATGAAGGTGTTGGTCTGGCTCGCGAAATACGGACCGATAGCCTGGTTGCCCGGCGGGACCAGCGTGATCTGCGGCACGTCGCCGCGCCCGTCGATGTTGACGCCGCTGAAGGTCGCCAGTTCGACCACGTCGTCCGAATCGCGTGCCTTCGAATAGACATACTGCCCATCGAAGTTCAGGTGCAGGCGGTCGGTCGGGTCCCACTTGACGTTCAGCGACTGGTCCTGCGTGAACCCGTCGGTTTGGAAATAGCGGTTGCCGAGCGTCGTGTACTGACCGCCGAACTGCTTGATCAGCGTCCCGCTGGTGAACAGGCCGTCGTCGTTATAGGTCGGCTGGCTGAAGGTCTGTCCGGCAACCGGCGCGAACGAGTTATAGCCTTGCGGGAAGATCTGGTTCGCATCGCCGTAATAGACGTTGGGTTCGACGGTACGGTCGAGCCAGCTCTGCGACGATTCGGCGCGCAGGAACTGTGCGGTGACCAACAGGCTGCGCGACGCGTTCTCATACTGCGCTGCGCCCGAATAGCCGACGCGCTTGCGGTCGAATTCCTGCATGCGCATGCCCGCGCCCAGCGGCACGTACACGGAGTCGCGACCCGCCGGCACCGGATAGCGGTCCCACAGCGTCGACTGGTACGGCGTACCCGGGTTCAGGATGCGGCCTTCGCTGCCATCCTGCTGGCCGTTCTGGTTGGTGTCGTCGTTGAAGCGCGGCAGGAACGACGAATAGAATACCGAGTCCGACCGGCTGCGCTGCCGGTTGTAGCTGCCGCTGGCCATGATGCCGAATCGGCCGCCACTCGGGATGTCCCACTGCTTCGAGAACAGGCCGACCACCGCCGGCTCGCTGCGGCCGTTATAGTCGCCATAGTTGACGCTACCCGACAGGTAGATCAGCGTTTCCTTGGTATCGAACGGCTTGCGGGTGTTGATGTTGACCGAACCCGAAATGCCGCCTTCGATCATGTCGGCGGTCAGGTTCTTGTACACCTCGACCGATCCGACCAGTTCGGTCGGCACGTCGTTGAAGCCGATCTCGCGACCGCCGCTGACGCCGAAGCTGTCGCGGCCGTTGAATTCGCCACGGACATAGGAAAGGCCTCGGATGGTAACGCCCGACCCTTCGACCGAAAAGTGTGCGGTGTCGGTCGCAGCGGCAAAGCGGGTGATCGCGACGCCCGGTACGCGCTGCAGCGCTTCGTTGACCGACCGGTCGGGAAGCGCGCCGATATCCTCGGCGGTAATCGCGTCGACAACGGTGTCAGCATTGCGCTTGATCGACTGCGCGTTCGCCAGCGACTGGCGCAGGCCGGTGACAACGATGTCATCGCCGCTCGCCTGATCGGCTGCCGGGGTCTGGACGTCCGCTACCGTGACGTTCGATTGCTCGGGAGCGGACTGGTTGTCGATCGACATGCTGCCCGAAACCGGACGCTTGCCCGCGCCGGCACCGGCCGGAACCGAATTGTCGGTTTGCGACGTATCCGTCTGCGGTGTCGACTGGTCGTCGCGCGATGCCGGCGCAACCGTCGTCTGCGCCATCGCGCCCGTCGCTGCCAGCTGCACCGCGACCGTCAGCGCCAGCAACGACGCCGTCGTGCCCAGCCGCTTGCGCGTATTCAAACCATTCATGGCGAATTGCTTCCCCATCACGCTTCCTCTCCCCGGACGTCCCATTGGCGGGACTCAACCTTGTACGCTCGATGACGACGAACGATTTCTCTCGCTAGTTACCTCAATTCGGCAACACAACAGAAATATTGCAAGTTGCTTTAATTAAGGATGATCGCCAATCCACTGTGGCACTACGGCGACACTTGTGAGACGGAGCGGCATGAAACAGGGAGAGGGGCGCAAGGTCCGGGTCGTCGTCGTCGGTGGTGGCACCGCCGGATGGATGACCGCTGCCGGACTCGTCGGCCTGCTGCCGGCGGCGTGCGACGTGACGCTGGTCGAATCGGAAGCGATCGGCATTGTCGGGGTCGGCGAGGCGACTTTGCCGCATCTGCGCCTCTACCTCGAACGGCTCGGCATCGACGAGCGTGCGTTCATGGCCGCGACCGACGCGACCTATAAGCTCGGCATCGAGTTTCGCGATTTCGGCCGGATCGGCGACCGTTATATCCATCCGTTCGGCAACTATGGCCGTCCGCTCGCCGGGGTCGCCTTTCACCATTACTGGTTGCGGCGCGACCGGGCCGGCGCGGTACCGCCGATCGGTGCCTTTTCCGCCGGGGTGGTCGCCGCCGAACGCCGCCGCTTCGAACGCCCCGGCAACGATCCGGGCGATCCGACGACGTCGTTCGGCTATGCCTATCAGTTCGATGCGACCCGCTTCGCCCCGTTCCTGCGCGACTGGGCCGAGGCGCGCGGGGTGACCCGGATCGAGGGCCGGATCGTCGGTGCCGACCGCCAGGGCGACAGCGTCGCGGCGGTCGAGCTGGACGACGGTCGCCGGATCGAGGGGGACTTGTTCGTCGACTGTTCGGGCTTTCGCTCGCTGCTGCTCGGCGAAACGCTCGCGGAGCCGTGGGAGGACTGGTCGCACTGGTTGCCCTGCGACCGTGCGGTCGCCGTCCCCTGCGCCAGCCCGTCCGGCCCGATCGAACCCTATACGCGGGCAACGGCCATGCCGGCCGGATGGCGCTGGCGCATTCCGCTGCGCCACCGGGTCGGCAATGGCTATGTCTATGCCAGCGCCCACTGCAGCGACGACGAAGCCGTCGCCGCGCTGCTCGCGGGCCTTGATGGCGAACCGCTTGCCGACCCGCGCCCGTTGCGGTTCAGGGCCGGACGCCGTCGCCGCAGTTGGAGCGGCAATGTCGTTGCGGTGGGTCTCGCCTCGGGCTTTCTGGAACCGCTCGAATCGACGAGCATCTATCTGGTGCAGGCGGCGATCACGTCGCTGATCGAGCATTTCCCCGACACCCGCGTCGCGCCAGCCGATCGCGACGGCTTCAACGCCGCGATCGATGCCGAATATGACCGCATCCGCGACTTCCTGATCCTGCACTATCATGCGACCGAGCGCGCCGATTCGCCCTTCTGGAATCATGTGCGCACGATGACGATCCCCGACACGCTGGCCGACAAGCTGGCCTTGTGGCGCGGCAGTGCGCAGGTCGCCCGCTATGGCCATGGTCTGTTTCTCGAACCCAGCTGGGTCGCGGTCTATCTCGGTCAGCGGGTCGTGCCCACCGGTTGGGACCCGCGCGCCGACCAGCCCGACGCGGCCGGCCTCGACCGGGCACTCGGCTCGTTGGCACAGGCGATCGCCGACCGGGTCAGGGCGATGCCCGGCCATGACGCGGCACTCGGCCTGTGACCGGCAACGTCCGCCAGCAGCTGCGGTCGGTCGCGGTCGTCGGCGGCGGCCCGGTCGCGCTGATCGCCGCGGTCGCCTTTGCCCAGGCGCTTCCCAGTGCCACGATCACGCTCGTTCCCGCGCCCGTCGCCCCCGACGCACTGGCCGACCGCTTCCCGATCGCGCTGCCCGCCACCCATGACCTGTTGGCGACGCTCGGTCTGCCACCCGAACGGTTGCTGGCAAAGGACATCGCCCGTCCGCGCCTCGCCACCCGGTTCGATGCGTGGAGCCGCGATGGCGGCGCGTGGATGGTCGGGGAGGACAGTGCCGCGACCCTTCCCGAAGGACGGCTGCACGCTGTCTGGCTTCGCGCGCATGGGCCTCGTCGCTTCCACGACCTGATCCCCGCCTGCGTCGCCGGGAGCGCGGGTATCGTCGATCCGCGTATCGAGCCGGCATTGCAGCTTGACCCCGGCCGGTTCGCGCAGGTGCTGGGCAGCATCGCCGGTCAGGCCGGTGTGCGTCCGGTCGCCGCGTTCGGGGCGTTCGACGGCGACCGGTTGGCGCTACACGACGGCACATCTGTCACCGCTGATCTGTTCATCGACGCCAGCGGCCCGCCGCGCCTGTTGAGCCGTGGCGCACCATTCGAGGATTGGGCAGCGACGCTCCCGGCCACGCGTCTGACGGTGTCGCCACCGATCGCCGATCCCGGTCCGATCGACCGGTATCGCGCTACCCCGACCGGCTGGACCGCCGATTGGCCGGGCGCGACGGTGACCGCCGGCCATGGCGGCGACGGCATCGCGATCGCGCCGGGTCGGCTGATCGCGCCGTTCGATGGCAAGGTGCTCGCCATCGGCGATGCCGCGGTCCAGCCGGGGCCGCTCGGCCGGATGGGTTTCACCCTCGCGCTGACCCAATTGGCGCTGATCCGCGAACTTATGCCCGCCCGCGACCCCGAACCGCTGCTGGTCGCCGAAATCAACCGGCGCGCCGGCGAACGGGCCGACCGGTTGCGCGATTTCCTTGCGGCGCACTATCATGGCGGCGGCCGCACCACCGGGCCGTTCTGGCACCGTCTCGACCGGCATCCCCGTCCGGCGTCGCTCGATCGCCTGCTCACGCAGTTCGCCCGTCGCGGCCAGATCGTCACCGACGACGAGGAAACCGTGTCGCGTGACGCATGGCTTGCCGTGCTGTTGGGGCAGGGGATACGCCCCGAACGACCCGATCCGGTTGCGCTGTCGCTTTCGCCCGTCGAAGCCGCCCGCGCGATCGACACGCTTGCCACGCGCCTTGCCGCGCTGGAGTTTCCATCATGACCGATCCGATTCGCACTGTCGTCATCATCGGCGGCGGTACCGCCGGCTGGATGACCGCCGCCGCCGCCGGCCGCTATCTCGACGATGGCCAGCGGCGTATCACGCTGGTCGAATCCGACGCGATCGGCACGGTCGGCGTGGGCGAGGCGACCATTCCGTCGATCCTGAACTTCAACAAGCTGCTCGGCATCGACGAAGTCGAGTTCCTGCGCGAAACGCGCGGCAGCTTCAAACTGGGCATCGAGTTCACCGGCTGGCACACCGCCGATAGCCGCTATTTTCACCCCTTCGGCAACTTCGGTCGCGATATCGAGGGGGTCAATTTCCACCAGCTCTGGGCAAAGCTGAAGGGGCAGGCCGGCATCGGCCCGATCGGCGATTATTCGCCGGCGACCGTCGCCGCGCGCGCCAATGCGTTCGGCCCGCCGCATCCCGACCTGCGATCGCCGCTGTCGGGCATCGCCCATGCCTATCATATCGACGCCACCCTCTATGCCCGGTTCCTGCGCCGCCGCGCCGAAGCGGACGGCGTCGCCCGCATCGAAGGGCGCATCGTCGCCGTCGAGCATCGCGATAACGGCCATGTCGCCGCCGTCCAACTGGACGATGGCCGCCGGGTCGAGGGCGACCTGTTCATCGACTGCTCGGGCTTTCGCAGCCTGTTGCTGGGTGAGGCGATGGGGGTGGGGTTCGAGGACTGGTCGCACTGGCTGCCCTGCGACCGTGCCATTGCCGTGCCCACCGAACGCACCGAACCGGTGCTGCCCTATACCCGCGCGACGGCTCATGCCGCCGGCTGGCAATGGCGCATCCCGTTGCAGCATCGCACCGGCAACGGCGTGGTCTATGCCAGCCGCTACATGGACGACGATACGGCGGAGGCGCTGCTGCTAAGCCGCCTCGACGCCGCGCCCACCGCGACCCCGCGTCGCTTGTCGTTCACCGCCGGGCGGCGCGATGCGATGTGGGCGGGCAATGTCGTCGCGATCGGCCTGTCGGGCGGGTTCCTCGAACCGCTCGAATCTACCAGCATCCACCTGATCCAGCAGGGGATATCGAAACTGTTCGCGCTGTTCCCCGATCGCGGCTTCTCACCCGTCGAGCGCGACGAATATAACCGGCAGATGGCGGATAACTACCGGTCGGTCCGCGACTTCATCATCCTCCATTATCATGCGACCGCGCGCGACGATTCCCCGTTCTGGAACCATGTGCGCACCATGGACGTCCCCGACAGCCTGACCCGCAAGATCGAGCTGTTCCGGCAAAAGGGCCGCATCTTCCGCTACGAGGACGAATTGTTCGCGACGCCCAGTTGGGTCGCGGTGCTGCTGGGGCAGGGGGTCGAACCGGTCGGGTACGATCCGGTGGCCGACGCGCTCGATGAGGAACGCTTGCTCCCGGCGATCCGCCAGATGCGTAGCGCGACGGCGGCGGCGGTCGCGACCCTGCCGCAACATGGCGCGGTGCTGACGCGGCTGAAATGACCGGGGCCAGACCCGGTGGTCGCGCCCGACCGACTGGCCGCGCGCGGAGCATGATCCGGACGCGACCGTCCGAAGCGTTCTGCTGGTCGCCCGCGGCCACGCTTGATCCCGATGGGGCTTGGTGGTTGTTAGGGGCATGACCCCGTTACCGCCATCGCCCCCCTCTGCCCGGTGGCATCCCCGTCTGGTCGAGGCAGCATTGGCGTTGCACGACAATCGCCTCGGTGAGGCGGAACCGCTGCTGCGCCAGCATCTGAAGGCCGATCCGTTCGACGCGCGCGCGATTCGCATGCTGGCCGAACTCGCCGGGCGGATCGGGCGCTACAAGGATGCCGAGACGCTGTTGCGCCGCGCGCTGGAGCTGTCGCCGGTGTTCCACGCGGCGCGCGCCAATCTGGCGATCGTGCTGTATCGCCTGAACCGTCCCATGGAGGCGATCGCTGAACTCGACCTGTTGCTGGAGGAAGAGCCCGACCATGTCGGCCACGCCAATCTGAAGGCGGCGGCGCTCGGGCGGATCGGCGGATTCGACGAAGCGATCGCGCTGTACGAAACCGTGCTGCGCGATGCGCCCGATCAGCCGCGGGTGTGGATGAGCTATGGTCATATGCTCAAGACCGTCGGGCGACAGGCGGACGGCGTTGCCGCCTATCGCCGGGCCGTCGCGATCACGCCTTCGCTGGGTGAGGTGTGGTGGAGCCTCGCCAACCTGAAGACGGTCGCGTTCGACGACGCCGACATTGCTACGCTGACGGCGGCGCTGGCGCGCGACGATGTCAGCGTCGAGGATCGCTTCCACCTCGACTTCGCGCTGGGCAAGGCGTTCGAGGATCGCCGCCGGGCGCAGGAAGCGTTCGCGCATTACGATGCGGGCAACCGGCTGCGGCGGACGCAGATCGTCTATGATGCGGAGGAGACGCGGCGCTTCGTCGACGACAGCGTCGCGACCTTCGACACGGCGCTCATCGCCGCACGCGCCGGGCAGGGATCGACGGCATCCGATCCGATCTTCGTGCTAGGCATGCCGCGGTCCGGATCGACGCTGATCGAACAGATCCTGTCGAGCCATTCGCTGGTCGAGGGGACGTCGGAATTGCCCGATGTGCCAGCGCTCGCCCGTGCCGTCGCCGACTATCCCGCCGGGCTCGCCGCCCTTGACGGTGCGCAGTTGCGGGCGATGGGAGACGACTATCTGCGGCGTGCTGCGGTGCAACGGCGGACCGACCGGCCGTTCTTCATCGACAAGCTGCCCAACAACTGGGCGCATTTGCCGCTGATCCTGTTGATGCTGCCAAATGCCCGCGTGATCGATGCCCGCCGCCATCCGCTCGGCTGCTGTTTTTCGAACTACAAACAGCATTTCGCACGGGGTCAGGCGTTCAGCTACGACCTGACCGATATGGGGTGCTATTACCGCGACTATGTCCGGCTGATGGCGCATATCGACCGGGTCGCGCCGGGCCGCGTGCACCGGGTGTTCTACGAACAAATGGTCGACGATACCGAGGCGGAGGTCCGTCGTTTGCTGAAGGCGTGCAGCCTCGATTGGGAACCGGCCTGCCTGTCGTTTCACGAAACGCGGCGGCCGGTGCGGACCGCCAGTTCCGAGCAGGTTCGCCAACCAATCTATCGCGACGGGACGCAGGCATGGAAGCCGTTCGATCCATGGCTAGGCCCGCTGCGCGACAGCCTCGGCGACGTGCTGACCGCCTATCCGGCCGTGCCGGCATTCGATGGATCGTTAAGAGCAGCGTTGTAAAACTGTCACGCTGCACCTGCGAAATGATTCTGCGGACCGCGGCGTGTTGACGGTCAGGGCGCTGTAGTTAACCTTGCGTAACATTATGTTGCGCTGGGGGGTTTTATGGTGCCGATCGTTCGCCGAACGCTGAGCGTCGCTTTGCTTGTTTCGTCCGCGCTCACGACCCTGCCGGCATTGGCGCAGTCGGCGACGGAACAGCCCGCTGGTCCGACTCCGGCCGACGACAACCAGGACGAGATCATCGTCACCGCGCAAAAGCGGGACGAGAATATCCAGAGCGTGCCGATCAGCATTCAGGCGATCGGGACCCGGCGGCTCGACCAGCTGAACGTGACCAGCTTCGCCGATTATTCGCAGCTGCTGCCCTCGGTTGCGTTTCAGAGTTCGCAGCCGGGCGTCACCACCGTCTATATGCGCGGGGTCGCCAGTGGTGGTGACGGCAACCATTCCGGCTCGCTGCCATCGGTCGGCGTCTATCTGGACGAACAGCCGGTGACGACGATCGGCGGCACGCCCGACATCCATATCTATGACGTGGCGCGCATCGAAAGCCTCGCCGGGCCGCAGGGGACGCTGTACGGTGCGTCGTCAGAGGCCGGCACGATCCGGATCATCACCAACAAGCCCGACCTGAAAGAGTTTTACGGTCGGGTCGATGGCGAGCTCAACACCGTGAAATCGGGCGGCATGGGCGGCCGGCTGGAAGGAATGCTGAACATCCCGCTGTCGCAAAATGCGGCGCTGCGGGTCGTCGGCTTCTATCAGCATGATGCCGGCTTCATCGACAATGTCCCGGGCACGCGCAGCTTCATCGGCGGCATCACCGTCGACAACCCCGAATTCGTCGAAAAGGACTATAACGATGCCGATCTGTGGGGCGGTCGCGCCGCGCTGAAGATCGATCTCGACGACAACTGGACGGTGACGCCGACCATATTGTACCAGGAACAGCGCGCCCATGGCACCTTCGGCTACGATGCCAAGGTCGGCGACCTCGAAGTCCAGCACTTCTTCCCCGAATATCGCCGGGACCGGTTCATACAGGCGGCGCTGACGATCGAGGGGAAGGTCGGCAATTGGGACCTGACCTATGCCGGTGCCTATTTCGACCGGCGCGCGCTGCAATCGTCCGACTATACCGATTATGCGGAAGCCTATGACTCGCTCTATGCGTCGGTCGGCGGCATCGCCGGCTATTTCTATTTCCAGAACAATGCCGGGCAGCAGATCGATTCACGCCAGCGCATCATCGGCACCGATCATTTCAAGAAGATGAGCCAGGAACTGCGCGTCGCATCGCCGCAGGACGAACGCTTCCGGCTGGTCGCCGGTGCCTTCTACCAGCATCAGAGCAACCGCATCGGACAGGATTATCGCGTCGCCGACCTTGCCGACAATCTGTCGGTCAACGGCCGTCCCGGTACCCTGTGGCTGACCGAGCAATATCGCGTCGACAAGGATTATGCGGTGTTCGGCGAGGCCAGCTATGACCTGCTGCCGAAACTGACGCTGACGGCCGGTGGCCGCGCCTATATCTTCGACAATTCGCTGATCGGCTTCTTCGGCTTCGGTCGCGATTTCGACGGTCCGCCCTATAACGCGGCGGGCAGTTCGCGCACCGGCGTCGCCGGCTGTTACACGACGACGGGTGCGCTGGTCCGCGACAATCCGGGCGGCACCCTGCTGCCCGCCGCCGTCGGTGGCAGTCCGTGTACCAACCTTGCCCAATATGTCGGCGGTACGCTCAGGCCGCGCAGCGTCGACGGGCAGGGCGCGACCTATCGGCTCAACCTGACGTGGAAGCCGACCGACGGCCTGATGTTCTACGGCACGTGGTCGAAGGGTTTCCGCCCCGGCGGGATCAATCGCCGCGCGACCGTCGCGCCCTATGCGCCTGATTTCCTCATCAATTACGAGGCGGGGTGGAAGACGACGCTCCTCGACGGCCGGTTGCGCTGGAATGGTGCGGTCTATCAGCAGAATTGGAACGCCTTCCAGTTCTCGTTCCTCGGCGCGAACAGCTTTACCGAAATCCATAACGGTCCGGACGCGCGCATCCGCGGTGTCGAGAGCGACGTCGCCTTCAATCTCGGCGGGCTCTCGCTCACCGCGGCGGGATCGTACACCGATGCCAGGATCCAGCGGAACCTGTGCGCGATCGACGATCCGACCTATAGCTGTGCCGGCACCGACAATTTCATCGCGGCACCGGTCGGTACCCGTCTGCCCGTCACCCCGCGGTTCAAGGTCAGCGGCAATGCGCGCTATACGACACCGATCGGCAGCACGGCCAAGGGCTATGTGCAGGCGCTGGTGACGCACCAGAGTTCGGCATCGTCCGATATCCGCACCGCGGTCGTGGAAACGGGGACCGGCGATATCGTCAACCCGGCGGCACTGCAGGGGCGGCTGGCCGCGTTCACGACCGCCAATTTCGCGGTCGGTACCGATCTGGGCACCTATTCGCTCGAACTCTATCTCCAGAATGCGTTCGACGAACGGGCGCAGCTGTCGCGCTTCCAGCAATGCGGCAGCTGTTTCCAGCGACCCTATATCGTGACCAATACGCCACGGACGATCGGCATCCGCGCCGGCGCCCGCTTCTGACCCCTTCGGAAAGATCGTTCATGCGTAGCATTGCTTCCGTCCTCCTCGCGCTGGCCCTGACCGCCGCGCCGGCACAGGCGAAGACCGTCGTCGTCACCGCCGCGCATATGGTCGACGTCCTGTCGGGCAAGCGGGTCGACAACCCGCAGGTGACGATCGTCGACGGCCGGATCCGGACCGTCGGCCGCCGCGGCGACGCGGTGCCGGCGGATGCGGAACGGATCGACCTTGGCGACCGTACCTTGTTGCCCGGCCTGATCGACATGCACGTCCACCTGACCAGCGATCCGACGCTGAGCGGATACAAGGCGCTGGAATTCACCGACAGCTACTGGACCGTCGTCGGCGTCGCCAATGCCCGCCGGACGCTGAACGCCGGCTTCACCACCGTGCGCAATGTCGGGTCGAGCGACTATGCCGATGTCGGTCTGAAACAGGGGGTCGATCGCGGCGAGATACCGGGGCCGCGGATCGTGCCGGCCACCTATGCGCTGGGCGTCACCGGCGGGCACTGCGACGCCACCGAATTTCCGCCGTCGATTACCGTGCCGCAACCGCAGATCGCGAACTCGCCCGACAGCTTCCGCGCCGCCGTCCGCACCGTGCGCAAATATGGTGCGGAGGTCATCAAGGTCTGCATGACCGGCGGCGTGCTGTCGAAGACCGACTCGGTCGGCGCGCAGCAGTTGAGTTTCGAGGAGATCAAGGCGATCGTCGACGAAGCGCATATGCTGGGGATGCGCGTCGCGATCCATGCGCATGGGGCGGACGGGATCAACACCGGCCTGCGCGCGGGCGTCGACACGATCGAACACGCCAGCCTTGCCGATGCGACGTCGTTCAAGCTCGCGAAGGAACGCGGCGCGTGGTTCGACATGGACATTTATGACGACGACTACATCCTTGCCGAAGGGGCGAAGAACGGCGTCTTTGCCGAAAGCCTCGAAAAGGAACGCCAGATCGGCCGCAAGCAGCGCGAGACGTTCCGCGCGGCCCATGCCGCCGGGGTCAAGATGCTGTTCGGCACCGATGCCGGCGTCTATCCCAACGGCAACAACGCGCTGCAATTCGCCAAGATGGTCGAATGGGGCATGACCCCGATGCAGGCGATCCAGTCCGCGACGAGCAGCGCGGCCGAGGCGCTCGACCGCACGCGCGACGTCGGGGCGATCGCGGTCGGCCGGTACGGCGACCTGATCGCGGTCGATGGCGATCCGCTGACCGATGTGCGGACCCTCGAACGCATCGCGTTCGTGATGAAGGGCGGCAACGTCGTCGTGCGACCGGCCACGCTGGCCCGCTGACGGCGTTGCCGACGCCGATCGGCTTCGTCCGATCGCCGCCCGACCGCCCGGCAGGGCGCGAATCCGGAGGACCGGACCGCGCCCCGCCGCACGTCAATCGGCGAAGGCGGCGTCGCCATCGGCCAGTTCATACACGTAATAGGCATGGCCGTTCTGGGTATAGCTGCCCACCAGATCGAGCGCCGCGACGCTGGCCCCGCCGGTCGAGGTGATGCGTACCGTCCCGAACGGCGCGGTCGCGGATACGTCGCCCAGATGGCTGGGGTCGAGCGTCCCGTTGCCGGTCAGCACCAGCCGCCCGCCGGACCCCAATTCGATCCGGCCGTCGCCATCGGCATCGTACAGCGCGGTAATGGTGACCACGCGATCCTTCCGTCCGAACGATGCGATGCTGTCGCTGCCCCAGTTCACGTCGAGCGCGGTGTCGAACAGGAACACGTCGCCCCGGCGGTCCTTGGCGTCGCCCGCCAGCGCATCGTCGCCGAGCATCCCTTCCTTCCACCCCTTTTGCCGGGTCGATGCGTCGGCATAGGCGAAATGCCCGTCGTCGTCGGTGCCGATAGAGCGCAGGCTCCTGGGGCCGCCGACGAAGCGGACGGTGTCGGTGCCCTTGTCCGGCCCGTCGAAATCGAGCACCCCGTTCCTGCCGAACGTGATGATGCCGTCCTTGTTGCTGTCGACGATGGGTTCGTCGACGATCAGGATGTCGCTCCCGCCAAAGCCCTTTACGCTGTCCTTGCCGGTGCTGGTCCCGGCGATGTGCAGCGTGGTCGGTCCCGGTCGGCCGGTGACGTCGACGGCGTCGTTGCCGCTGGTGAAGCCGGGGACGACATCGCCGCTCAACCGTTCGAACAGCAGGAACGGATCGTTCTGCGGTGCTGGTTCGACGATATCGACGACCGACGATCCGACCGGCTTGCCGTCATAATTCGGGTCGTCGCTCGTCACGCTGTAATCGATCTGGCCGGTGGTGCCGGGTTCGGCCCCGGCGACGATCGTCGCGTCGATCGTCGTGGTCAGCGGTCCGTCCGGGTCGAAGGTGATCGTCACCGGCTTGCCCGGTCCGTTGCCAAGGTCAATATCGTCACCCGGCATCGCGGTCACCTGTACCGGCCTGGTCGGACGGGCACCCTCGGGCAGCGACAGGTCGATGGTCAGCCGGTCGCCCGGCTGGGCGTCGCTGTCGGGGCCGCGCACGATGACGTCGGGCCGGACGAAGGTGCGCAGCGACCCGTCCTTGATCAGCAGCCCGCTGTCGAGATACGCGTCGCGGCCATCCTTCACCTCGATCGTCAGGACGTTTTCCTGCCCCCCGATCACCTGTCCGGCGATGGTCAGCATCCTGGTATAGGCGTCCGCGCGGATCTGGTCGGCAAGCGGGCCGCTGCCCGACGCGTTGAGGATGAGGTCGCCGCTGCCCGAATAGACGAGGCTCTTGAGCGACAATTCGGTGCCGTTCGACAGCCGCCCGATCTCGACGCCGTTCAGCTTGATCGAGAACAGGTCGGACAGCTTGGTCCCGTCATATTCGGGCAATTCCTCGGTAAAGAACACCGCGTCGAAGGCGAAGCCGGTGTCCCCGTCCTTGGGCGTGAAGCGATAGGTCAGCTGTGTCGTATCGCCCGGCAATCCTTCGGTGCCCAGATCGCTAGACAGGTCGCCCGACGGTTCGACGCCATCCGCCGAAACCCGAATGGTCGGCACCACCGTTTCGCCGCTACCGCCCGATTCCGCGACATAGAGATACAGCGGTTGCGCGGTGCTGACCGTCTGGTTCAGGTCGAACGCGATCGATCCGCCATCGCCCAGCGTCAGCGCACCGATCGCGGCCCCGGTCCCGATCCCGCCGGCCTCGCCGAACCGGTCGAGCCGTGCCCCCGCCTCGTTGACCAGCTTGAGATTGATCGCGCCGCTGAGATCGGCGTCGGTGCCGCCGAAATCGCCGGTCGAGCGCAGCTTCCCCGCCTGGTACGTCATGGCGTCGGCCGAGAAGTCGAACACGTCCAACCGCGGCAGGATCGACGGATCGTCGAGGCTGAAGTCGTTGTTGGCCGCCAGCAGTTCGGCAAAGGCCTGCTGGTCGATGCCCTTGTTGCTGAGCGCCACCGCACCGACGTCGAAACCGCTGTAGATGCCGGTGCCGCCGCCCTGCATGCTGTTGCTGTCCGACAGGCGGATCGAGTTGATGTCGATGCCCAGATGCGACAGGTCGGCGCGATAGATGTCGGTGTTGCCGACCCGCCCGATCCGTTCGAACTGTACCGGGACCGAGGTGATGAGCGTCCCGCTATGCTGCACGGTATTTTCGCCGGGCAGGTCGGTGACGCGCCCGGTCGACAGGATCACCCCCTTGCCCAGCCCGAACGGATCGCCGCTGAAGGTGCCGAACGCCTCGGCGCTGCCCGACAGGGTCACGCTGGTCTTGGTCGTGCCGCTCGCCGCGTCGAACGTGCCGGTGAGCGCGGTCGGCGACGAATTCTGCGTGACGGTGAAACCGCCTTTCTGTTCGGCCGACAGGGACGCGGTGCGCAGCGTCGCTGCCGGATCGACCGTGTCGGGCAGGGCGGTCGTCAGTTCCTGCCTGGCGGTCGGCGGATTGGAGGGATCGCCGGTGAGCGGGTCGACATAGTCGAACGCCTTGCCGAGCAGGTTCATGCCGGTAACGTTTTTGACGATACCGATCAGCTCCGGCACCGGACCGCCGAGCATGTAGATCTGGGTATCGCCATCGACTTCGCGCAGGAAATAGCTGCGCGCGGTGCCATGTAGCTGGATGACGTCGCCATCGGCCGCCGAATAGTCGGTGATGACGCCGTGATTGGCATCCCCCTCCGGCGTCTGCCGGGTGTAGAACGCACCGAAGGAATCGCCGAGTACGAAGCGATCGGCTCCCGCACCGCCGGTCAGCGCGTCGATTTCGCCCCGATCGTAATTGCTGGTGGTGGAATTGGCATCCTCGACGATGCGGGTGGTCCCGACCAGCACGTCGTTGCCGTCGCCGCCGTCGATCGTGTCGTTGCCGGTGCGGCCGTACAGATAGTCGTCGCCATCGGCACCATGGAGTTCGTCGCTGCCCGACGCCTGTGACCGGTCACCGCTGATCCGGTCGAGGAACAGCGTGTCGATGACGGTGTCGGTGCCGGTGATGATGTCGTTGCCGCTGCTGCCGATGACGTTCAGCCGTTCGATATTGGTGAACTGCACATCGTCCGGCGCATCGCCGGGGATCGGGCGCGGCATGCCGGTGTCGCCATAGACGCTGTCCTCCAGCGTCACATAGCGGCCGGTATTGCCCTGCACCTCGCTGCGCAGCACCCGCCCGCCGCGAGCGGTGTAGTCGACCGAATAGGCGGTTTGGGTAAAGCCGGTCGAAATGACCCGGCGTCCGTCCTCCAGCATCGAATAATCGAGGAACAGCGTGTCGCCCGGTGCCTTGCGGAACGCGTCGACGCTGTCGATCTCGTAGATGCGGCTGCCGACGCGGTCGAGGGCATAGCGGTCGGACAGGCCCCGCACCGCCAGCCCGCCATCGATCGTATCGCGGCCGAGACCGCTTTCGATCCGGTCGCTGCCGTCGCCGGAGCGGAAATCATTGTCGACCCGGCCGACCTGGCTGATGCGGTCGTTGCCGCGATCGGTCACCACGACCGACAGGCGTTCGAACCGGGTTGCCGCCGCGCCGCTCGCAAGCCGCAGATTGTAGTATTTGTAGTCGCTTGCCGGGGTGTCGCCGCCGTGGATCGTCACGTCTTCGGTGATGCCGGTCAGGTTGATCGCCAGCGTGTCGACACCGCTGCCGCCGTTCAGGAAGAACACGACATCCGGGTTGCTGTTGCCGCTATAGGCGGTGCTGCCCGCGTCGCTGATCCCGTCGTCGATCATGCCGCCGCCGATCGAATCGCCCGAGCGTGAAAAGCCCCAGCTGACCGTATCGCGGCCCTGCGCGCCGTAGATCACGTCGCTGCCGATCCCGCCGGCCAGCGAATCGTCGCCGCTGCCGCCGTACATCCGGTCGTCGCCATTGCCCGCGATCATCCTGTCGGCGAAGCGGGTGCCGGTGAAGTCGATCCGCTCGATCCCGGTGAAATCGACCCGGTCGAGCGTGCCGCCATCGCCGTCGGCATGCGACAGGCGCCCTTCGGTGGAATAGACGAAGCGGCCCGACACCCCGCCGCCGACATCGGCGTCGACCGTCGAATAATCGACCTTCAGCGTGTCGGTCCCCGCGCCGCCGATCACCGCGTCGGACACCCTGCGCCCGGCGATATGGGGATCGATGACATTGTCGCCGTCATCGCCGCGCAGCACGTCGCCATAGGCCGAACCGCGCAGATCCTCGATGCCCGAATAGCGGTCACTCTCGGCATCGGCCCCCTTGCCGATCGCGGTCAGATCGACCTCGACCGCGCCGCCCGATCCGGCATAGTCGGCAAGGTCGCGGCCCGCTGCGCCGTACATCGTGTCCGCGCCCACCCCGCCGACCAGCGTGTCGTCACCGCCCGCCCCGGCCATCCGGTCGTTGCCGGTACCGCCCTCGATCCGGTTGTCGCCATTGTCGCCGATCAGCGTGTCGTCGAAGCGGGAGCCGACAAGGTTTTCGAACGTGCTGAACCCGCCATCCTGTGCGCCGAGGACCGCCGCCATGACGATCGTATCCGGCGCGGCGGCGGGATCGGGCTTGCCGTCGGCACCGAACGACCGCAGCAGATCGACCGACACCGCCTTGGTCGCGCGGGCATAGCTGAGCGTATCGACGCCGGCCCCGCCATCGAGCGTGTCGCCATCGCCGCACGCGAAGACCAGATCGCCGCCACCACCGGCCAGCACCAGATCCGTGTTCAGCCCGCCATCGATCGTATCGTCGCCGTCGCCCGCATCGAACTGGTTCGCCTCGGCATTGCCGACCAGCATGTCGTTGAAGGTCGACCCCTGGATCGCCTGGATCCTGATAAGCGAGTCGCCCTCCGCCTCGCCATAATATTGGACGATGCGGTTCAGGTTGACGTCGACCCCCGCCCAGCTGGTGATGTAGCTGGTGGCGTTCACCCCTCCGCCGTTTGCACCGCTGCCGCCGTTGAGCACGTCGGCACCCATTCCGCCCATCAATATGTCGTTGCCCGATCCGCCGAACAGCGAATCATTGCCCTCGCCCCCTTCCAGATAGACGTTCTCGGTCATCGCCTTCGCATCGATGCGGTCGGCAAAGGCGGTGCCGATGACGTTCTCGATGCTGATCAGTTTGTCGCCATCGGCCTCGCCGCCACTGGAGGTCGCCGATCCATCCTGCGAGATGGCGATCCGGACCCCGATCTTCTGCGCGGTGTTGGCCGTCGAATAATCGACGGTATCGCTCTCCGCGCCGCCATCGATCGTGTCGGCACCCTGGCCGCCCGAAAGCTGGTCGAGACCGCTGCCGCCGGTCAGCGAATCATTGCCGTCGCCGCCCGACAGCACGTCCTCGCCGTTCCCGCCGGACAGCGTGTCGCTGCCCCCGCCGCCGACCAGATTGTCGTCGCCGTCGCCGCCATCGACCAGCGAATCCTGCGTCACGTCGCTCTGGATGATCAGCGCATCGTTACCCGCGCCGAAACTGGCGACGATCCTTCCCGCCGTGATCCGCTGCGTGAAGCCGAAGGCGAGAATGTCGAGCTTGTCCGGTACCACCACCGGATTGCCGCCGCCGCCGCCGGCGATGCCGCCATCGCCGGCGTCGCGTGCGCGGGCGATCAGATAGGATTCCTGTTCGGGCGCGCCGGCCATCTGGATCGGCTTGTAGACGGTCTGGCCATTCTCCTCGTCGGGAACCGCGCGCTCCGTCGCATCCGCACCGACGTTCAGCCGGACATCGCCGCTGTCGAGCAATGTCGCGAGGCCCTTCGCATTGGGTTCGGTGATGACGAAATCGGGATGCGGGCATTCGAACGCGGTGAACGACCCCAGCGTCTGGCTCGCGATCGGGAAGTTCTTGCGATAGGTGAAGAAGGCGAAATCGATGACCAGCCGGGCATTGGCCTCGACCGTCGCCACACCGCCGATCGGATCGAAGATGCAGTCGATCGTCTTGGCGGTCAGGTGATAGCGGCCGGCGGTATCGCCGTTCAGGAACGCATACAGGCCGAACAGGAACGACACCCCGACCGTGAAACTGCCGCCACCAAAGCCGATCCCGGCCCCGCCGCGCAGCTCGACGTCGAGCGCGCCGATCGGTTCGAACTGTTCGTCGTTGAACGGCGGGGGTGCTCCTTCGCCCTGCTGCGGTCGCGTGCTGGCGTCATATTCGGGCGTCGACAGATAGAAGCCGAGAAACGGATTGCCCTTGTCGAATCCATAGCTGTCATAGCCCAGATCGAAGTCGAGCGAGGCGCGGATCGCGCCGCTGATCTCCGCGCCCAGCGGGCCGATGATCGGAAAGAATTTCGAAAAATGCTGTTCGAAGGTCAGCGGCGGCACGTCATATTCGACGAAGCTGACCGGTTCGCCGGTGCCCAGCAGCAGGTCGGCGATCAGCGCCGGGTTTTCGAGCAGGCCGAAGCTGAAACCCTTGCTCTCGCCCACCTTCGCCGCCGACAGCGCCGCCTGTTTGCTCATCGCGCCGGTGTCGAAATTGGTCAGATAGGCGAGGGTGGCGCCGTCGACCTTGCCGCTGTCCTTCAGCGCCTTGGTCAGGATGCCGAAGATGTCGTCGTCGCTGGCCTTGAACGTCGGGCTGCCGTTCTTCGTTTCGATACTGCCCAGCGTGACGGTCTGGCTGGTGTCGATCGCGCCCAGCGTGCGCAGCACGTCGATGATCGCGACGACCTTGTACCACGGCTCGACGATGCTGCGCAGATCCTCGCGCACATAGACGACGAGGTCGGCCAGCGTCACCTTGCCGTCGCCCTTGCCACCGGTGCCGCCGACCGTGTCGAGGCCGAGACCGATCGCCGAATTGATGCCGTTGATGACCGGCACCGGCGACGTCGCGACATCGACCAGCGTGCCGAACGGCGCGGCGTTGAACACGTCGGCGACCGATTGCGCCGCATCCTCGACCAGCTTGAAATAGGTGCCGAGATCGATGGTCACGTCCTGGATGCCGAACGACTTCGTCGACACCCCGTCCTTGTCGACGTCGATCGACGCGACCAGTTCGCCCCCGATCGTCGGCAAAAATTCGAGCGCCCCCGCCGTCGTGCTGGCGAAGTCGAGGTCGAGCTGCCCCGTCGCGCTGAAATCGGTCTTGGCACCCAGCGTGCCGTCGGTCTGCGTGACATCGACCGCCACCGTCGCGATCAATTCATGCGCGGCAGGATCGTCGGGGTTGGCCGGATCGACCGGCACCGCGTCCTTGAACGTCACGCCGATGAACCCCAGCCCCGCCTCGCCCTTGGTGATCGACAGGTCGCCGGTCAGCCCGATCCTGACCTCCGGCTCGACATTGTCGGCCAGCGTCATCTTGCCGTCCTTGGCGACGGTCAACTCGGCACCCAGCACCGCGGCAAGCTTCAGCCCGACCGCTGCTTCCAGTTTCAGGAAGCTGCCGAGACTTTCGCCGACCTGCGCCGCATCCTTGCCGGTCGGCGAGAATGTTTCGGTCCGGGCAAAGGTCAGGGTGACGCCCGCATCCTCGGTCGCGACGGCGGTTACGCCCTCGTCCTTCAGCTGATCGGTGATCGCCTTGGCCAGCGCGTCGGCGGCATCCTGTTCGGTGGGTTCGTCGGGTACGGCCTGTACGACCGCCAGCAATTTGGTGTGGATCGACGTGTAGAAGGCGAGGGCATCGGCAACGCCCGGCGCATCCTTCAGCGCACCGACGAACGGCAGCGACACCTTGTCGATCTGTGCCACCAGATTCGCATCGATCTGCGCAAAGAAATCGTCGATCGCGGTTTTGACTTCGTCCTTCAACGCCATGCCAATCACTCCCCTGTCCGGGGCGGAGTATGGCGATCGGGCAAGCGGGGGTGTGCACCGCGACCATGGTGGTCGCGACGGCATCGATCCGATTGTCCCTTGCGGTCCATCGCGGACCGTCGCGCCCCCAACCCCCTGCTTGCAAACCCGATATCGCCGATCGACCCAGACAAAGTATTGAATGAATCGGACATCGGCGCGACACGGGCACATCAATCGATCGTGGGGGCGAACGATGACGACGCGCATGACCTACTTGCCGCAGCACCCGTCGTTACAGGGGCTGGTCGACGCAATATATGTATATCGGTGTGATCAACCTTTTCGGCAGCGCTGGGCCGGCGCGCTGTTGCCGCAACTGACTTGGCAGATACAGGGAGCGTTCGCCTGGCGCGCGCGCGGCGGCGAAGCACAGCCGATCGGTCGTGCCGCCATCCTCGGCCCCGCATCGGCGGCGATGCAGCTTGAAACCCATGGGCCGATGGTCGTCATCGGGCTGGGGCTGTTCCCGGAAGGCTGGGCGGCGCTGCTGCCGATGGCCGCCGGGACGATGGTCGACCGCGTCGCCGCGCTGCACGATGTCTGGGGCGACGACGCCGACCTGCCGCTGGCCGGCAGCGCGGCGGACGACGATGCGACGCTTGCCGGACGGATCGACGCTCTGTTGTGCAACCGGTTGCGTGACGCGTTGCCGGTCGATCCGCGCATCGCCACGATCACCGCATGGGCCAATGGCAAGGATCACGACATCGATGCGCTGGCGGCGTCGTTGCAGGTTTCCCGGCGTCATCTCGACCGGATCACGACCGCGGCCTGCGGCCTGCCGCCAAGCGTGCTCGCCAACAAGCAGAAGATCATGCGCATGGCCGCCGCCCTCGCCATCGGCATGGACAACCGCCGCGCGGTCTGGACCGAGGAGTTTGCCGATCAGGCGCATTTCAACCGCAACTTCAAACGCTTCATCGGCGTGACCCCGACCCGGTTCCTGCAGGCCGACGATGTGCTGGTCCGCGACGTGATGCAGGCCCGCTTCGCGATCGCCTCGCACCATCCACTCGGCCTTTCGACCGACACCGCTGTCCCGTTGTGAAGGGCGGGTCAGGCCGGACGTAGATCCGGATGGCCCGATTATCTGCCTTACCCTTGCGAAGGCGGGCGATGGCGGACGCAAGCCCCCGGCTGCGCGTCAGTCGAACGTCACCGCGATGTTGTCGATCAGCCGGGTCGTGCCGATCCGCGCCGCCGCCAGCAGCCGGGCGGGGCGGCCGCGGATGGGGGCGGTCAGCGTTTCGGCGTCGACCAGCGTGACATAATCGGTGTCGAACCCCGCCCGGGTCAGCATCGCCACCGCCGCTGCCAGCGCGGTCGCGGGATCGTCGCCGCGTTCGATGCCGCGCTTCGCCTCGCCCAGTGCGCGGGGCAGGGCGACGGCGCGGGCGCGTTCGGTTTCGTCGAGATAGATGTTGCGTGACGACAGCGCGAGGCCGTCATCCTCGCGCTGGGTCGGCACGCCGACGATCTCTACGGCCAGGTTCAGGTCGGCGGTCATGCGCCGGATGACCACCAGTTGCTGGAAATCCTTTTCGCCGAACAGCGCGACCGCCGGGCCGACCTGTCCGAACAATTTGCCGACGACGGTCGCGACCCCGTCGAAATGGCCGGGGCGGTGTGCCCCGTCGAGCACGTCGCTGACCCCCGCCACGCTGACATTGGTCGCAAAGCCCGCCGGGTACATTTCCTCGACCTCGGGCGCCCATAATATGTCGACGCCGGCCTCGGACAGCATCTGCGCATCGGCCGCCTCCCGCCTTGGATAGCGCGCCAGATCCTCGTTCGGACCGAACTGTTTCGGATTGACGAAGATCGACACGACGACCCGCGGCGCGCGGCGGCGGGCGGCATCGACCAGCGCCATGTGCCCGGCATGGAGCGCGCCCATGGTTGGAACCAGCGCGACGCTCTCCCCGGCCTGGGTAAACTGGCCGAGCGCTTCGCGAAGCACCTCCAACCGACGTATAATTTGCACGGCCGATGGCCCTTCGATATGGGTGGGGGAGGCGGCTTTACTGGATCAGGCCGCTCGGGATCAACAAGGTTGGGTTGCGCGCTTGAACGAAGGTTCGGATCGGTTGCACGTCATCGTGTTCGCCAATGAAAAGGGCGGCACCGGCAAGTCGACGACGGCAGTGCATGTCGCCATCGCCCTGGCGGCAAAAGGTGCGCGGGTCGCGTGCTTCGACCTCGACCATCGCCAGCGGACGCTGGGCCGCTATCTCGACAACCGGGCGGAGACGATGAAGCGCACCGGCCGCAACCTGCCGATGCCGGTCTATGACACGCATGACGGCGAAAGCATGACGCGGTTCAACGACGCGCTCGGCCGGCTGGGTGAAAATGCCGAATATCTCGTGATCGATACGCCGGGCCGCGACGATCGCTTCGCGCGGATCGCGGTGACCAATGCCGACACGCTGGTCACGCCGATGAACGACAGCTTCGTCGACTTCGACCTGATCGGACAGGTCGATCCCGACACGTTCAAGGTGACGCGGCCGAGCTTCTATTCCGAACTGATCTGGGAAACGCGCAAGCACCGCGCGAAGATCGACGGGTCGACCATCGACTGGGTCGTGCTGCGCAACAGATTGCAGCATATCGAGGCGCGCAACATGCGTCGCGTATCGGAGGCGATCAATTCGCTGTCGAAGCGTGTCGGCTTTCGCGTGACGCCCGGCCTGTCCGAACGCGTCGTGTATCGCGAGCTGTTCCCGTCAGGGCTGACCATGCTCGACCGCAACGAATTCGGGGAGATGGGGCTGGCGCATGTCGCCGCGCGGCAGGAACTGCGCGAGATGATGGGCGGGCTGCAACTGCCCGAACCGCTCGGCGCGCCGACCGCGATCTGACACGGCAGGAACGATGCTCAAGCTCGTCCTGATCGTCGCGGTGATCCTCGCCTTCTGGCTATGGCTGCGCGCCAAGCCGAAAAAGGTCGGCGGCGAGGCGGAAGCGCGGGCGATCCTCGGCGTCGGCAAGGATGCGAAGGTGGGCGAAATTCGCGCCGCGCACCGGCGGCTGATGCAGGCGGTGCATCCCGATCGCGGCGGATCGGCCGATCTGGCGCGGCGGATCAATGCGGCGCGGGATGTGCTGCTGGGGCGGCTGCGGCATTGAGATTCGGTCGGAAGACAAGAAGAAGGTAGTTTTCGCGCAGAGGCGCAGAGGCGCGGAGGGGTTGCGTGCAGCGCGACGGCACCCGCGCCAGCGGGCCTTCCGACCGGTTGAACCGTTGCGTACGGTCTCCCGGTCGCGGGTGGTTCGCGGCAGGCGCAACTCCTCTGCGCCTCTGCGCCTCTGCGCGAACCTCTTCTTTTCTCTGCTCTCCGTCCCTGCTTCGACCTAAACTCGTCCGCCTTGTAACGGCGAGGATTCCGGCATGGCGCATGACTTCCACCCCAGTTCGCTGCGCGAATACGACATTCGCGGGGTCGTCGGGCGGACGCTGGGCACCGCCGACGCGCATGCGATCGGGCGCGGGTTCGCGACGCTGGTGCGCCGCGCCGGCGGCACCCGCGTCGTGGTCGGGCGCGACGGGCGATTGTCGTCGCCGGCGCTGGAGGCGGAGCTGGTCGCCGGGCTGACCGCGAGCGGGGTCGACGTGGTCCGCATCGGCCTGGGCCCCACGCCGATGCTCTATCATGCCGAAGCGATGCTGGAGGTCGATGGCGGTATCCAGATTACCGGCAGCCATAATCCGGCCGATTACAACGGCTTCAAGATGGTGTTGCAGCATCGCCCGTTCTTCGGCGACGATATCCAGCGGCTGGGCGCGATGGCGGCGGCGGGCGATTGGGACGATGGCACGGGCACCGTCACCGACCACGACCATGTCGACGCCTATGTCGGGCGGCTGATGGCGGGCTATGCCGGCGGCAGCTATCGCATCGGCTGGGACACGGGCAGCGGCGCGGCGGGGCCGGTGATCGAGCGGCTGGTCGCGCTGTTACCCGGCGAACATCATCTGTTGTTCACCGAAGTCGATGGCCGCTTCCCGCACCATCACCCCGACCCGACCGAGGAAGCCAATCTGGTCGACCTGAAACGGCTGGTCGCCGACAAGGGCCTCGATTTCGGGCTGGCGTTCGATGGTGATGGCGACCGGATCGGCGCGGTCGACGGCCGGGGGCGGACGCTGTGGGGCGACCAGTTGCTGATCCTGCTGGCCGAACCGCAACTGCGCGAAACGCCGGGGGCAACGATCATTGCGGATGTAAAGGCCAGCCAGCTGTTGTTCGATCGCATCGCCGAATTGGGCGGCACGCCGCTGATGTGGAAGACCGGGCACAGCCCGATGAAGACCAAGCTGCTCGAAACCGGCGCGCCGCTGGCCGCCGAAATGTCGGGGCATGTGTTCTTCGGCGGCGACGATTTCGGGTTCGACGATGCGCCCTATGCGGCGGTACGGTTGATCCGCGCGATCCATCTGAGCGGGTCGTCGCTGACCGAGCTGCGTGATGCGATGCCGGAAATGGCGACCACGCCCGAACTGCGCTTCAAGGTCGACGAGACGCGCAAGTTCGCGGTGGTCGACGAGGTGCTGGCACGGCTGGCGGCGGCGGGCGCGGACGTGAACACCACCGACGGCGCGCGGGTCACCACGGCGGACGGCTGGTGGCTGCTGCGCGCGTCGAACACGCAGGACGTGCTGACCGCGCGGGCGGAGGCGCGGAATGAGGACGGGTTGGCGCGGTTGCTGGCGGAGGTTGATGCGCAGTTGGCGGCGTCGGGCGTGGTGCGGGGGTAGCTGGTCGGTTCGCGCGGAGGCGCGAAGGGCGCGAAGGGGTTGCGTTCGGGGCAGCCTTTCCTCTCCCCTCCCTGACAAGGGAGGGGCCGGGGGTGGGTCGGCCTGCGAGGGAATGCTACGCTATACCACGGGCCTACCCACCCCTGACCCCTCCCTTGTCAGGGAGGAGAGAAACGTGGCCGACCCCAACGCAACCCCTTCGCGTCCTTTGCGCCTTTGCGCGAACCATCCTTGCTCGTCCCAAACTGGACCCTCGCCGCCCCCGGGGTGGCTTTTCCGCCCCCGAAGCGCCATCTGTCGCCAATGGCGCAACCGCAGATCATCCGTGTCGTCGACCTCGAAACCACCGGGCAAGCTCCCCCCGCGCATGGCGTGTGCGAGGTCGGCTGGCAGGACGTGGCGCTGGGTGAGGACGGCCGCTGGGAAATTCATGGCGAGGGCGGTGCGCATTTCGTCAATCCCGGCCGCCCGATCCCGCCGGTGACGCAGGCGGTGCACCATATCCTTGACGAACAGGTCGCCGATGCGCCGTGGTGGCAGGATATCGCGCGCCGCGTGCTCGATCCGTATCCGCGCCGCGTGGCGCTGGCGGCGCATCGCGCGGATTTCGAACAGAAATTCTGTACCGCGCAGCTGACGCACGGTGCCGACTGGATCTGCACGTGGAAGTGCGCGCTGCGGCTCTGGCCCGACAGTCCCGGCTTTTCGAACCAGATGCTGCGCTATTGGCGCAAGCCTTATGGCATCGCGCATGAGCGCGGACTGCCCGCGCACCGGGCGTTTCCCGATGCCTATGTCACCGCCTTCCACCTGCGCGACATGCTGAACGAGGCGTCGATCGCGCAGCTGCTCGAATGGTCGCGGCTGCCCGGCCTGTTGCCGCGCGTGCGCTATGGTCCCGATCGCGGGCGGGCATGGACCGAGATCGACGACGATTCGCTCGACGGCTTCCTGACCGATCGCGACGAGGATGTCCGCTACACTGCCGAGACCGAAGTGGCGCGGCGTCAGGGTGGGGGAGAGATCAAGCCGCGCAGCCGCAACGACTGGCTGTTGCTGTGACGCTGACGCCGATGCAGGTGGTGCGGGTGCATTGCCCGGTATCGGCCAATGTGCTGGCGCGGTTGCAGGCGGGTGAGGCGGCGGCGCTGGCCGATGGTCCGGTGCTGTCCGGGGTGGTCGGCGTGATCCGGGCCAGCGACGTGCTGGGCGCGATCGGCCCATATCGCGGCGTATTCGAACTGGGTTTCGGGCTGGAAAGTTTCGTGCCCGGCAAGGACGCGCTGCCGACGACCGGACGGGCCGGCGAGGCCGAGGTGGTGCCGACCGTGGTGGTGAAGACCTATGCGGCGGAGGGCGCGGATATCGCGGCGGCGCTGGCGGCGATCGTCGCGGTGCATCCATGGGAAGTGCCGGTGATCGAGGTCGGGGCGGTGGAGTTGGTCAGGCGGTAGGCTATTCCTGCCTTATCCTACCTCCACCCTGCCCCATCCGTTCGCTTCTCGACTTCGCTCGAAGCTGCTCGAACCGAACGGGTATGGCTGAGGGAGGGGAGGGAAGCCTACCCCTGTCGCCCACCCAGCAGCGACCTCGCCCCTTCCAGCGATACCCCGAACACCAGATGCGCCAGCGCGCCATAGGCGTGGGTCGCGGCCGGCGTCTCCCATGGCGCCGACCCCAGCCCTGTCGCCGGCACCGCCGTTTCGTCGAGCAGCGCCGAGGTCGCGATACCGTACAGGCTCCCGAAACCGCGCGCCGCACCCGGACGATATTCGGTGAGCACGCCGTACAGCCCGCCCAGCGCCGCGCCGGTCAGGTAATGCACCGCCTGTCCCGCCTGCGGGCGGTAGGCGTCGGGGACGCGGTCGCCGGTGGTGGCGATCGCGACCTTGTCGGCGGCTTTCACCGTTGCGGGATCGTCGTCGCTCTGGTCCTGTCCCATCGGCCCGGCGGCGACCGACTGGAACGCGGCCATCGCGGCGGCGGCGATCAGGCCGGCGGCGATCCCGGCGAACAGGCCGAGGACGGGACGGGGATGCGACATGGGCGGTGCTCCGGCATGGGGGAGCGAGGCAAACGGTTGACGGGGCAGGGGTTTCCGCGTCCGGGCGG
The DNA here is from genome assembly GCF_001421155.1 of Sphingomonas sp. Leaf5. NCBI lineage: Bacteria > Pseudomonadati > Pseudomonadota > Alphaproteobacteria > Sphingomonadales > Sphingomonadaceae > Sphingomonas > Sphingomonas sp. Leaf5. Next base: position 4,278 of record NZ_LMJZ01000003.1, on the reverse strand, counting down.
AACGGTGCGGTAGCGTTCTCCTCCCCGCCACCCCGTCATCCGTCGAGGCTTCTGCGAACGTCGCGCCCTCGACTACACGGGACCGTACCCCCGCGCAGGCGGGGGTCCAGAGCCAGGCAGAACAACGGCTTGTGCTTGGAACCCTGGACCCCCGCCTGCGCGGGGGTACGCTAGGGGGCAGGAATCGATACTTTCGCAGAGGTCTCGACAAGTCCGGGGTAACGATGGGGCAGTTGATCGAACGGCGACCGGTCCGCGCCGGATAGTCGCTTACTTCTCCAGCGCGTTCCATGCCGCCACGAACGCCCGCGCGCGCTCGCCGACGGTTTCGGCATCCATGCCCGGCACATACAGCGCCGAACCGAGGCCGTAGCCGGCCGCACCCGCCTTGTGCCAATCGGCCAGCACCGACGGGACGATGCCGCCGACCGGCAGCATTCGCACGTCGCGCGGCAGGACGGCGCGCATCGCCTTCATCGCCGCCGGGCTGGCGGCTTCGGCGGGGAACAGTTTCAGCGCGGCGGCACCGGCTTCCAATGCCGCAAAGGCTTCGGTCGGGGTCGCGATGCCGGGCATAGCCACCAGCCCGCGCTCTGCCGCCGCCGAAATCACCGCGGGATTGGCGTTGGGCGAGATGATCAGCGTGCCGCCCGCCGCCTCGACCCGGTCGACCTGCTCGACGCTCAGCACCGTGCCCGCGCCGACCGCGGCATAGCCGTCCAGCTTCTTCGACAGGCGGGTGATGCTTTCATACGGGTCGGGCGAGTTGAGCGGCACTTCGACGATGGCGAAGCCGGCATCGATCAGCGCGTCGCCGATCGCCTCCACCTCGTGCGGCTGGACGCCGCGCAGGATCGCAACCAGCGGGCAGCGGGCAAAGGCGGTGTCGAAGGCGGTCAGGTGGCGCATGCGGACAACTTTCGGATGTGGGTGATACCGGCGATAAAGGCATCCTCGCAGCCGCTGACAATGGCGCGGCTGCCCAGCGTCTCGATCGCGGTGGCGTAGAGGGTGGCGAGATCGCCGTCGGCGACCAGATGGACGTCGCGGCCGTCGCCGATACGCGCCGCCACGTCGCTGCCGATCAGCACGCCGCTGGCATAGGAAGCGGCGTGCGATGGGTCGCGCAGGCCCAGCACGTGCGATGCGCGGATGCCGAACAGGCTGGCGGCGAGGTCGCGCTTCGCGCCTTCCCGAACGCCGTCGCGAAACGCATCGCTGGCGGTCACCGGCGCGGTCAGCTGCGGTGCCAGTACGCCGCCGCCCTTGAGCAGCGCGAACAGTTCGCCGGTCATCGCGGTGGTGAAGGCGGTGACCTTGCCACCGGTCAGCTCGACCCATTTGCAATGGGTGCCCGGCTGACACAGCAGCGCGTCGGGCGGCACCTGTCCGGCGAGCGCCGCGCCGAGCAGCTGCACCTCCTCGCCGCGCATCACGTCGCCGTGACTGCCGTCGGTAAAGGACAGGCCGGGCACGATCGCGGTCCGATCGTCGATCCATGTCAGCTGCGCGGCGATGTCGGCGATGTCGGCCGGGACCGTGACATAGGGTGCCACCCGCCAGCCGATCGTCGACCCGACCATGCCCGCCATCAGCACGGGAAGGTCGCCCAGTTCGGCCCGGATCGCCGCCAGTTCCTGCGGATAGTCGTCGGCCGTCATGGCCGATACGCCCTTGGGCGACCTGACCACGGCAGCGATGCGACCGTCCTCAATGGCGTAGGCGCGGCGGTTGGTCGTGCCCCAGTCGAGGGCGATGAACGGGCTCACCACCATGTCGCGTACAATGCGATCAGGATCAGGATGACGCCCAGACCGGCGATGTTGAAGCCGGTCGAGGTGCCGAACGACACGCCCTGCATCGTAATGCGGTTGGCGTCGCCGCGTCCCTTGATCGCCAGCGACAGCACGACCGCCAGCGCAAGGCTGAGCAGGAACACCAGCCCCATCCGGTCCATGAACGGAATGCCCGGCGCGAAGGTGCGGAACAGATAGGACAGCACCACCGACGCCACCGCCGCACCGATCGCACCGGCTTCGGTCGCGCGCTTCCAGAACAGGCCGAGCAGGAAGATCACGGTGATCCCCGGCGTGAAGAAGCCCGAAAATTCCTGGATGAACTGGAACGCCTGATCCGCGCCACCCAGCAGCGGCCTGGCGGCGACGATCGCGATCAGGATGGCGACCGTGGCGGCGATGCGGCCGATGCGGACCAGCTTGCGCTCCATCACCGCGTCCATCGTCCCGCTCTGGCTGGTGCGCTTGGCGTAGAGATCGAGGGTGAAGATCGTCGCGATCGAATTGATCTTGGACGCGGTCGACGCGATGATCGCGGCGATCAGCGCGGCGAAGACGAGGCCGAGCAGCCCCGAGGGCAGCAGCCGCATCATCGTGGGATAGGCTTCGTCCGGCTTGGCGAGATCGGGCGCGAGCACCACCGCGGCGATGCCCGGCACGACGATCACCAGCGGCATCAGCAGCTTGAGATAGGCGGCAAAGACGATGCCCTTCTGCGCTTCGGGCAGCGACTTGGCGGCCAGCGCGCGCTGGATGATATACTGGTTGAACCCCCAATAGCTCAGGTTCGCGATCCACATGCCGCCGATCAGCACCGACAGGCCCGGCAAATCCTTGTAGAAAGGATTGTCCGCGGTCAGGATCATGTCGAATTTCTCGGGCACGCGGCGCGTCAGTTCGGCGAACCCGCCCATCACCCCGGCATCGCCGCCGATCTGCGACAGCGTCAGGTAGGAGATGGTGAGGCCGCCGAACACCAGCAGTGTGACCTGCACGATATCGGTCAGCGCCACCGCCTTCAAACCCCCGCGCAACTGGTACAGCAGCGCGAACAGCCCGAGCCCGATCAGCGCCACCGTCTGGTCGACGCCCGCGACCTGCGTCACCGCGATCGACCCCAGCCAGATGATGCTGGTGAGATTCACGAACACGTACAGCGCCAGCCAGAACACCGCCATCAAGGTGCGGATCGACGGGCCGTACCGCTGTTCGAGGAACTGCGGCATCGTATAGATTTCGTTGCGCAAAAAGATCGGCAGGAAGAATTTGCCGACGATCAGCAGCGTGAGCGCCGCCATCCATTCGTACGACGCGATGGCGAGGCCGATCGCATAGCCCGACCCGGCCATGCCGACGATCTGCTCCGCGGAAATATTCGCCGCGATCAGCGACGCGCCGATCGCCCACCATGGCAGCGACTTGGACGCGAGGAAGTAATCGGAGCTATCCTTTTGATGCCCCCCCTTGTCGCGGCTCACCCATTGCGCCAGGCCGAAGATGCCGATCGCATAGATGATCACGACGATCAGATCGATCGTCGACAGACGCATGGTTTCCTCCCCGGCCTAGCTTTTGATGCCGGACAATTATACGATGAATGCACTGTGTCCAGTGCCAAGCGGCATGGACGAACCGAAAGGAGACGGGATGGCGGCGCGGATGACGGGAATGCCCGGCGGCAATTTGACCCGCGCGACGCTCGACACGCTCGGCCGCGCCATCGTCACCGGCGAATATGACGAACGCCCGTTCCCGACCGAGGCGGAAATCGGCAAGACGCACGGCATCAGTCGGTCGGTAACGCGCGAGGCGGTGAAGATGCTGACCGCCAAGGGGCTGGTCAGCGCCCGCCCGCGTCAGGGGACGGTGGTGCGCCCGGCGGCGGCGTGGAACCTGTTCGATCCCGATGTGCTGCACTGGCTGCTCGACCGCAAATTCTCGGTCGACCTGCTGCGCCAGTTCAACCAGCTGCGCGTCGCGATCGAGCCGGAGGCGGCGGCGCTGGCGGCGGTGGCGGCGGATGCGGAGGATCAGGCACGGATCGCCGAGGGTCTCGCCCGGATGGCGGCGGCGGAACGGGGCGAGGACGATCCGCTCGACTCCGACATCGACTTCCACGTCGCGATCCTGCTCGCGACGAAAAACCCCTTCTACGCGCAGTTCCGCGAGACGGTGGCGACCGCGCTCAACACCTCGATCCGCTTCACCAACACCATCGTCGGTCGATCGGCCAGCGTCGAACAACATGCGGCGGTCGCCGAAGCGATCGCCGCACATGATCCGGTCGCGGCCCGCGCGGCGATGCGCGCGCTGATCGGCGACGTCCTCGACCTGATCGAGGATCGGGGGGAGGGGTAGACGCGATGGCGCTCTTCCCCGTCACCCCGGGCTTGACCCGGGTGTGGATTCACATTCGAAGTGCAACGGGATGAAGGCTTCGGCGGGGGTTTGGAAGCCGAGGCATTTTCGGGGCGTATGGTTG